>NYZA01000233.1 GCA_002686955.1 Gemmatimonadota bacterium
GAGGGGCTGCCGGAGGTGTCGCCGGAGCGGGGCGAGCTGGAGCAGCTGCTGAGTCGGGCGAACGAGGCGATCGCGCGAGAACATCTCGATGCGGCGGAGGCGTATCTGGAGGCGGACGAGAACGACAAGGCAGTGGAGCGGGCGGCGCTGGCGCGCGATCTGGCGGTTTCGAAGGAGTCGAGGAAGAGGGCGTCGAAGATCCTGCGCGGTCTGGCCGACGGAACCAAATGGAGCAAGGCGACGCAGGCGCACATGATTGACCGCGATCAGGATCTGGTGGCCGATTCAGGCACCGATCAGGAGATCGAGGCGCTGTTCGACGCTCAGGGGGAGCGGGCGGATCAGTACCGCACCCATGGAATCGAGCTCGGGCGGGCGCTGCAGGCGGCGGCGGAGGACGATCTGCCCGAGGCGAAATCGATCCTGAAGACGCTTCAGCGGAAATCGCCGAAAGACCCGATCATCGCCTTCGAGCTGGGGCACACCTTGCACGCATTGGGAGACCACACCGGAGCAGCGAGGAATCTGCGCAAGGCGGTTGATGGGGATCCGGGGCGGGCCGAGGCTGTGCTCGAGCTGACCGAGGTGAGCTTGGGGCTGGGGCACAAGAAGGGGGCCGTCGAAGCGCTGGAGAAGTTCGCGGGCGAGGACCCTCGCGTGACCCAGCGCTTGGGGGAGATCTTGATCGCGACCGGCAAGCTCGACAAGGCCGAGGCGATGCTGGAAGAGGCCGTGGGCACCGAGAAGGAGAGTGCGGCGGTCTTTCGGCTCTTGGGCGAGATCGCCGAGCGACAAGAGGACTACAAGAAGGCGGGGCGCTTCTACGACAAGGCTTTCGCCAAGGGGCCGAACGACCCGATGAACGCGCTCTGGCTCGCGCGCTTCCTGAGCGGTCCGGGGGACGACGCGATCCGGGCGATCGATACCTACAACGCATTGGCCGATCGCGATCCCTCGGGGCGCTTCCTCTACTTCCGGCAGGTGGGCGAGCTCTATCTGAAGCTCGGCCATGTCGGCGAGGCGATCGACATTCTCTCGAACGCCAAGGGATTGACGCCACCGAGCCGGCAGGAAGATCTGAAGGCGGTCGAGGAGCTGTTGGAGAAGGCGTACGCGGCGGGGGACGATTGATGCGTGATGCGCGCCATGTTGACGCGCGCGCATCACTTGCTTAGATTGGTCCCATGCGAACGACTCTCACCCTCGATCCGGACCTGGCGGCCGAGCTGAAACGGCTGTCGCGGCTGAGTGGCGCAGCCTGGAAAGATGTGGTCAACGAAACGATCCGCAAGGGGTTGGCCGCCACGCCTCCGGTGGAGCCATCTCGGTACGAAACCCCAGTCTCCGATCCGGGGCCACCCGCGGTGCAGGGGATCCATGGGGTCCATGAGCTTCTGGCGATCGCGGAGGGCGACGACTACAGGTGATTCTGGTCGATGCGAACCTGCTCCTTTACGCGCGTCTGTCGTCGTACGATCAGCACGCGGCCGCCCATCGCTGGCTCGACGAGAAGCTGAACGGGAGGGCTGGCGTTGGCCTGCCATGGGAATCGCTCCTGGCATTTCTGCGGCTCGCGACCAGCCCGAGGCTCTTCCCGCGTCCGCTTCCGATGGACGAGGCTTGGAGCCAGGTGCGGGCCTGGCTCGCGCTTCCTACCACGTGGATCCCAACGGCGGGCGAGGGGCACGAAGGCACACTGGATCGTTTGGTGCGGGGGCGGGGATTGACGCCGAAGCTGGTCATGGATGCCCACCTCGCCGCTTTGGCCATCGACCATGGCCTCTTGCTCTGCTCGGCGGACCGGGATTTCATGCGCTTCGAGGAGCTGCGCTTCGTGGATCCCTTTGCTTGAAGAGCTAACCCGCATTTCTCGCAAACTTTCGTCGCGAGGGGGCGCAGATTCGTGCCCTCGCGGTGCTTCGCACCGTTTCGCGCTGAGGCGTGCTGGTTGCACGTCGCACAAAGCGAAACGGGGGGAAGTGCTGCCAGGGTGCGGAGATGCGTCGCCACAGCAGAAAATTGGTGAGAAATGCGGGCTAAGGGTCCGCGCAAGAATAGCGTCACCGATGTCGAATGCCGATCTCGTTGAAGAAGGCGGTCAGAAGCGCGTCTCTCGCCTCGATCGGGAGGATGTTCAGGATCTCATTGATCTCGGCCATATCGCCCGGGAGCTTTCCGCCACCGAGCCCCGCCGCGCCGAGCAGCGCTTCGATCGCATCGGGCGTCAACGAAGCGAGATCGACCCCTTTTAGCGTGTCGAGCAGAGGATTTGGAGGCGCTTTCGTGGCGCGCATGGTGTGCAGCGCTTCCTCCAGATCGTGCAGGAAGGCACCGGTTGTGCGCAGAGTGACGGGAACAATCGTCAGGTGGATGCTCTCCGGCACATCACCGAATCGCAGCTGCGGCTGCACGTGCCAACCGTTCCGCTTGAGCTCATCGGCGAGACGGAAGAGGTTCACCGAATCGGAGCCGAATGCCACGATGCTCATCGATGGCTCTCCGATGAGGTGGATGTCTTCCAAGTTCTCCACGCCGGCGATGATCTCATCGGTCGATCGCTTCAGCGCACGAGCGATCTCCAGATAGCCCTCCTCTCCAAAGTGTTGCAGCAACGTCCATGCGGCGGCCACCGGCCCGCCCGATCTGGAGCTCTGGATCGTTGGGTTGACCACGGCGTAGCCCGTCCACCCGGAGCAGGAGAAGATTTGGTGTCTTCTGAGGGACTTGTCTCGATAGAGGATGACCGACGCGCCCTTCGGAGCGAAGCCGTATTTGTGTAGGTCCATCGAGATCGAGCTGACCCCGGGAACGCCGAGGTCGAAGTCGGGGATCGCCGCTCCCAGTTTTCGCAGGAAGGGCATGAGGAAGGCGCCGATGCATCCGTCGACGTGGAAAAGGAGGTCTGCTTCTTGCGCTATCGCGCCGATCTCGCGGATCGGGTCGAGGACTCCATGCGCGTACGAGGGGGCCGACGCGACCAGTAGAATCGTGGAGGGTGTGATGGCCCGTCGCATCACTTCGGGATCTACGCGACACGAAAGCGGATCGACCGGGACGACGACAGGCTTGATGCCGAAGTACTCGCAGCCCTTGTGGAAACAGGCATGAGCCGTAATCGGGAGCACGAGCTCGGGGGCTTCGATCTCAGGGCGGTTGGCGCGCGCCCAATCCCGGGCGGTCTTGACGGAGAGCAACACGCTCTCCGTGCCGCCGCTGGTGAAGTTACCGACAGTGTTCTCGTCTCCCCCCAAATGGCCGGCCGCCATGGCGATGATCTCGGATTCCATCTCGACCAAGCTCGGGCAAACCGTGGGATCCAAAGCGTTTTCCCAGAGAAACATCCTGCTGGCGGCCTCTACCAGCTCTCTGGCCTCGCGATCGGGGGCGAATACGTAGGCGAATGTCTTGCCCTCGGACCAGTCGACATCGTTCGCGCGCTTGGAGCGCAAGCGGGCAAGGACTTCGGCGGGGCTTTGGCGTTCTCTTGGTGGTTTCATCGGGCTCAGCTCATTGGGGTTCGCGCAACAACAACTTCCCGCTTTGGCGGCGAGATCTGGACCGGATCCAGATCAGAAGGGCCGCAGTACGGCCAACGAAAGAACCGCCCACAAGCCCAAGATCGAAGCTATCTCCATCATCGAAAAAAAAGTTGTTTTCATCGATTGCCCGGATGCAAGCGACGATATTTTCGCCCGCAGAACCTGATCGGCGGCGACCAAGAACAAAACGAGAAGCAGCTTGGCGTGCATCCATCCGCCCGGGGGCATGCCCATAACGAGCAACATCGCTCCGCCGCCGATGAGAGTGAGCAAGATGCCGGGAATCGCACCCTTGTTGTAGATGCCGCGGGCCAGCGTCACCATGCCCTTCTTCGCACTCTCGTCTTGCTCGCCCGCCATGGCGGCCAGAAGCCGACACAGATTGATGAGCGCGCCGATCCAGAGAAAAGCACCGCCTATGTGCAGCAGCTTGAAATAGAGAATGGACTGCATGTTTTCTACTCCCTGTATGAATCTCCCACGGAGAAATATCTGGCATCGGGATGGTGAAATACGATTGCTGAAACACTCGCCTCCGGGTCCATCATGAAGTCCTCGGTTAGCTCGACTCCGATCTCCTCCGGCCGTAGAAGACCGAAAAGGGCGGCCTGATCGGAGAGATCGGGACAGGCCGGGTAACCGAAGGAGTAACGCATGCCACGATAGCGTGCGCGAAAGCGGTCGGTCATCGTCAGGTCTTCGCCGTCGGGGAATCCCCAGGCGGATCGTAGGCGGGCGTGGAGCCATTCGGCCGCGGCTTCTGCGGTCTCGAGGGCGAGGGCTTGTACGATATGCGAAGCGAGGTACTCGCCTCGCTCACGCAGCTCGGCGGCTCGCTCGCGCACGCCAACGCCGGCGCTCGTCACGAGTAGGGCCACGTGATCGGTGACACCGTCCGGGCCGATCGGTTGAACCAGATCGGATAGACAGAGGCGATCTCCGTCCGGCTGGCGCTTGAACGAGAAGGTGTGGACCGGCGCCCCGCTTCCCTCCGGGTCGAAAAGATGGAGCGCATCCCCTTCACTTCCCGCCGGGAAGAAGCGCCAGGCTGCATTGACGGTTGGCGGATGGCTGCTTCTGATCTCGCGTACGGCGTTATCCAGACCGATCGCACGCTGGTCGCCGTCTTCGATGAGCTCCGCGAGCTTCCCTTTCAATCCCAGGTGTTTGCCGAAGAGCATCTGAGGATTCACCCAGCTCCACAAGAGGTCGAAAGGGATCTCTCGGATCAGATGCCGTTCGGTGTCGGGGTTGCGCGGAGCGGATGCCACTAAGAGTCGCTTATTGGCCTCAGCCTTCTTCGGTGTCTTCCTTCGGGGGCGCCTTCCCGCGGATGAGCTCCGGGCCTCGTGCGTTGCCGAGACGCTTCCGCCTTGCTCTGCCACTCCCCGCAAGAGCGAAAGGCCCGACATCGCGTCCTTTGCGTACATGACCGGGCCGCCGTAGACCGGGGCGATCCTCTCGTTCGCGAACCTCGCGCTGAGCGCCGCTCCCCCGACCAGCAGAGGTAGATCGATCCCTTCTTCGTGGAGGTCCTGTGCCGTTGCCACCATCTGATGAGCCGATTTGACGAGCAATCCCGAGAGACCGATGGCGCCGGGTTGCTCTCGCCTAACAGCCTCGATCAATGCAGCGGGTGGCACCTTCGTCCCCAGATCGACAACGCGGTAACCGTTGTTGCTGAATATGATCTGCACTAGGTTCTTGCCGATATCGTGCACATCCCCCTTTACTGTTGCCAGCAGCACCTTCCCGCGAGATGCCGCGTCGCTTCTTTCCATATGGGCTTCGAGCTGCGAGACCGCCAGCTTCATCACCTCGGCGCTTTGCAATACCTCCGCCACGATCAGCTCGTTGGCATTGAAGAGCCTGCCAACCTCCGCCATCCCCTCCATCAAAGGTCCGTTTACGATCTCCAAGGCCGGCGTTTCCTCCAACTTCCTATCGAGATCTCGCGCCAAACCCTCTCGCGTGCCCTCGACGACATAGGCGGCCAGCCGTTCGTCGAGTGGCAATTCGTGCTTCTTTTCGGAGGGCGCTCGCCTTCCGCTCGCGCCACGAAAATGGGCAACGAACTCCCCGATCGGATCTTGCCCGCGACTCAACAGCAGATTGGTGGAGAGCTCGACTTCGGCTGGGGGAATCGAGGCGTAACGCTCGAGCTTCTGTGAGTTCACGATCGCCAAGTCGAGACCGGCCTTCGTCGCCAGGTAAAGAAAGACCGAGTTGAGCACTTCGCGGCCGGCCGGGGGGAGTCCAAACGAAATGTTGCTGACCCCCAGGATCGTCTTCGATTCCGGATATGCCTGCTTGATCAAACGGATACCTTCGATCGTCTCTTCCGCGCTGCCTTCGTAAGCACTGTCTCCAGTAGCGCAAGGAAAGGTCAGGGGATCCCAGATCAGATCTCGGTCCCGCAGGCCGTACTTCCGCGCAAGTATGCCGTGCAATCGATGGGCGACATCAAGCTTGCGAGCCCGGGTGACCGCCATCCCCTCTTCGTCGATCGTACCCACCACGAAGAGGGCGCCGAATCGCCTCGCCATCGGTACGACCGCATCGAGCCGATCCTCACCCTCCTCGAGGTTGATCGAGTTGACGATCGTCGCGCCCTGGCAATGGGGTAGCGCCACTTCGAGTACACGGGGATCGGTGCTGTCAACCATGATCGGCGCCTTCACCACCCGAGTGAGGCGCTGCAGGAAGGCGTCCATGTCGGCGGCCTCGTCTCTATCGGCTTCGGCCAGACAGACGTCGATGATCTGAGCGCCTGCGCGCACCTGCGCTCGCCCGACTTCCGCGGCCTCGGCAAGCTTGCCCCCTTCGATCAAGCGGCGGAACTTCCTCGAGCCGACGACATTCGTGCGCTCGCCGACCAGAAGGGGCCGATTCTCTTCTTCGATCGCTACGAAATCGATGCCGCTGACGGCGCAGCGATCGTCGCCCTCGGGCGTGCGGGGGCGCTTCCCTTCGACCATGCCGGCCAATGCGCGGATATGTTCCGGTGTGGTGCCGCAGCAACCACCAACCACGTTCAGCCACCCGCGATCGACGAAGCGCTCCATGACCAAGGCGAGCTCTTCGGGGCTTTCGAGATATCGGCCCTCTTCATCGGGAAGACCGGCGTTCGGGATGCAGGCGACATTCGTCGTCGCCATGGCGGCGAGGGCGCGCAGATGGTCGGTCATGAAATCGGGGCCGGTGCCACAGTTGAGACCGACGATCAGCGGATCGGCGTGGCGGATCGAGGTAAAGAACGCTTCAACGCCCTGCCCGGCGAGCATCGTCCCGGTCGGCTCGATGGTGCACGAGATCATCAAGGGCGCCCGGGAGGCCCCACGCGCGATCGCGTCCTCGACGCCGAGAAGCGCGGCCTTCACATTGCGTGTGTCCTGCGCGGTCTCGATCGCCAACAGATCTACACTGCCCTCCAGCAGCCCCTGCGCCTGCTCGCCATAGGAGTGTCGCAGCTCTTCGAAGGTAGCGCCTCCGGTTACCGAGATCGCCTTGGTCGTTGGTCCCATCGACCCGGCGACCCACACGGAGCGACCCCTCTCTCGCGACCGATCGGCGACGCTTCGTGCGATGCGCGCGGCTTCACGATTCAGCTCGATCGATCTCTTCTCGAGACCGTACTCGGCCAGCACGATCGATGCGCCACCGAATGTATTGGTCTCGATGATGTCGGCTCCGGCCTCAATATGCGCCAGGTGCAGTTTTTCGACGACGTCGGGTCGCGAGACGTTCAGATGCTCGTTGCAACCCTCGTACTCTCGCCCGCCAAAATCGTCGGCCGTCAAACTCTGTTGCTGCATCCAGGTGCCGGTAGCGCCGTCGACGACCAAGATCCGTTCCCGCAGAGCGGTTTCGAGATCGTTGCTTCTTCTCTTGGCCATGGGGGCTTGTCTCCGGCGCGGTGCGTATCCGGTGCCGCACGCCGCTCAATGCTCGATGTCTACCCTCACGAAGTAGTCACGGGCAATCGTCTCGATCGAGACGTTCTCGAACTCCGAAAAGAGCCCCTCGAGTCGAGGGCGATCGTAGAGGTAGAGATCACAGCGCGACCGATAGCGGAATCGCCGCTGCCAGCCTAGAATTCCCCCCGCCGCGGGGAAGCTGAAGAAGCCCCTGCGCGTCGCCATCCCCATCGCCTTCCGGATGATTGTCGCTGGATCGGGTGTGTAGTCCATGAAACCGTTGAGAATGACGTAGTCGAAAGGCCGCTTCGGTTCGAAATCTTCGAAACTCGTATGAACCAGCTCGCAACGATCCGCCACGCCACAAGTTTCGGCGCGGGCGCCGGCAATCTCGAGCATGCCTTCGGCAAAGTCGAGTCCGACCGCACGCGCGGCTCCGCGACGGAGCAAGGCGACGAGGTAGTGCCCGGGGCCGCAGCCGACATCGAGTACCTCCGCGCCCTCGATCGGGTCACAGCTTTCGAGGGTGCGCTGGTAGCGCAGCTTCATGCTTCTGCGCAGCAGTGGATTCACTACGCGGTTGATCAAGCTCCGGCGCGTCCCGTATAGCGCGTCGAAGTCGGCTGCATATCCGTCGAAGAACTTCTGTGTGCGTTCAAGCGTTGGCACGAGCTGCGCCCCCAGCCGACGTGCCGGCCAGACATGCCCCAAAGGTCGTGACCGGAAAATCGTCCAGCAATCTTGATACCTTCAGGTAGGTTCCGTCAATGCAAGTGTAGGACTTGAAACGCCTCTTCGCGGAAAGGGGGAGGCGTGGATGGCCCGGATCGACCTCGCGGGGGTGCAGGTAGAAGGCGACCGGGCGCCCCTCGGCGATCACTCGGCGCGCCATCGACCGCACCAGGAGATAGGGGGACACACGCAGATATCCGCCCCCGAAGAAGCAGAGCGGCCGCCCCAGAACCGAGACGACCGACACCGGAAACTCGATGATCTTGCCCGCCGGCGTGGCGATTCGATGAGGCGCGACCGGAGCGCCCGGGAGTCCACCGTGGCCATGGGCCGCGGGAAAGACCGACGAGTCGTGTGTGTAGCCCGTACGCGCCAGCTCCTCGAAGAACCAGGGGGCATTTTCGGTCACCGAGAAGCCGGCCGCGCGATGCCACCGAACCGGCTCCCCGATCAGATCTTCCAATACATGGCGAGAGCGCAGGGCATCGTCGTGGAAGAGGTCGGCGCCCATGGAGCACACGAGTCGGTGGCGATGGCCGTGAGAGCCGATCTCGTGGCCCCTCGCCCAGGCTTCCCGCACGAGATGCGGATGCCTCTCGGCCACCCAGCCCAGGAAGAAACAGGTGACCGAAACACCTTTTTGGGAGAAGAGATCCAGGAGCCGCATGAAGCCTCGCTCCACGCGCGAGGGCAAGTCGTCCCAATCGGCCGCCGCGGGAGCGTTCTCGACTTCGAGAAGATGGAACCAGTCCTCGACATCGACCGAAAAGGCGGCCCCTCCTGCCGTCTTCAGTACTTCGGTCTTCATCCTTTGATCACCGCCAGGGGCACCAGTCGCGCAACTTTGCGCGCAATGCCGACCTCGCAGAAGTGATTTCCCGAACCGAGCGAGCCGAGCTGATCACGGCCCCGCTCCCGGGCTCGAGCGGAGACGAGGCGAGGCTCCGATCCTTCAAGCCTGCCGTCCTCTTCGGTCGATTCGATGTCCTCCCGGCGCGCGAGTCCGCGATCGACCGCCCAGGAGACCCCATGCGCGTGAGCTCGGCATCGTTCAGCTTATTGCGTCCGGGGCGGCCGACCCCCGCGGGAACAGCGTCGAAGAGGGCGGTCGCCAACTCGTCGAGTCGCGGGATGAGCTCCTCGCGGGGCACCAAAGTCGATAGCAATCGCACACCGCAATTGATGTCGTAGCCGACACCGCCGGGACTGACGACCCCCTCATCGAGATCGAAGGCCGCCACTCCGCCGATCGAAAACCCGTAGCCACGGTGGATGTCGGGCATTGCGATCGAGGCAGCGACGATGCCGGGTAGATGGGCGACGTTCGCGACCTGCTCGGCGCCTCCGTCGCGCCGAATGTCCGCGATCATCCGCTTGGTCGCGAAGATCAAGCCGGGCACCCGCATGCCACCGGTCTTCTGTATTCGCCACCGGTAGCGATCGATCTGCTCGAGTTGCGGAGAGCTCATGGTGTTATCAGCACTTTCAATGCGTCGGGCCCGGCGGCGACGTCGAGAGCCCTGACGCCCTCATCGAGTGGGAAGATGTGTGTAGCCAGAGGGCGAGGATCTACGAGTCCAGCGGCGAGCAAGCGTAGAGCGGGCTCGAAGGGACCGCAGCGAGAGCCGACCAGCGTGATCTCGTCGACGACCCAAGGAACGGAAGTCACCGCGGCCGCATCGTGGGTCGTGGTCTTCAAGACGATCGTGCCTCTTGGGCGGACCAGACGGGTGGCCAAAGCGATGCCATCGGTCGATCCGGTGCAATCCACGACGATATCGGCGCCGGCCAGGGTATCAGCATCGCCCGCATGCACCGATTCGACACCGGGCGGCAAGAGATCGAAACGAGAGCTGTTTCGGCTCAGCGCTTGAACGCGAGAGCCGGTCAGGGCGAGAACACGGGCACAGAGCTGCCCGAGACGGCCGATGCCGAGCACGACGACGCGGTCGGTGGGTCGGATGTGGTTCGCCTCGACGATTTCGCAAGCCGCCGCGAGCGGTTCGGCGAAGACAGCGGCCCGATCGTCCACCTCCTCGGGAACCGCGCGCAGATTCGCGACCGGCATGCGAAAGTGCTCCGAAAACGCGCCCTCGCGTCCCATGATGCCCATGACGCTGCGCGAGGGACAATGGGATGGACGACCGCCGCGGCAGGTCGGACAAGTGCCACACGAGCAATTGATGCTCCCTACGACTCGCCTTCCGATCCACGACCGATCCGGAGCTTCCTCGACGACGCCGACCCACTCATGCCCGAGCACGCCGCGATGATGCATATACCCTCGGACGAGTTCGATATCGGTAGCGCATATGCCGGCGACCAGAAGGCGGATCAGGGCTTCTTCGGTCGACGGGGGATCAGGGTAGTCACGGATCAGGCTGGGACCGCTGTCTTCTAGAACCAAGGCGCGCATGGGTGCGATAGTACTCGATCCTGGAATCGGCGCGATCAGCGACGATGGGCGAATCGCGGAAGCGCCCGCCTCGCGACCGACCCCACATCCTCCACGCCGGTGTACCAAACCGGCAAAGCCACGAGTGTGAACACAGTCGATGTCGCCAAGCCGCCGATCATCGCGGTCGCGAGAGGCCCCATCGGAGCGCCACCGACCGCGAACGCCGAGGCTGCCAGGGGAATCAGTCCGAAAATCGTGGTCAGAGCCGTCATCAGCACCGGACGCAGCCGGTCGCCACAGCCCTCGATCAATGCATCGACGCGATCCATCCCCTCTCGACGCAGTGTGTTGACATGGTTCACCATCACGATTCCATTGTTCACGACAATTCCGATCAGGAGTACCAATCCAAAGAACGACACCGGATCCAAGACATGCCCGCCGATCCAGAGGGCCCAAAACGCGCCGAAGAAGGCGAGAGGAAGGGTGATAACAATGGCCAAGGGTTGGCTGAACGATTCGAATAGCGCCGCCATCAACATGATGACGACCAAAAGCGACAAGAGCACACCGTTGGTCATCGTTTGAAGTGTGTCGTCGTGCCGTTCCCCCATGCTGCCCCAGCTCCAGCTATACCCTTGCGGCAGCTCGAAGCCCTCCATCGCCTCACTGACCCGCTCCCGGCCCTCCTCCGTGTTGGCAACCGCCTCCTTATCGAACTGAACCCCGACCCAAGCGGTTGCCGCGCGGTCTTCGCGCCAAACGCCCCTCGGCGTTCGCGCGATCTCGATCGATGCCACCGACGCGAGCGGAACCGGGGCCCCCGCGATGCGCGGAATCGGCAGATCGGCGAGTGCGGATACACCGGGTCGGGCATCTTCGGGCAGGCTCAATACCACGTCGACCTCGTGGTCGCCGCGATCGATCCTCTGCATCATCCGGCCTCTGAATGCGACGTTTGCCGAGGCGGCGACCGATTCGGGTGTCACGCCGAGGGCGTGCGCCCGTTCCGGATCTACATGGATGCGCAGCTCTTTCTTCCCTTCGACACTGGGACCGAAAACGTCGATCGCATCTTCGAGTTCCCGCAGCCGCGCCTCGGCGCGGGTCGCCAACACTTGAAGAAACTCGGGATCGGTCCCTCGAATCGACAGATTGATGCGCCGCTCTCCTTGAAATCGCCTGCGCCACCACTGTTCCTCACCCATGGTGAGCGATACGCCCGCGATCTTCGGCAGCACGGGGCGAACCCGTTCGCGCAAGCGGTCCAACATCTCTTTGCTGATTCGCCCCGGTGGGAGGTAGAGCCTCGTCATCGTGCCGCCGTTCTCGTCGAACCAGGAGTACATGCTGTCGTAGCCCAGCTCCTCTTGTCGATCGGACAGATACGATTCCACCAAGTTTACGTGACTCTCCAACACCTCTTTCGTACTGGGATCGTGCACGCCGTATGTGATGGTGACGTAGCGCTCGACTACCTGAGGCTCATCCACCTTTTCGATCTCACGGAAAGGGACGATCGCGGTGGCGGCAAGGCTCAAGAGCGCTAAGAGCGTGAGGAGACGGTGGCGAAATGTCCATTGCAAGAGACGGCGGTAGGCCGGGTTGAGGCGAACGGCTAGAAATCCGGACCCGGCACTTTTGCGCGCGGGGAATCGGGCGGCGATGAGCGGGATGAATGTGAGGGAAATCAGGAGCGAGGAAGCGACAGCCAAACAGATCGGCAGTGCCGCCGCACCGGCTTGGATGGTGAGCTCGCTTCGCTCCAAAATGAGCAGCCAAGACCAAACGATGACGGTTGTTGTCGTCGCGGCCACGACCGCTAGCGAAACCTGTCTCGCGCCGAGGCGAGCCGCCTGGCGCGGCCTGTGGCCGAGGTCCCCCAGCCGGTGGATGTTCTCGCTGACGACGACCGCGTTGTCGACCATCATTCCAACACCGAGGGCCAGCCCCAGCATGCTCAACACATTCAAGGTCTTGCCGAGCAGGAACATGCCGGCGCAGGTGACCAGAAGCGAGAATGGGATCGCCGTGGACACCAGCAGGGTCGTGCGGATGCTGCGCAGGAAGGCGTAGAGCATGAGCACGGCGAGGAGACCTCCCAGGAGACCCGCATTTCTTAGTCCGGTGATCGCCGCATGGATCTCCTCGCCCTGGTTCTCCCATACGAGCAGCTTGATGCCCGCGAGCTTGGGATCGGTCTCGATCTCATCTATTCGCGCCATCACCCGATCGACCGTTTCGACGGTGTTGGCGGTCGGCTCGCGATAGACGCCGATGCCGATCGCGAAATTTCGGTCGAGATGGCGCCCGTAGGACAGCCGCGGCTCACGGAGCTCCACATCGGCGACGTCGCCCACCCGAAGCTTCGTGCCGGGCAAGCGAAGCTCCCCAATCTCTTCGACATTCTCGAAACGGGACTCCGAACGCACATCGAAGCGCAGCAAATCTCCTCGCAGAGCGCCCAGATCGAGATCGAAGTTGGCCGCATCGATCGTGCTGATGATTGCATCGGGCGACACGCCGTGGCGTGCCAGTGCATCGAGGTCGAGATCGATTCGCATCTGTCGCGGCTCGACTCCGTAGAGATCAACCCGGGCAACCCCGCGGATCCGCTCCAGCGGTCGCTTGATTCTGCGATCGAGCAGATCCCACGATTCCGAAAGATCGCGATCGGCCGAAATCCTCCCCTCGATGATCGCCCCCCCTCCGGGGCCTGAGATCTCACCCTCGA
>NYZA01000234.1 GCA_002686955.1 Gemmatimonadota bacterium
CACTAATGTGGTGTGCCACAAGCGTTTTTGGCCTGTTTCTTGCCCCCCCCTTAGCCAAGCGGTAGCGGCGGTCGTGCCGACCATGCCGCCTCGGGATGGTCATGCTGAGTTCGTAACTCCGGAGCGGATGCTCGGCAACATCCTGACCAATATCACCGATCCGTGCGCCGAGATTGCCGAGGCCAGGGTGCGGATCAAGCAGGCAAAGCTGGAGACCGGTTGCGGCTGGGTTCGGCACGCGAACGGCAAGATGGGGTGGGCGGACCTGATCACCCGCCCAGATCAAGGAGAATTGCTCCAGTTCTCCGAAGACATGTGGAATTCGGCGACGAACTGTTCCGGGGAATTCGACGAAGAATGCAACCAGATCGCGTGGTGGTCCCGTCAGTACGGCGGAACGCTCGACGAGGATCACTTCATGCGCCAGATCGGGCGATTCGATATCTACGGGCCGGGGGCGGCGGGGTGGGATCCGGTTGGGCCGGTCGATCTCATGAACAGGTGGACCGGCGATTACTTCAACTTCGCCGGCGTCTTCGAGTACGACGTGAGCGAGGGGTTGACGATTGGTCTCGAGCCGGATGAAGAGCTGATCGTCGACGTCTGGCCTCGCTGGGTGGAGGAGACCTTCTGCACCTACGACCTGAGCCGGGAGTTCGATCTGGCGTGCGGGGAGGGCCAGCCGAATCTTCTCGATGCGTACTTCGAGAAGTGGATGGTGTTCAACGAGCCCTTCATGCGCGGCCTTTTCCCCTGGAACACCATGGAGCTGTTCCGATTGGCCAAAGCCAAGACGATCGAGCTCCAGGGCTCCGGGCCCCGCTCTCCGGTCTACATCGGCGGCATCACGGGAGCCAATGCGCCAGCCTCACCCGTCGGTCCATATGCACGCCGGAAGAACCCGATGAGCCCTCTCGAGCGGCACTGGGCTCTGATGTGTTACGGCGGGGGAAGGCAGGGCGACCAATACCGGACCGACGCGGTGGCCGCGCATCTCCACCAGAGCCTCGGCCCCGAGAGCCGCTTTCTCTCCGATGCCGGTGAGTTCAGTCGAGACGACTACTACGGATTCCTTGGAGCCTGCTCGTCGCTCTTCTCCCTCGGCAAATTCTGGGGGCTCGACCCCGTCCGGGTGATGCTCGATGAGACGACGATCAAGGCGGAGGACATTCCACCACACCATCCCGTCTCCAATACAGCGGAAGCCCAGGCCAATTTCGTGGAGAGAACACTGCTTCTGGCCCTCACGACCGGCTATGTCGATGGACTCCTCGTGGCGTGGGAGGATCACTGCGAGAGCCCGACCAAGCCTGCGGATACTCCGGGCTATGCTCGCAGCCGTCTCAAGAGCAGGAAGAAGCCCGGGTTCTTCGGGGCGGGCTTGATTCACACGATGCTCGGCGCGGATGCGAATCAGAGCGATCTCGCCTACGAGAGCTCTTTTCCCCTCGTGGATCCACTCGAGCCCGAGCACCCGCTCTACTGCCTGCGATTTCGCAGCGAGCTCAATCCGAATCTCGTCACGATTGCGGTCTGGAGCGCTCACACCGATTTCAACAACAGCTACGATCGAGATCAGGGCTACGAGGTCACGTTGCCGGTGGCCAACCAAACACCCCTCACGAAAGCGTACCGTGTGCCGAGCAGCGATGAACAAGACGGCGTTTGCAACGACACAGCGTGGATTCCGGTTTCTCCAGGCACCTATGTCGACGATGACATTCAGGTTCCGGACATCAACAACGAGATCACGTTCAAGGTGACCGGTTCTCCGGTCTACTTTCAGTCGACCTCCAACGAAGTCGTGGCGGCGGAGGACTGGGTCGAAGCCAAGACCCTCTCAGGGCTCAGCTCAACCAGCCGTTACGATGGAAGCCAGTCCTTCCAAATCGACTTCCATGCGGAGCATCACTATACCCACGAGAACGAGATCACCTTCGAAATCCCCGAAAATTGGTGGCCGCCCCAGGTGAGCACTGAGGGCGAACCACCCAGCAAAGGTGAGGTCACGATTCATCCCGTCTCGCGCTCGTTGCAGGAGGAGGACTTGGAGGTGACGGTTGACGGCAACACGATTACCGTGACGCCGAGCCAAGACGCCACGATACTGGCCGGGAGCCAATTCAGCCTTGTCTACGGCGATTCTCGAACCGAATCGACCCTTCTCGATATGGGTCCATGGCTATCCGGGACGGTCGATCTCGACTTCCTGAAGCTGGAGAACTGGATGACGCGCCAAGCGGAGTTCGACTACCTCGAAGACAATCCCTTCGATATGTGGCCCTATCTCGTCGTGCCGCGTGCGGGGTGGGGTCTCGCACCGAGCAGCGAACACGTTCTGGGTGAGGATCAGCGTAGAGTCCAGAACTTCGGGGAATACGGTCATTCCGCCACGGGTATCTATCGAGATTTCACCGCCATCGTGCTCTACGACGACGAGCCAGAGCATCCCCATGAGACCGAAGTGCCCCTCCATCTGACCGTGACGCCGGACACAGAGTACATTCTGCAGCTCTATTTGAACGAACCGGACTCCGACTTCGAGGAATGTGATCCGCAGCACGAATACGACTGCAAGTGCTTTCCGTTCAGCCCAACCAAACGGCTCTGCCTGAAACCGTCTATCGGTCAGACCGTGCGTGTCGAGTTCGAGGGTGGCCCTTCGCCCGAGTTCGACAGTTCGAAAGACCGCTACTTTCATTTCAAGACCGGGCCGACGGAGGACGAGATCCAGGTCGTTTTCAGGCACGATGGAGACGGCCAAGGCCTGAGCGAAACAGATCCCGCGTCTTGGCTCTGGCTCGATAACCTGATCTTCTGCTACGGACTCGAGCTGCGCCCCCGGTCTCTCGGGGGCGGCCCCACATCGGCCGGCGGGCCTGGAGAGGCCACGATTCAGGTTAGAGTCAGCCGCGACGGCGGTTGGGTGACACTGCCCGATCCTCCGGTCATCGATGTCGGAGGCTCGCTCGGTCAGTACTATGTTCAGCCCTCGTTGCAGTAGGGATTCGGTGTAATTGGTGTTAGATTTGGAGCGATCGGCGGAACGATGCGCCGGTCGCTCCCTTGCCGACGAGAGCCTCAGGAGAGCGTTATGATCGAATCCGGTTCAAGAAAACTGGGGCGGTTCATTTTCTGCCTGACCGGCCTGTCCGTACTGATGCTATTCGCAGCCGGCCCCACCCTCGCCCTCGACCAGCGCCCGCACGCCGACAATCTGGTTCCGGAAGAGTACGCGACGATTCAGGAAGCGATCGATGCCTCTACACCGCACGATACGGTGACCGTGGCGCCGGGGACGTACTTCGAGCGGATCGCTTATGGCGGTAAATCGATCGTGGTGCGTTCGGAGCAGGGGGCGGAGGTGACGGTGATCGATGGGCAGTACGAAGGGTTGGTCGTGGACCTTGGAGAGGGAACCGATTCGACGACGGTGTTCGAGGGGTTTACGGTGACGCATGGGGGGGCGGAGGGCGAGCGTTCCGTCACGGCTCTCTTTGGAACCGATTGCAGTGCCGCTGTCCGGAACAACATATTCACCAACAACGGTCTGGAGCTGTCGGGCAGCTTGGCCGGGATGGGAGGCCCAGCAGTCACTCGCTGTTGGATCGAAGACAACATCATTGCACGAAACACAACCAATTCCTCTACCATTCTCAGCGTAGCAACGGATCACTGCTACATCACCGGCAACGTCATCCACGACAATACAGGTGACGACATGATCAGATTATACATGACCGCTGGCGTCATCTCCGACAATCTCATCTACCGAAATCGTGACACCGATGGGGGGCTTCCGAGATCAGGCATCTATGCGGTGTGGGGCGGTCCACTCGAGATCGTAGGGAACTGGGTGTGCGGGGCCAGCAACGGCGCAGTCGCCACGGTATATCCATGTAGTGTCCGAAACAACTTAATGTGTCACAACGGAGTCGGAGTCTACTTCATCGGCGGTGCAGCCGGAGAGATTCTCCACAATACGATCGTGGGCTCCAGCGCCGTCGGTATCGAGATCTCCTACTCCGGCGCTCTTGTCGAGAGCAATGTTGTCGTTAACAGTAGATGGGGAATTCGCTGGGAATGGTACACCAGTGCCGTTCAGCTGACCACGAATAGTCTCTGGAACAACGAAACCGATTACGTGAACGCCGCCCACGACCAAGGCACCGACCTCCACTTCGACCCCCTCTTCGTCGACGCCGCCAACCACGATTTCCGTCTGCGGCCCGACTCCCCCTTGATCGACTCCGGCGCCGATCTCGGCGCCTACGGTTTCAAAGGCCCCGCCCCCGACATCGGTGCCTATGAACTTCCTTACGCTACACCCGCAACCGCCGCTATTCACCTCACTATCGACCCTCGGCGCGTCGCCCCCGGCGACACCATTTCTTACACTCTGACGATCGAAGACAGCGCGCTGCCCTTCGCCGAAGCCGTACGCCGCGGCGACGCCTGGATCGAGCTCACGGGCCAGCGCATCCACCACGTGCTGGCTACCCGGTCGGCAATTCCGATCAGGCCAGGCGCGAGCCACGTGATCGAAGGCACCGCCGCAATCCCCGACCCGATCCCGAGCGGCCCCTATCGCGTCAAGGCTCGCTGGGGCTCGCTGCTCGACGAGATCGAAGCGTCGGATGTGGTGGATCTGGAGATTGGGGGATGAGGGCGGGGGTGTGAGGGTGATCAAATCCGATCGGGCGCCGCTCCACCACTCACTCCTCTCGCTGAATCCGCTCGATGAACTCGGGAACGCGAGAGAAGGGGAGGAATTCGTGCACGGCATTGCCTTCGCGCCGGGATTCGAAAGAGCGATCGCTGACGGTCAAGGTGCGCGTGACCTTCGGGTACTTCCGACAGAAGGCCGCCAGCCCGGACGGGAGCTTCGGCTCGGAGAGCGATGCCTTCACCTCGATCGGATAAGGCACACGGTTTCGGATCACGACGAAGTCGACTTCGTGACTGCTCTTCGTGCGCCAGAACCTGAGCTGCATATTTGGAGTCAGCAGGGGGCGGATCGTCAAGAACACGGCGCTCTCGAAAATTGCGCCACGGTCTTCCCTGCGAGAGGGATCGCGAAAGTCGCCAAGAATGCTGTTGCGAACGCCCAGATCGTAGAGATAGGTTTTGCGTGACTTCTTCAGCTCGTTCGCGAGGTTCGTGTGATAGCTCGGGAGAAGGAAATTGACGTAAGTCTGATCCATCATCGAGAGGTATCTCTCGATCGTCGGCGCCGATACACGCAACTCACGAGCCAAGCTCGACGCCTCGACGAGCTGCCCCTGGTTTTGCGCCAAGAGCTGAAGAAGATGATTGAAGGCTCGGATGTTCTCTTCTTTGATCAGTCCCTTGATGTCTTTGAAGAGGTAGGCGGATAGGTACTCTTGGAGCAGTCGTTGCTTTCGTTCTTCGTCGGCAACTGTCGCCAAGCCGGGGAGACCTCCGTAGCGCAGGAAATCGGTGTAGTCGGGGCGCGCCGGGGAATCCCACTGGCTCAGCTCTTCCCATGAGAGCGGGTAGATCCGGTACGTCATCGTTCGCCCGGCGAGGCTCTCCCCAAGGTGGGAGTGAATCTCGACGGAGGAGGATCCACTGGCGACGATCTTGATCTTGCGGTTCTTGGCCCGGGCTCGATCGTAGATCGCCTTGAAGAGCTGTCCCGCGCCCGCGAGGTAGTAGAACTCGTCGATGAAGAGATCGTCGGCATCTGCGACGAGCGTGTCGATCAAATCCTGGGCATCACCACGCAGGCCCGCCAGATCGGAGGGTTGCTCGAGGTCGAAAAAGCGGGTGCGGCGCCCGGCGTCTCCGCCGGCTCGTTCGAGCGCGCGAAGCAGCGTGGTCTTGCCCACCTGGCGGGGACCGGTGAGCACCAGGATCTGCGGTTCCGCCATTTCGCGGCGTAAGCGATTGAAAATAGGGCGCTGGATCTCCATATGAACCATTCTAAACCGATGGGTCGGTTTGGTGCACGGGCCCTGTGATCTACTCCACCGGCACTCCCCGGTTCATCTTCAACGTGAAGATATGCACCCCCGGGACCCCGACCGCGTGGGACAGCGAGCCCGGGCGACTTCGCGGCCTGTAGACGCCCGTGCAGGGCGAATCGCGGACAAGCTTGGGGGAGTGAGGGCGGTGATTCGGCGATTTCGCGCGAACCCCCTTGCGCCCCGAGAGCCGTTTCCTCTCCGACCCAGGAGAGTTCAGCCGCGACGATTACTCTGGATTCCTGGGAGCTTGCTCTTCGCTCTTCTCACTCGGCAGATTCTGGGGCTGGACCCCGTCCGGGTGATGCTCGATGAGACGACGATCAAGGCGGAGAACATTCCACCATACCACCCCCCTCCAATACCGCGGAAGCCAGGCCAATTTCGTGGAGAGAACACTGCTTCTGGCCCTAACGACCGGCTATGTCGATGGATTCCTCGTGGCGTGGGAGGATCACTGCGAGAGCCCGACCAAGCCTGCGGATACTCCGGGCTATGCTCGCAGCCGTC
>NYZA01000235.1 GCA_002686955.1 Gemmatimonadota bacterium
CCGAAGTCGCCGATTCGGTTGACGATGAACGCCTTCTTGCCCGCCAGCGCCGCGGAATCCTTCTCGAACCAGAACCCGATCAGCAGATAGCTCGCCAGACCGACCGCCTCCCAGAAAACGAAGAGAAGGAGGAAGTCCCCCGCCAAGACCAGCATGGTCATCGAGAAGACGAAGAAGTTCAGGTAGGCGAAGAAGCGGGGGTAGCGGGGATCGGAGTGCATGTACCCCGCGCTGTAGATATGGATCAGCGTCGAGACTCCGGTCACCACCAGCAACATGATGCCGGTCAGACGATCGGCCACCAAGTGGATCGATGTCCTGAAGGAGCCGGCGACGATCCAGGGAAATAGATCGACCGAGAGCTCATGGCCTCGCAACACTTCGAAGAACACGCCGCAGCTCGCCGCGAAGCTCAGCGCCACCGCCGTGATCGCCGGAATATGCGCAATCCCCTTCAGTCGAGCGTGGGCCGAACCGATCAGCACAACGCCGAGAAGGGGAAAGAGCGGGATCAGTACCAGTAGACCATCCACGTCGGATGCCCCTTCCGGATCAACCCTTTAGGAGATTGAAGGAACCCACGTCGAGGGTGCCGCGCGTTCGGTGGATCAAAACGATCAGGGCCAAGCCCACCGCCACCTCGGCCGCCGCGAGCGCCAAGATGAAGAGCACCGACACCGGCGCCTGCGCGCCCCCATGGATTCGGGCTCCGGCCAGAAACGCCAGATTGCCCGCGTTGAGCATCAGCTCTATGCCCATGAAGAGGTGCAGCGCGTTTCGACGGGCCAGAACCACCAGCGTTCCGACTCCGAAAAGCGCCGCACTCAGCAGCAGGTACCAACTCAAATCGATCACGACGATTCTTCTCCCCGTCGCCCGAGCACGACGACGCCCACCATCGCCACCAGGAGCAATGCGGACACCAGCTCGAATGGATAGAGGAACTCCCCGAAGAGGGAGTGCGCGATCGCGGCGATCTCCGCCGGCGGACCTGGGTGCGTCGGAGTGTTGCCGCCGAAGGCGCCGATCGCCTGGACCAGAAGTCCCAATAGGCAGGCGGCGACGATCGAGGCCAAGGCGAATCGAGGACGATCCCAGCCCAGCGGCCCGCGCTCTTCGGCTCTGCGCACGAACATCGTGACGAAGAGAAAGAGCACCATGATCGCGCCGGCATAGACGATCACCTGCAGCGCGGCTACGACGGGATCCGCGAGCTGCAGGTAGATTCCCGCCAGGGCGAGCATCGTCACCACGAGAGAAAGCACCCCGTCCACGGGGTCGCGACGGAAGAGCAGCATCAGCGCTCCTCCGAGCGCCAGGAGCGCGAGAAGCGCGAAAGAGATCGGGACCAGCATGGTCTTAGCGTCCCAGGAAAAGTGTGGCCGAGTAGGTTGTTACCTTCTCGAAAGCGCCCCAAGGCACTCCAAAAACCAAGGTCACGGCCGCCAATGCCACGGAAAGGCTTGTCGCCAGCTCGGGTATTGCGCCGGTCCACTGCCGCTCCCGTAGCGGGCGGAAAACGAGCGCCTTCGCCACGCGGAAGTAGTAGTAGAGCGCGATCACCGAATTCACGGCACCGATTGCCGCGAGCCACCAGATCTCCTGGCGAATCGTCTCTGCGAATACGTAGTACTTGCCCAAGAACCCGAGCGACGGGGGTAGGCCGGTCAGAGAGTAAAGGAAAACCACCATCGCTACCACGAGCATCGGCGCGTCGTTCGCCAATCCGTCGTAATCGCGCAGATCGACCGACCCGGTCCGCTCTCGGATCGCGATGACCACCAAGAAGGCGCCGAGGTTCATCACCAGATAGGCGGCCATATACACGATGATGGCGTGGAGTCCCTCGGGCGAAAGGGTAGAGACCGCCATGAGCACGAAGCCGACATGGGCGATCGAGCTGTAGGCCAGAAGACGTTTCATATTGGTCTGGCGCAGAGCACCGAAGTTGCCGAGGGTCATCGTTCCCGCGGCCAGAATCCCAACGAGCAGGGGCCAGTCCAAACTCCCCAGGAAGGTCCAGAAGCCGGGACTGGTCGAGGGGTTGCTCAAGAGCGTCACCAGAAAGCGGGAGAGCAGCGCGAAGCCCGCCGCCTTCGGAGCGACGGTGAAGAAGGCGGTCACCGGTGTCGGAGCCCCTTCGTACACATCCGGCGCCCAAAAATGGAATGGGACGCACGCGATCTTGAACCCAAGCCCCGCGATCACCAACACCAGCGCGAAGAGGAGCGCGAGCGGATAGGGGTTAGAGGCATACAGAACCTGGTTCGCCTCGATCAGCGAGGTCGTGCCGGTGAGCCCATAGAGGTAAGAAAAGCCGAAAAGCAGCACCGCCGACGACACCGAGCCGTAGAGAACGTATTTGAGCGACGCTTCGGACGAACGCCGATCGCCTCGCACGAAACCGGCCATCACATACGAGGCCAGGCTGACGAACTCGACGCTGATGAAGATCGAAACCATGTCGGTGGACGAGGCCATCAGCATCATGCCAAGCACCGAGCCGACCGCCAATGTGTAGTACTCCGATCGATCGGCGACCGCGATTTCGTTGCTCATCATGGTCGAGAATACGAAGAGCACCGTCGCCAGCAGAAAAACCGCATCGAAAAACGACGAGAAGGGATCGACCACCATCATCGTTCCGAACACGGCGCGCGGCTCCCCGGCGAATCCGGCCCATGTGGCGATCAACGCCGCGCCCATGCCCGCCAGCACGACCATCTCCAGCGGCCCCTGTCTTTTCCCCTTGCCGCGAATGAAGAAGAGATCGACCAGGACGATCGCCAGGACCGTACAGGTCACTATCAGCTCCGGCACGATCTGGCCTAGGGACTCGATCGTGGCCGCGGTCGAGGCCTCGAAGCTCAGCGAATCGATGGAGTGAGGCACCTACACAATTCCTCTCACCAGATCGACGAGCGTGGCATCGAGCAGCTCGAGCAGCGGCTGCGGATAAACACCCAGATAGACCACGATCACCATCAGCGGCGCGAGAGAGACGATCTCACGGGGGCTGATGTCTTTGAGATCGGAGTAGGCCTCGTTGAGCGGCCCCAGGAAGACCCGCTCGTAGGTCCACAGAATGTAGCCGGCTCCCAGCACGATCCCCAGCAACGCCAACATCGTCGCCTTCGGGAAGGAGGGCAGCGAGCCCATGAAGACGAACGCCTCACCCCAGAAGCCGCTCAAACCCGGCAGCCCGAGCGCCGCGAAGAAAGCCACCATCACAATTCCCGCGTAGATCGGCGTCTGCAACCGGAGCCCGCCGAAGCGCTCAATGTCGCGGTGGTGCACCCGGTCATAGATCACGCCCACCAGGAGGAAGAGCATGGCGGTGATCGTGCCGTGGTTGAACATCTGCATCACCGCGCCACTGACGGCTTGCGGCGTGAGCGCCGCCATGCCGAGACAGACGAATCCCATATGCGAGATCGAAGAATACGCCACGAGCTTCTTGAAGTCGGTTTGCGCCATCGCACACATAGCGCCGTAGATGATGTTGACCACGCCGAGCACCGCGAGCGTCGGAGCGAACCACTGAGTCGCCTCGGGGAAGATCGGATAGCAGAAGCGCAGGATTCCGTAGGTTCCCATCTTCAGCAACACCCCGGCGAGGATCACACTCACCGCGGTCGGCGCCTCGACATGGGCGTCGGGCAGCCAGGTGTGGAAAGGGAAGAGCGGGATCTTGATCGCGAAGCCGAGGAAGAGCGCCAGATAGAGCACCTTGCCCAGCGCCACGGCGTCGGGGTTGTTCGGGAGGATGCGCGCCATCTCGATGATATCGAAAGAGCCTCCCATCAGGTAGTACATCGCCAGACCGGCCAGTAACATCACGACCGAGCCGACCAGGGTGTACAGGAAGAACTTGATCGCCGCGTACTCTTTCCGAGGCCCGCCCCAGATGCCGATCAGGAAGTACATCGGCAGCAGCATCACTTCCCAGAACACATAGAAAAGGAAGAAATCGAGCGCGCAGAACACGCCGATCATTCCCGTCTCGAGCAGCAAGAAGAGCGCGAAATACGCTCTCACCCACTTCGTGATCCCCCACGAGGCGATCACACAGAGCACCGAGAGCAATGCGGTGAGCAGGACCATCGAGACCGACAACCCATCGATCCCCATGTAGTACTCGATATTCAATGGAATTTCCTGCGCGCCCAGATCGGCCGTCAGGCTGATCCAACTCGCCCGCTCGACGAACTGGATCTCGCTCGTGCCGCGTTCGAATCCGCTCCACACCTGGAAGGCCAGAACCAGCGGAACCGCCGTCACCGCCAGCGCCACCCAGCGCACGAGCTCGTCGCGCCCTCTTGGAAGCAGGAGTATCACGAGAGCTCCGATGAGCGGCACGAAGGTCATCAAGGTCAAGGTGTTGCCCATGGTTGATTCGTTCCAGTCCCCTAATAGACCCGAATGAGCATCAGGACGAGCGTCCCGGCGAGAAAGAATGCGAAATAGTGTTGAATCCGACCGGTCTCCACGCGCCGAAACGCCGCACCGAAGACCTGAGTGACCGAAGCGATTCCGTTCACGATTCCATCGATGATCCGCAGATCGGACCATCCGCTCCCGCTGGAGAGAGCGCGCGTGAGGGTCGCCGACCCGTTGACCGCGCCGTCGATCACCACGCGGTCGAAGGCGGCGCTCAACCGGTTGAGCCAGAGGAGCGGGTTCACCACGCCAGCCTGGTACGCTTCGTCGACGAAGTACTTGTTGTAGAGCACCCGCCAAGTCCCCGAGAAGCGCCGCGCGAGCGCCTCCTGCGAACGTTTGCGGTGGTAGATCAGAGTCGCCAGCGCAACTCCTAGGATCAGCGCCAAGAGCGACAGATAGAGCACCGCCCTGTGCCCGGTGTGGAGCGAATGCGCATCGACCCGATGCGGACCCCAGGGAGCTTCGTGGTGCTCGGCGCCGGTCTCCGCGTGCGCCGGCTCCTCATGAGCCGCCTCCCCGCGCCCCGCCTCCGCCGCATGCGCGCCATGGCTCTCATCGAGCGCACCGGTCCTCAGACTCTCGCCGTAGTGGAATGCCGCGAACTGCTCCGCCGCATAGTCCGTCGAGCTCGGCGGTGTCACCATCCGCTCGAAAGGCCCGGCGTAGGCGAAGCCCAGCAACGTAATCGCCGATAGCACCATCAAGGGCGCGGTGATCTCGAAGCCGCCCTCGTGCGCATGCTCGTACTTCTCGCGATCGCGCGGCTCCCCGAAGAAGGTCACGATCGTGACCCGTGTCATATAGAAGACCGTGATCACCGCCGCGACCATCGGCAGCGCGAAGATCAAGAAGTGTTGCGGAAGGTGCAGCCCGAAGCCCATCGCGTCGCCGAGAATCCGCTCCTTGCTGAAGAAGCCGTTCGTCAGCACCGGGAAGCCCGAGATCGCCGCTGTGCTGATCACCCAGGTCG
This sequence comes from Gemmatimonadota bacterium, assembly GCA_002686955.1. Lineage (GTDB taxonomy): Bacteria. Next base: position 5,414 of record NYZA01000235.1, read on the forward strand.
CGAATGTGATCGGCATCTTCTTACGCAGTCCACCCATCTCCCAGATATTTTGCGTATGCACCGCGTGGATCACCGAGCCCGAACCGAGGAAGAGGCAGGCTTTGAACGCCGCGTGTGTCGTCAGGTGGAAAAGTCCGCCGAAGTACGATCCCACTCCCAGGCCCACCATCATGTAGCCGAGCTGTGAAACCGTTGAGTAGGCGAGCACCCGCTTGATATCGTCCTGAACGATCGCGATCGTCGCCGCGAAGAACGCCGTGAGCGCACCGACATAAGCGATGACCAGTAGCGCATCGGGAGTCAGAATCGGGAAGAGTCGCCCGACCAGATAGACACCCGCCGCCACCATCGTCGCGGCGTGGATCAAGGCCGAAACCGGTGTCGGACCCTCCATCGCATCGGGCAACCACACATGCAGCGGCAGCTGCGCCGATTTGCCCACCGCACCAACAAAGAGCAGCACCCCCGCGATCGTGAGCGTCGCCTCCGACGAGAACGCCCCCGCGCCGACATGGTGGTAGACCTGCTCGAGCCGAAGCACTCCAAGCTCTTTCCAGACCAACATGATCCCGAGCCACATGCCGAGATCCCCTACGCGATTCGTCAAGAACGCCTTCTTGCACGCGAGCGCCGCCGATCGCTTCGGGAAGAAGAAGCCGATCAGCAGATAGGACGACACCCCGACCAGCTCCCACCCCACGAAGATCCCGAGCAGATTGTCCGAGAGCACGAGCCAGAGCATCGAGAAGGAGAAGAGCGACAGATAGCCGAAGTAGAGGTGGTAACGATCCTCGCCGTGCATGTATCCGATCGAGAAGACATGCACCAAGAAGCTCACTCCTACGACCACCAGCAACATCCACGCCGTGAGCGTGTCGATCGCCAGCCCCATCGGAATGGTGAACCCTTCGACCTCGACCCACCGAAACACCATGCTCCACTGATAGCCCGGCTCCCCACCCGCCATCACCTGCCAGAAGATCCAGCACGCGGCTAGAAGCGACGCACCGATCGCACCTACCGAAACAAAGTCCCCTCCGCGAGGCAATCGCGTCCCCAGAAACAACTGGACCACGAAGGCCGCGAGCGGTACGAGCAGACAGATTAGTGCGGCTGTGAGCATCGAGAGCTAGCCCCGCAGCAGGTGGATCTCGTCCACCGTGATGTGTTTGTAGGTGCGGTAGATGTTGAGCAGGATCGCCAGCGCCACGGCGGCCTCGGCCGCGGCGAGCACGATGATGAAGAGCGCGAAGATCTGGCCGTTCACGCCACTTCCGACGAAGCGATTGAACGCGACCAGATTGACGTTGCCGGCATTGAGCATCAGCTCGATCCCCATCAGCACCGTCACCGCGTTCCTTCGGGTCAAAACCGCGAAAAGGCCGAGACAGAAGAGGATGCCGGCGAACACGAGATAGTGCACCAGACCGATCATGAGCCCTCCTCCTCTCCGCTTCGTCGCGCCACGAAGAGCGCCCCGATCAAGACCACCAGTAGCAAGACCGAGATCTCCTCGAAAGGCAAAAGGTGGGTCGTCATGATCGCGCTGCCGATCGCCTCCGATGTCCCGACCGGCTCCACCGGCGCGACGAGATCCCAATCGGCCCGCCGCGCCGCGGACCAGATCGCAACGAAGAACCCCCCGGCGATCGCAACGGCGGGCAACGCCTTCAGCGGATCGAGCTTCAGCTCCATCCCTTCGTGGCGGTGGGTGAGCATGACACCGAAGAGCAGTAGAACCGTGATACCGCCCCCATAGATCAGAAGCTGAGCGGCGGCCAAGAAATCGGCCCGCAGAAACACATACATCGCCGCGACACCCAAGAAGGTGAACACGAGCGCGAAAGCCGCCCGCACGATATTCCGCGTGAAGACCACATAAGCGCCGGTCCCCAGGGTGAGCAGAGCGACCAGATACCAGATCGATGCCTCGAAACTCATGGCGCCACCTCTTCGGAGACGCTCGCCTGGGAATCGGCCTCTTCCTCGACGAATCCCGACGAGGCGCTCTTGTCCTTCTCGGGATTCCGCCCGCAGAGCCCCACTCGCGGGTCGCCCATCAACCCCTCGGCCTTCTCGGCGAGCTCCGGCTTCTTCTCACGAACCTTCTCGATCACCTGCACGAACTCCTCGCGGAAAAGCGTCATATTTCGCTTCGCCGTCCGCTCCCCCCGCGCCACCAGATCGTAGTCGAGCGATTTGCGATCGAAGGTCGCCAGCTCGTACTCCGCCCCCATCGTGATGCACTCGGTCGGACAGACCGGAATGCAGTACCAACAGAAGAGACATTTGTTGTAGTCGATGCTGAAGCGCGAGACGAGCACGTTCTCTTTGTCGATCCTGTCGAAGGTCTGCTCGATGCAGCTCACCGGGCAGGCATTGGCGCACTGATTGCACGCGATGCAGATGTCGACCTTCAGATGGTGCAACCCCCGAAAACCGTTCGCGACCTTCACCTCTTCGAAGGGGTAGTGAACCGTCACCGACTTCTTGAAGAGGTAGCCGAAGGTAACCCGCAGCCCCGCGACCGCGCTCTTCAACCCCTCGTAGATATTTCGGAAATAGGCTCTCATCGCGGGTCCGTCTACACCAGGATCAGCCAGAAGGCCGCCCCGAAAACGTTGATGAAACCGAGGGGTGTCAGCACCTTCCACGCCAGATACATGAGCTGATCCACCCGCAGCCGGGGGAAGGTCCATCGGAACCACATCTGCACGAAAACGAGCAGCAGCACCTTCGCCATCAGAACAACCGGACCCGGCAGAATCCCCAGGCCGAGCGGATCGTGCCACCCGCCGAGATAGAGCACGCTCGCCACGACGGCGACCACGAACATCTCGGAGTATTCCGCCAGGAAGAAGAAGGCGAAGCACATCCCCGAGTACTCGGTGTGAAAGCCGCACACCAGCTCCGACTCCGCCTCGGGCAGATCGAATGGCGCCCGGTTTACCTCAGCGAGCGACGCGAGAAAAAGCGCCCCAAAGGCGACGATCGTGAAGGGCCCCCCCGCGAAGATGTTCCAATTCCAGATGCCTCCGGCCTGCACCTCCACGATCCCCTGCATCGACAGCGTGCTCGAAGCGAGAAGCGCCGGAACCAGCGCGAGCCCGACCGGAATCTCGTACGAAACGATCTGCGCCGCCGCCCGCATCCCCCCGTAGAGGCTCCATTTGTTGTTGCTGGCCCACCCCGCCATGATCACACCGATCGCCGATAGCGATGTGATCGCGGCGATATAGAGAACGCCGACGTTCAGATCGGCCACGATCAGCTTCTCGCCCCAGGGGATCGGCACGAAGGCCATGAAGGCCGACATGAAGACCACCAGAGGCGCCAGCATGAAGAGCCAGCGATCGGCCATTAGCGGAATGATGTTCTCTTTCAGCAGCAGCTTCACGCCGTCGGCGATCGACTGTAGCCACCCGTGCCAGTACCCCGTCGTCATCGGCCCCACGCGGCTCTGGATATGGGCCGAGATCTTCCGCTCCCACCAGACCAGGAACATGCCGTTCAGCGCCACCACGCCGAGCACCGCGGCGCAAGAGGCGAACATGACCAGCATCGCCGCGACACCGGGCGAGAGACCCGCGAGCAGCGCCCCCGGCAGCGTCAGATTTTGCGCGAGCTCACTCACCGGTCCACATCTCCCATGACGACATCGAACGACCCCAAGACCGCCACCAGATCGGCGATCATCAGCCCAGGCGCCAACTCTCCGATGACCGAGAGATTGCTGAAACAGGGCGAGCGCACCTTGCAGCGCCAGGGCTCGACCTTGCCGTCGGCCACGACATAGAAGCCGAGCTCACCCCGCGGCGTCTCGGTTCGGCAATAAACTTCGTTGTATTTCGGCTTCAGGCGCGGCGACACCTTTGCCTGGAAGGGACCCCTCGGCACCTTCTCCAGCGCCTGCCGCACGATCCGCACCGACTCGCGCATCTCGCGCAGTCGAACCATGTATCGGTCCCAAGTATCGCCGGTCTTACCTACATCACCCTTGCCCACGACTACGTCCCAGTCGAATCGGTCGTAGATCGAGTAGGGATCGTCGCGCCGCAGATCCCAGTTCACGCCGCAGGCCCGCAGAACCGGCCCCGTGCAGCCGTAGTCGATCGCCATCTTCGCCGGAATCACACCGATACCGGCCGTGCGTTTGATGAAGATCTGATTGTAGGAGAGCAGCCGATCGTACTCCTCGAGCTTCGGCTCGAAGTAGTCCAGAAAATCGGCGATCATTCCGAGCTGCCGCGAATCGATATCGCGCATCACTCCGCCCACATAGATATAGGCGTAGGTGAGCCTCGCACCACACATCTCCTCGAAGATATCGAGAATCTTCTCGCGCTCCCGAAACGCGTACAGAAATGGTGTTATCGCCCCCACATCGAGCCCAAAAGTGCCGAAGGCCACCAGATGACTGGCGATCCG
>NYZA01000236.1 GCA_002686955.1 Gemmatimonadota bacterium
AGATCGGAACGAAGGCGGATGCCGGGCGAAGCGAAGGCTATGTGCAACAGGCTCCTAGTGCGCCTGGCCGAGCTCCGCCCCGAGCAGGCGACCTACATGCAGCCCTGACGTTCCAGGCATTTGGCTACGGCCTGATATACAAGTCGTGCCACAGCAACAGCATGCTCAATGGTGTCGCGATCATCGAACTCGTCATCCCAGCCCGGGTAGCGCGGCGCCACCGCCATTTGTGAGAGCAGCTCGAGATCGTCCTCGTCCACAGCGAGCGACTGCCGATCCGAATCGGGGAGTCGAGCCCAAAGCGCTTCCAAGTCGTGTGTTCTTTGGGGTTGCTGGCCGGCAAAGACGGCAAGTGCCTTGAGCGATTTCTCGGCCGCTTGCTGGGCATGAAATGCGACCGTGTCCAATGGTCCGTCTTTGTGCGGCAGAACGATCTCGATTGCCTTGAGGTCGTTGGCAGCCTTTTGCATCCAGGCACGTGCCTGTGCGCACTGTGCCTCACGAGGCATAGAGGACACGTCCTTCGTGCGCAGCGGGGTAAGCCACCGTGCCGGCGAGCTCTCTATGTGTTTCGAACTCGTCAGGCGTTAGCACAAAGATATCTTTGGCAATTCCCAGTCCGCGCAGAGACTTTCGTATCTCTACCGCTGTGCGCAGTCGGCTACCCGTGTAGGACATGACAAACAACAAGTCGTAGTCGCTCTCCGCCGTTGCCGCGCCGCGAGCCCGCGACCCGAAGAGGATCACCTTACGGGGCTCGAACGTGGGCACTGTCCTCCGCACGATCGCCGCCAAGATGGCGGCATCGGCCTCTTCCGCGGATCTACTGTGCTGCATGCGCGTGAGCTTACCAACTTCCCGCCAAGTCAGCGGCAACCGATCGCGGGTGCGGCCGGCTTCCTCAAGTCCGGGGGAGAGCCTGGCAGCCCGTTGCGCATGGTCCTTGCGCGCTCAACCCGGGAGCACGGTAGGGAGCACCGATCCGCTCCGGCCTCGATCGCTCGGTTGACACCCCCTCGTCCGCATGCTAGTGTCCGCCCACAAACCTCTGTAATGCCGCAACTTGCGCCAGCCGGACACCTCCGGAGCGCGCCTTTCCGCGGAATCGTTCCACAGCCACATCCTCGACATCGATCGAGGCGCGACGGCGGGAGAAGACATGACTCTGGACGCTCTGGGAATGGTCGAAACCAAAGGGCTCATCGGTTCGATCGAAGCGGCCGATGCGATGGTGAAGGCCGCCAAGGTCTCCCTGATCGGCAAAGAGAAGATCGGTGGCGGTTTCGTCACCGTGATGGTTCGAGGAGATGTGGGGGCGGTCAAAGCCGCCACCGATGCCGGTGCCGCCGCCGCCGAACGGGTCGGCGAGCTCGTATCGGTCCATGTCATCCCGCGTCCGCACGCCGACGTCGAGATGATCCTCCCGAACGCCGGCGGCAAATAGCGCGTCGTCGCGAGGGCCCAGCATGGGAGACGATCGCGCACTCGGAATGGTCGAGACCGAGGGCCTCATCGCCGGCATCGAAGCCGCCGACGCCATGGTGAAGGCGGCGAAGGTGCGGCTCGTCGAGCGGGAGGTCACCGTCGCCAAGCTGGTCACTATCAAGGTGGCCGGCGAGACCGGCGCCGTACGGGCCTCGGTGGAGGCCGGCGTGGCGGCAGCCAGAAAGGTCGGCACCGTGGTATCGAGCCATGTCATCCCCCGCCCCCACGAAGATGTGGAGAAGATCATCTATCCGGAGCTGCGGCACAACCCGGCACCCGACGGAGAGCTCGACTCGTTGACGGTTGCGGAGCTGCGCCGCCGCGTTCGCGCGATCCCCGACAGCGGTCTCTCCGGCCGCGACATCTCACGGGCCAGCAAGGATCAGCTCATCGCTGTGCTGCGTGGCTAGAGGGCGGCCCGCCCGAGCACGGAAACCCATGCCATGTCCTTCGACCCAGATCTGAAGGCGATCCAAGAGGTTCGCGACGCACTTGGGGCCGCCCACTCGGCCCAAAAGCAGTTCGCGGAGACTGATCAGGCCCAGGTCGATCAGATCGTGGGCGCGATGGCCCACGCCGCTCGGAACGAGATCGAATCGCTCGCCCGCCTCGCCGTCGAAGAAACGGGAATGGGGATCTACGAAGACAAGATCGGCAAGAACCGCTTTGCCGCCGTCGACGTCTACGAGCACATCCGCTCCATGCGCACGGTGGGAATCCTCTCGGAGTCTACCGAACGCGGAATCGTAGAGATCGCTCAGCCGATGGGGGTCGTCGCCGCGATCATTCCGACCACGAACCCCACCTCCACGGCGATCTACAAGATCCTCATCTCGGTCAAGGCCCGAAACGGGATCGTGATCTCGCCCCACCCGCGCGCCAAAGGGTGTATTCGCCGCACAACCGAGCTCATGGTCCACGCCGCGCGCGGGGCCGGCGCCCCCGATCGACTGATCTCGTGTCTCGAGAATCCCACGCTCGAGTCCACCCAACATCTGATGTCGCACGATCTCACTGCTGTCATTCTCGCGACGGGGGGCTCGGGATTGGTCAAGGCGGCCTACTCCAGCGGGAAGCCGGCCTTCGGAGTCGGTCCCGGTAACGTGCCGGCCTACATCGACCGCTCGGCTGATGTAGCCAAGGCCTGCCGCGACATCATCACCGGCACCGCCTTCGACAACGGAACGATCTGCGCGTCGGAGCAGTCGGTCGTCGTCGACGCCCCGGTCGAAGAAGAGGCCCTTCGCTCTTTCGAGGCAGCCGGTGGGTACATTCTCAGCCCCGAGGAAAAAGCGCGCCTCGAGCCGATCGTCGTCAAGAAGAGCGGCGCGGTCGATCCCGCAATCGTTGGCCAGCATGCCCGAGATATCGCCCGAAAGGCCGGGATCCAGGTTCCCGAGGGCACCAAGGCCCTGATTGCCCGCCTCGACCGGGTCGGCAAGACCGAGGAGCCCCTCTCGATCGAGAAGCTCTCGCCGATCCTGGGCTTCTACGTGGTCGCCGACTGGGTCCGCGGCTGCGAACGCTGCATCGAACTGCTGCGCTTGGGGGGCATGGGTCACACTCTGGCCATTCACGCCACAGACGAATCGGTCATCCGGGAGTTCGGTTTGAAGAAGCCGGTTTTCCGGATCGTGGTGAACACCCCCTCGACCCACGGCGCGATCGGTCTGTCCACAGGTCTTGCCCCGGCCATGACCCTCGGCTGCGGTGCGGTTGGCGGCAACATCACCGGCGACAATGTCTCGCCTCTGCATCTGATCAACACGAAACGCTTGGCCTACGGGATCAAAGAGGTCGAGCTGGCTCCCCGTGCATCGGAAGGCGGGCTCCGCGCCGACGGGCGGGTCGGTCCCACTTGCCGGAGCGAAGCATCGGCCGGCGTAGACGCGGGTGCGTCGGTCGGTCACGCGCTGTCGGAATCCGACATCGAGCGGATCGTGGAGGACTTCCTCCGCGAGCGGCGGAGCGGGTGAGCGAGCGGAACGCGCCACCGACTCTTCTGGCGCTCCAGGACTATGTGTTCCACCGGCCCGTGCCGGTCGGCGTTTCGAATCGGCATGTCCATCTCTGCGATGCCGACATTTCCCGGCTTTTTGGCCCCCGCCACCTTCTCTCCAAACGCCGCGATATCGTGCAAAAAGGTCAGTTCTCTTGCCAGGAAGTGGTGACCGTGGCCACCTCGGCCGGCGTGCTGCGAGATGTCCGCGTCATGGGACCATCGCGCGCCCGCACCCAAGTGGAGCTCGCCCCTTCCGATGCCCGGGAGCTTGGATTGCGCGCGCCGTTGCGCCCTTCCGGCGATACGAACGACTCCGCGGGGTGCGTCCTCATCGGTCCAAAGGGCTCCATCGATCTCGCCGCTGGAGTGCTGATCCCCGAGAGACACCTGCACATGTCGCCGAGAGACACCGCCTTTTTCGGTGTTGCGCAGGGCGATCGACTCCGGGTCGCGGTGCCGGGTCGACGCGGGGGCCTGCTCGCGGATGTCCTTGTGAGGGTTCATGAGCGATTCGTGCTCGAGCTTCATCTCGACACCGACGAAGCGGGAGCACTGCTCGCGCGCAACGGCGACTTGACCTACGTGGTCGACGACGAGAGGCTCGGAGTCGACTTGAACCTCCGCCTGGCGCGGCCGCCGGGAGGGCGACGCCTAATGACCGAAAGCGAGCTCAGGCGCGTCGTTCGCACCGAAGGACGGGTGCGAATCCCCCACGGTGTGCTTCTCACGCCATCGGCGCGCGATCTCGCCCGGCGACTGAAGCTCGACTGATGTTCATCGGACGGGTCGTCGGCACGGTTTGGGCAACCAAGAAGACGGAGAACCTGGACAACTTGCGTTTTCTGGTCGTCCATCCCGTCAACCTGAACAAGGCGCCGAACACCGATATCGTGGTTGTTGCCGATCGCCTCGGCGCCGGTCCCGGCGAGCTGGTGATGTGTGCCTACGGGCACGCCGCTCGCACCGCCGTGGGAGATACCGACCAATCGATCGAGGCGGCCGTCGTTGGCATCATCGACTCCGTCGATATCGACCAGGCGGAGGTCGAAGCGATCGAGAAGCGGTCCGCGGGAAGCCTGGCGATGAACAACGACGGGAGGAGATAGCTTGGAGCTCGAAAGAGACGACGTACGGGCCATCGTCGAGGATGTGCTCGACTCGTACCAGACTGGAGGGTGCGTGCAGCGGCACGAACGAGCCGAGGTCACCGAGACCGAAGCCGCCGCCCCCCGCACCGGCGCGCCGGTGAGCCACAGGGTCATCATCACCGCGCTCGGCCGCAACGCCCCCGGGATCGCGTCCGGTGTGACCGGGGCCTTGGCCGACGTCGGCGCGGATATTCTCGACATGAGCCAGACCCTTCTGGGCGATTTCTTCACGATGATCATAGTGGCCGATCTTTCGACCGCGACCATCGATTTCGGAATGGTCCAGGAACATCTGGCGGATCGCGGTGTTGAGCTGGGCGTTCGAATCGTCGCCCAGCACGAAGACGTCTTTCGCTACATGCACCGCATTTAGGGTCCGCACAGTATAGCTAGTGATCTTGGCATCCCATCTGCGGCACATCTGGGCGCCAAGATCACCAGCTATTCCTGAGTGGACCCATGGAGCAACCGAATCGATGTCCTGGAGCCGCGACGAAATCCTCGAAACCGTGCGGATGCTCGAGACCGAGCATCTCGACATCAGAACCGTGACCCTGGGAATCAGCCTCCTCGATTGTGCCGGCGGCGATGCTGGCCGCGTCTGTCACCGTGTCGCGGAGAAGATCAGCTCGTACGCGGCGAACTTCGTCCACCAGGCGAGACGGGTCGAGGCCGACTACGGCATTCCGATCGCTAACAAGCGGATCTCGATCACGCCGGCGGCGATCTTCGGCGCGGGCCTCGACGCGGACGGATTCGTGCGGCTCGCCGAGACGCTCGACCGGGTGGCCGAGGAGATCGGCGTGGATTATTTGGGCGGTTTTTCCGCTCTCGTGCACAAGGGCTTCTCGCGGGGCGACCTCGCCTACTTCGAGGCGCTCGCCGAGGCGCTCGCGACCACCAAACGGGTTTGCGCATCGGTCAATGTGGCCACCACGACGGCCGGCATCAACATGGACGCCATCGCGCGCCTGGGCACACTCATCAAAGACCTCGCCGAGCGCACCCGCGGAGAGGGTGGAATCGGCTGCGCGAAGCTCGTCGTCTTCGCGAATGCGCCCGATGACAACCCCTTCGTCGCGGGCACTTTTCATGGCGTCGGCGAAGCGGAGTGCGCCGTAAACGTCGGCGTGAGCGGCCCCGGTGTGGTTCGCGCGGCCCTCACGCCGTGCGCCGGCATCGACCTGGGCTCACTCGCCGAGGTCGTAAAACGGACCGCATTCAAGATCACCCGTCTCGGCGAGATGATCGGGCGACGGGTCGCCGAGCGGCTCGGTGTCGATTTTGGGATCGTCGATGTCTCGCTCGCTCCCACTCCCGCGGCGGGGGATTCGGTGGCCGACATACTCGAGCTCATCGGGATAGAGCGAACCGGTGCGCCGGGTACGACCGCTGCGTTGGCTCTGCTCACCGATGCGGTGAAGAAGGGCGGCGCGATGGCAACGAGCGCGACCGGTGGCCTTTCCGGCGCTTTCATCCCAGTCTCTGAAGACCAAGGCATGATTCGGGCCGTGCGCGAAGGGGCACTCTCTCTGGAGAAGCTCGAAGCGATGTCGGCCGTATGTTCGGTCGGCCTCGATATGGTCGCCGTGCCGGGCGACACCCCCGCCTCGACCATCAGCGGCATCATCGCCGACGAGATCGCGATTGGCGTAATCAATTTCAAGACCACCGCGGTTCGGATTCTCCCCCTCCCGGGAATGAAGGCCGGAGAATCGGTCGACTACGGTGGGCTCCTCGGCGAAGCGCCGGCGATGCCGGTCAACCCGTTCAGATGCGACGAATTCGTCGCCCGCGGAGGCCGGATCCCCCCTCCGATCCGATCGATGAAGAACTGAGGGATCACCCAGAGCGCCCGTTTTTTTGCCGCTCATTCCTCGAACAGTTCCAACATAGGGAAGCGGAAAGAGGGAATCTCAGCTCGGGCGATTCTGTGCAAGTAACTATGTCTCAGGCGTTTGTGAGGTTCTAGCCGGGGCTGTGCGGCAGTTGCGCGGCCTGGTAAGAAAATCACCATGGGGACGTTTTTCTTACTCATGCCGTACCGGAAACACCCGATTTGATTGGTTAGAGCCCGACCACGAGGAGAGAGGCCTCGGAAACCATCTGAAAGGACCGAATCGATGACACGCACAAAGAAGATCGACGGCGCTGCCACAAAGTCCGTGAAGAGCCAGGCAACCAGCATCGACGCTCGAAAACTCCAGCGTGTTCGCGCCCGGATCGCAAACGGTTACTACGATCGTCCCGAGGTCCTGCGCGATCTCGTGGATATCCTTCTGCCCGTGCTCGAACGACCCGGAACCGATCCGTCCCCGAGCCGCGACTAGTCGAAGGACTCCGCCCGCGGCAATGCGCGCAATGCCCCTCGCGCATCCGCGAAATCCCCCATCCCGGTCTTCGCCCGTCGGCCGCCCGGCACATTTCGCCCGGCCATTCTCCGCGCCACCGGTGGTAGAACCCCATGCCGTGAAGCCGGTTGTGCGATCGCTGGCCACGCGGTGCCCCATCGCGTTCCGGGGGCACACGACTTGCACTTCGCCCCAATCCATCCAGCGGAGAAGCGAAGTGGACAGAAGTACCCGCGACATCGTCGATGATTTCATTCACGAGACCTATCTCGATCGACTCGACGAAAAGGCGATTCTGAAAGACCTGGAACGATTCTCTGAAATCTGCGGCAAGGTGATCTCGGAGACGATCCAAGACGGCAGCAAGATCGTCGAGTTGAACCGTCGACTAACCTCGATTCGGCAGAAGCAGATGCTCTCCGCAGCCGACGAGGGTGAGGACGATCCGCCGTGGTCGAGCACGCCAAAGCGACGGGTCAGCAGAGCCCGACGGGTGGTGCGAAACAAGCGTCTCATTCTCAGCGCCATTCACGAGATTTCGCCGGGCACGGCCGACAGAATCCGTTGCTCCGTGCACCCAAGCGTTCAAACCGGTCGGCGCTCGGCGAGGCGAGCGCTCCCGGCCCCCGGCAGGGCCCCCGAGATTGGCGAACAGGCTGAAGAAAGCGGCCCGCTGAAAGCTCCGACGAGTACACCGGCGTTTTCGACCCACATGATGATCGCCCTTGCGCTGGTCGTATTGCTCGGCGTCACCGTGCTCTTCTCCATCGCCCAATAGCCCGCCTGATTCCCGGCCTTGCTCAACTTCGATATCTGCTTCCGGTCGACCTTCCTCCGGCGCGACGTTTCGGTCTGCTGGAATGAGACAGCCTACGCTCCGCCGCGCGAGATCGAAGATAGAGTCGCGAGACTTTGGAAATCGGCCCTGGCGAAGGCCAGTCATCACGGCCAAAGCCTCTTTGCGGGACCACTCTGTCGGCTCGATGACCACCAAATCGCGGGCGACCGTCTTTTCCTGTCCCTCTCGATGACCGACTACCGGGATTTGCAGGGAACGAGCGGGTCGGCATGGCCGGGTGGTCTGCCGCGAGCCGCGCGGGCCGACGGAATTGGGGTCAACTCCGCGATCGTCACTGCCGATCGGCAGCTCGTGCTCGTCCGCAGGAGCGAGTCGGTCTACGAGAGCCCCGGCACCATAGACACCGGTGGCGGACACATCGATCCCATGTCACACAGGAGTGGAGGACGACCCGATCCCTTCGCCGCGATCGAGTCGGAGATCCGTGACGAGTTCGGATTGGTCCAGTCGGAGCTCGAAGAGACGCGGCTTCTGGGCTTGGCGCGGCATCGCCCCGGCGGAAAGCCGGAGCTGCTCTTTCTCGCCGAGATCTCCCTTCCCTTCAGTGTGCTTCCAGGTCGACTGGGGTCGGCGATCGAGGGGAGCGAGACCGCGGAGCTGATGGCGGTTCCCCTGGTCGATGCCGAAGCTGCGCTCATCGCGCACGAGCACGAGCTCTCCCCCTCGGGGCAGGCCTCGATCTACTTTGCGCTCAGAGAATGGGAGCGCACTGGAACTCTGGATCGAGCTCGGTGAGCTCCGAGATCAGGCTGTTCAGGCGGCTCTTTACACCGGGGGCGCCACCGTCGCTTTGCAGATAAAGGGAGTACAGGTCGAGGAAATCGTCCCGCTTGCGCGCGATGCTTCCTTGATTGCCGATCGCGTTGACGTGCCGCATCAGGTGGAAGAGATCCCCCTCGCGCAGCCGAGGAGTCAGCCCAAGATGTTCTCGGCACGCATGCCGCACGATGCGCGCGTACTTGTCCAGATCCTGCGCGAGCTTTCCCAGAATCTCCGCGACACCCGCGTCGCGCCGGGCGAGCCGCCGCAGCAGATCGGCGGCGAACATGTAGTACATGCGCGCCCGTCCCACCCAGTAGTCCGGGCGGTGCTCGTAGTAACGCAAGGGACGCACGGTTCCGGCACCCTCGTCGAAGATGGCGAAGCGTGCCACGATCGAGTCGGCGTTCGCCTGGTAGATCGTCGCCTTGCGGCGTTCGCCACAGTCTTCCGTCACTGCCGCGACTTCGCGGTCGCTCTCTCTCACCAGTTCCGACCGCGCCCTTACCCTCTCGGGATCGACGAAGCTGACCATGAGGTCGGCGAGATAGACATTGACGTCCTCGTCGAAGTAGGGGCTGTTCGATTCCAGACCCAGGGTCAATCTCGATTTGAGAAGGGCGTTGACCATGAAGAACGACGTGGGTTCCCTGACACCTTGGGGGTGATTCAGATCCACGTAGCGATCCCTCATGTTGGTCCTCTAGCCGGGGGAGATGATTGGGCGACCCCTTGGAGCCTGCCGCGCACCAGCTGTGCCTGCAGGTCGCGTGCCCTTCGATTGGTGTTATCGGCAAGAGATCAGTTCGAGTCCAGGCCGACCCTTCCCCGTAGCCTCTTGGTAGGCTGCTTCGACGAAGCACACCCACGTCCACCCGCGGAGCCGGATCAACTTGAGCCCCCGTTCCCCCGCGCCGATTCGCCGCGCCCTGGCCCTGCGCTCCTCCAGAGGACGGGGGAAGAGCGGCCACTACCTCATCGAAGGTGCGCGCGGAGCGCTCGACGCGCTGGAGCGGACGAGATCTGTCGTCGAAGTGTTGATCTCGGATGCGGCGGGCGAGGAGGCGTCCACTTCGGTCCGGCGTGCCGCCGAGCGCTTCGCCGTGCCGGTGCATGCGGTGGCCAACGACGACTTTCGCCGAATCGCTCAAGTCGTGCATACGCAAGGCATAGCTGCGATCGCCCGAAAGCCGCCCGAACCCGCCCCGACCACACCTCTCCTACCGCGGGGGCCGGGGGTCGCGCTGGTTCTCGATGGAGTAAGGGATCCTGGGAACCTCGGCACGATCTCGAGAACGGCGGAGGCCGCGGGTTGCACGGGCCTGATCCTGACGCCGGGATGTGGCGACCTCTACAACCCGAAGGTGGTCCGCGCGGCCTTCGGCTCGTTGATCAACCTGCATTCTCGCTCCCTACCGCCAGAAGCGATCGTGGCCGCCGCACGGAAAGAAGAGCTCCCCTTGGTGTTGCTCGACGCCGACCAAGGGCTGCCACTCCAGGAGTTCAATGCCCCCGATCGGATGATCTTGGTCGCGGGGGGAGAGCCGAATGGAGTCGGCAAGACGCTGAGGAGGGCAGCGACCTCGCGACTCCGCTTCGATCTCCGCGGCGGCGTTGAATCGTTGAATGTGGCCGTCGCCACCGGCATCGCCCTTTTCGCTTGCAGGGACCGGCGGCCCCTTCGCAAAGTGCAACGGTAGCCGATGCAGAGTGCGCCCATTCCTAGGGCCCGCTCCACTGGAAGAGCGCCGAGGCGTGTATCGTAAACGACTGATGTGAAACGACGTTGCGAGGACCTAGCTCCGTCGCCGGCCATCTGGCACACCCTTTGCGCGGCACGTCGCGCAGGTCTCCCGGCGATCCGCCCAGCGGGGGGGAATCCGGACCGGGGCGTAAGGCCACAAAGACGACGACCGGCGGTGTCTTGCGAGAGAGGCAAGTGCGCACGCCGCGACAGGAGGAATGTGTCGTGCCCAAGCAAAGGACGAGTTTTGGCGTAGTCGCGGGTGTCGCATCGATAGCGATTCTCGCAGGGTGTGAGAGCACCAGCATCACCGATCCGGATTTCAACGCGATTCAAGGAACCGGGGGAGATTTGATTGCCGCCCCCTATGTCGATCAGGAGTCCGCCGATGCTCCGGTGCTCGGCTACAACGGAGACGATGGGCCGTGGGCGGATCCCGAGGAGCCCGCTCTTGGCTACGAAGGCGATGGGTTCTGGGCCGATCCCCAGGTCCCGGTCATTGGATATGAGGAGGACGATTCCTGGGCAAAGCCCGAGGATCCCGTGCTCGGCTACGACGGCGATGATCCCTGGGCGAATCCAGATGTTCCGATCGAGGTCGTGAATCCATCCTTCAGCTACCCCTTCGAGTTCCAAATGGTCAATCCCGTGGGAGATGACGCATGGGGGAACCTGGGGATCGATTTCGAGTCTCGCGACCTGCGCCTCGTCGTCGGCGAGCTCAAGGCCGAACCCACGATCTCCTACGAGATCCAGGTGCATTTCCTTTCGGATCACACCTTTTCGGAAGCGGGCTGGTTCAGCTTCAGCGATGAGGGACAGATGGTCATGGGGCACTGGGAGCTCCCGCCAATGGGCAGTGAGCCGGATGATAACTACCCGGATCGCATCATCGTGGTGGAGCACGATGAGAACGGCCCCGGCTTCACCGGCGAAGAAGTTCTCGTCGCGACCATCCCCTTCAACCGCGGACACGAAGGGCAGGACGATCGTTCGGTAGACTAGATTCGGTCCATTTCCCCCCGTAGACCGGGGGTCACGAACCGCCACAGAGATCGCCCCCGGGCACCATCCGGGGGCGATCTGCGTTCGGGCGGTCCCGCGCGGCGTTACGCCTCGCCATTGATGCCGGGCGCACTTACTCCCTATACTCCCGGGTAGTGGACCGATCGGCGCCTCACCGCGTTTCCGGCAAGGTCCCTTTTGGAGCCGGGACCCTCCGGGCATGATCGACCGGTCGTAACCGGTGGTGCTGCTCCCCTCTTCGATCGACGATGGGGGGGCACGAATCGCGATGTCGCTCCGCACGGTAATTTCACGAGATGGCTGAACTCTCGACAACCTCCGCCTCGATGGCGTCATCGGGAGACTCCCCGGATCCGCGGGCCGAGTCCTCCGGCGATCCACGAGAAGCTCCGATCGGCGGTGGCAGGGCGCGCGTGTTGGTCGTCGACGACGTGGAATCGGTGCGCGAGATGATGGCCGAGGCGCTGCGCCTGGACGGCCACGAAGTCACGGTCGCCGCGAGCGGTGAAGAAGCCCTCGACCTGTCCCGCGAGATCGCGTTCGACGTGTCTTTCGTCGATCTGGTCATGCCCGACACCAACGGCCTCGACGTGCTCAAGAGCCTCCTTCAGTTCACTCCCGATGCCGACATCGTGGTTGTCACCGGGTTTGCAACCATTGAAGTCGCGGTCGAGTCGATGCGACTCGGCGCCGCCGACTTCGTTACCAAACCGTTTTCCAATACGCACTTGCAAGTCGTCGTTTCCAAGGTCTTGGAACGAAGGCGACTGATCAAGGCGGCCAAGGAAAAGGACTACTACAAACGCCTTTCACGCCTGGACGGCCTGACGGAGCTTTACAACCACCGCTTTTTTCATCAGTTGGTGGACTCCGAAGTCGCACGGGCCCGGAGATTCGGACACAAAATCTCTCTGTTGATCCTCGATCTCGATCGCTTCAAGGACTTCAACGACCGGTACGGCCATCCGGCCGGCGACTTCGCGCTCAAGCAGGTCGCGGACCTGCTGCGGAATACCTGTCGAAAGTACGACTTCATCGCGCGCTACGGCGGTGAGGAATTCGCGATCATCTCCCCGGGGAGCGACTCATCACAGGCATCCGTGCTTGCCGAGCGCATCCGCGAACGAATGAGTGAAAGCGATTTCGCCATGGGTGACGGTGTGGCGCATCTGACGCTGAGCGTTGGTATCGCGTGCCTGCCGGAGGACGCTGGGGCCAAGAAAGAACTGATCGAGCGGGCCGATCGCGCGCTCTATCTCGCGAAGGATCGGGGTCGGGATTGCGTCGTTCTCGCGAAGGAGCTCTCTTCGTGAGCTCCATGAGACCGAATCTCCACCACAACAGAACATGATTCAAGATCAACCGGCGTGCCGTGCGGTGCGCCCGTTGTGGAAGGAGACGTGCAGTGGAGTCGACCACGGGGCACGGAGAAACCAGCACGACCCCTGAAGACCAGGTGTTGCTGCCGGCAAAGGGCATCAAGCGCAAGATTCTCGAAGTTCTGGCCGTCTTGGGCCGAGGAAGCAAGAGCGAGGATCTCCGCTCTGCTCTGGGATACCGTGGCAGGAACTGGCGCTACTTCATGAGCGATCTCGTTGATCGAGGCCTGGTCACCCGCACCGACGACCCTCAAGCCGAGGCGGCATATGAAATCGCGGGTGGCGAGTTGCGGGGAGATGTTATCGGGCGAATTACAGAAACCGAGCGGGCAGGTTTGGAGCGCATTCTGAGCGATCTCGAAGATGAAGCGAAAGAGCCCGCCACGGACAGCAATGACCCGGAGAGACCCCAGGTCGAGCCTGCGTCCCCTCGGGATGACGAGAGAGCCGACTCGGGCGAATGCGCGCCGGAATACCCCGAGTCGGCCGAATCACAGGCAGACGCTTCCGCATCTCCCTCCTCGGCCGGGAATGGGGCGGACCAATCCACCCGCAAGTCGAGGGGTCGCAAGGACCGTCGCCGGTCCCGGTCCGGGGACGAGTCCGGAGAGGAGCTGTTGAGATTGGCCGAGGATGCACTGCGCCGGGGAGACAACGACAGCGCATTGTCGTTCGCGCGGGATGGTATCGAGGGGAAGTACGAAGGGACCGGAGAAGGCTTGGAGCTGGAACCGCTATTCAGAATCAGGGCTGCCCAGGCCCACATCCGGGCGCTGCGCCTGGGAGAGGCCCGGACCCTCCTCGATCCCCTGACCGGCGAGGATCAGGCCCCTCGAACCCGAGAGACTGCGCTGGCGCAGATCGTGGCAGCGGAGTGCCATCTGGCGGATGGCAAGATCGAGCGCACCCGAGAGCTCATGGTCAAGGCCGATGCATACAAGGGAGAGCCGTCGAACGAACACGCCATGAGGAAGGCGATTCTAGATGCAAAGCTGGCGCTGATGGGGGGGCGCCCCTCCGAGGCTCTGCGCCGGATTGACACGCTGCACCGAACCCCTGATGATCCCGCGGACCGCGCCCGCTTGTCGTTGCTGCGCGGAACTGCGCTTTTCCGCCTCGGAGAGTTCGAGCGAGCGGTTTCCCCGTTGCAAGAAGCGCTCGATATCGACCGCAATCGTGGAAACACCGAGGGGGAACGAGAAGCCGCGCTCTTCCTAGGGCGAGCTTTCCACTGTCGCGCGCAGTTCGCGAAAAGCGACAGCTTCTTGGAGAGGGCCAATGCTCTCGCGAAAGGGGCTCGAAACGAAGAAACGCGGGTTCGAGTTGCACTTGCACGGGCGACCGTGTACGCCGATCGCGGTGACGCAGCCCGCCTGGAGGGGGCCCTGGATTCTCTCCCGCCCAGGGCGCGGAAAGAGAACGCGCGATTCGACCTGCAGCAGGCGCGGCTGCTCTTGCTCAAGGGGCGGATGGGCGATGCCGTCGAGGCCCTTGAAAAGCTCACGGAAACCAAGCTCGGCGATTCCGATGCGGCCGATGCGCTCCGTGAGTTGGGTGTCTGCTATAGACACTTGGGTCACCAAGAAGCCGCCGTCGGACCCCTCGAAGAGAGCTTGCGACGGGCGGAGCGCGCCCGTGATCGCGTGTCGATCGCCCGCTGCAGGGTCGAGTACGCGCTGGGTCTGCTCGACCATCCGGATGCCGCGAAACGGTCCGGCGCGGTCGTAGACGTCAAGAAGGCGCTGCGGCTTCTCGAGTACCTCGAAGTTCCAGACCTCGTGTGGCGCGGCTACCATGCGTTGGGATTGATCTTCTTGGAAGAGGGGAGACACGAGGACGCCTTCGTCCGCCTGGGTGACGCGACGGCGATCCTCGACCAGCTTCTCGGCCGATTCCA
>NYZA01000237.1 GCA_002686955.1 Gemmatimonadota bacterium
CCAGGCCGGCGCCAGTCGCAGATCACCCGCCAGTAGATCGAGGGTGCCGCCGATACCGATGCAGACACTGGCGCCGCTGGCGGCCAGGTGACGGGCGCCCCAGACATCCTGTTTCGGCATGCCGAAGGCAACGAGGATCACCTGCGCGCCCGAGCGTCGGATCGTCGTTACGATCTCGTCGTCCTCTTCGCTGGGGCGGTCGGGATCGAAGCGGGGCGCGAGAGTTCCGACGATCTCGATTCCTGGGTAGCGCGATCGGGCTTCTTCGGCGGCACGCTCCGCCACGCCGGGACCGGCGCCGAGGAAGAAGATCTTCCATCCTTCGTTCGCGCCCCGCTCCAGGATTCTTTCGGCGAGGATACGGCCCTGCACCTTCTCGCGAAGCGGCTCTCGCAAAAGACGGGCCGCCCGCACGACCCAAGCACCGTCGGGGATGTTGAGGCGGGTCTGGGAGAGGAGCTTCGAGAAAGAGGGCTCCCGCGCCGCCCGCATCAAGAAGTTGACGTTTGGTGTCGCGATCTGGCTCGGTTTGCCCTCTTCGATGAATCGGGCCACCAGATCGACACACTCGTCCATGGTGACATCGTGAATCGGGACGCCCAAAATCTGTCGCTTGACCGGATCCCCTATCCTCGCCGCGGCCGCTGCCTCGACGGCGGAGATATGGCCCACCGAGCGAGATCGGGTCACGGTATCGAGGAGCTCGGCGAAGCTCTCGGCGGGGCTGCCGGCGAGCTTCCGACCCGCATCGTCGAGGGCCGCTCGGCCGAGCTTTGCGCAGAGCGATGGGTTGCAGGCGAGCCGTACCAATGCAGCCCCCAGCTTCTCCACCTCCCCGACCAAGCCGGTGACTTCGTGCTCGATCAGCTCGCTCCCGGCGATTCCGCGCACAGCGAGCACGACCTGACCGGCGCTCATAGCTTCGATCACCGCGCCGCGGGTCTGTGGCGGTCCGAGGGCCACGGCGATTGTGGGGGCCTGCCCCTCGTGGAGGTGGTCCAGTGCCTCGCGCGGAGCCAGCCAGGGATCGAGCAGGCGTGTGCGCAGCTCGCCGGCGGTGCGGGCTTCCAGCTCTCGCACGGTCTGCAGGGCGATGCGCACGTGGGTCTGCTCCGCCTCCCGCAGGGAGTGCAGGGCGGTGAGGACACGTTCCACGTCGGCCCAGCGACGCAGCGGCACCGGTACCGCCGCCAGGATCGGAAAACCGGGTCCGGCTCCGCTCGCCCAAGGAGAGCGCTCCACGGTGGGAGCCCCCGGCAGACGAACGCAGCGCGCCGGGGGAAAATTGGCGCGTAACGCGGCGAAATGGGCCGCCGAGGTGCTCAGGAGCACCGCGTGAGCGTAGAAACGCAAGGGGAAACGCCGCCGCGGCGGGTCGTCGTGCCCGGACCCGGCGGGATCGATGACCACACGGCGCGGGATCCGATGGCGCATGCCCAGCGCAAGGGCCTCGCGCGTCGCCTCTGGCCCCACGCCGATGATCCCGCGCAACTTCACCTGTTCACGCAGCCTGCCGAGCTCCCGCGGCCGCTCGATCACGTGGAAGAGCTGGTCTCCGATCCGCTCCGCTTCGATCGCGCGGCGCAAGGGCGCGGGCGCCGCGGAGAGCCCCTCGCGCGGGAGAAGCACTGCCCAATGGTGGGGGCGTTTGGTCGACAGGGTGAAGGCGGTTGGAGACATCTATTGTGTCGGGGTGGGACGATCGAAGAGGGGGCAGCTGTGAGAGAAACAGAGAGAGTACTACCCGATCGGTCGGGACGCTCGCTGTCCTCCACCCAAATCTCCGGGGGGACCGGAGAATCGCCTCTCGCTCACCCTGTGGCACTCCCGCCGCGCGCGAGCAAGTAAGCGATTGACTGATGGGGCGAACCACTCAATCCTCTGCCCGGCGGGACAGGGGGCTACGGGATCGAATCGGACGAAGCGGGAAGAACCTAGCCGATCAGCTGCGGAGGCGCCGATTACGTTGCTCAGCAACGCGAGCGATGGATCGATGGCGCCAACTGCTTGGCTCTCGCCCCAGGGATCATCGCCCTCTACGATCGCAACCTGCGGACCGCCGCCGAGCTGTCGCGGCACGGTTTCGACATCGTGCGCGCCGAAGGAGATCCTGCTCGGCGGCATCGAGCTCGACCTCGACCACGCCGGGCGAACCTGCATCCTGCTGTCCAGCCACGAGATCTCCCGCGTCCGGGGCGGACCTCATTGTCTCACCCATCCGCTCCTGCGCGACGCTTGAGGGGAGTGGGCCGAGCAGAGGAAGGGGCGTGGAGGCGGGGTGGGCTGCGGTTACAGGCTCCTTGTGGGGCTTGACCCCCGGAGGGCCCGATTCTAGCCTCCCACGTCTCCACCACATCAGTTCCCGAGCAGGATGCCACGGCAATGGCCAGAATCGATCGTTGGGGTGAGCCGGATCCGCACCGGATCACAGTGCTCTTCTTCAGCTGCAACTATGTGATCGGCGGCATGCAGAGGCAGCTCACCGATCTCGTGACCCATATCGACCGCGACCGCTACCGCCCCCTCGTCGCCTGCTTCGGTCCATCCGGACCCTTCGCCGACGAGCTGAAAGCGGCGGGCATCCCCTTCGAATGCTGGAACGTGGAGCCCTCGTACGATCTCAGCGCACCCCGGATGATCGCGCGCATGGTCCGCCTTTTGCGCCGCGAGCGGGTTCAGATCTTCCAGACCTACGAGTTTCCGACGAAAGTGCTGGGATGGACGGCGGGACGGATCGCGCGGGTTCCGGTGATCACCTGCGCCGAGCACGGCACCGGCGAGCCGAAAGACACTCCGCGGAAGACCTGGCTCCTGCGCAGACTCAGTCACCTCTGCGATCGTTTCATCTATGTCGCCGACGCTCAGCGGCGCTTCTATCGCGACGAGCGCGGCTTTCGGCTCGATGGCCGCACTGAAGTCATCTACAACGGAATCAACCATCGCCGATTCGACCCCGGCACCGTCGTCCCCGTCCCGCGCGCCGAGTTTGGGGTCGATGACGACGCCCCGATCGTCGGAATCACGGCCGTCTTGCGTGAGGAGAAGGCGCACGAGGTGTTGCTGCGCGCGATGCCGGGGATCGAGCGGCACGCGCCGGGAGCTCGCGCGCTGATCGTCGGGGACGGACCGGAGCGAGCGAAGATCGAGTCGCTCGCCCGCGAGCTCGGCGTCGAAGATCGAATGGTCATCACCGGATTTCGCAACGATGTGGAGCGCATCCTGCCCCTCTTC
This sequence comes from Gemmatimonadota bacterium, assembly GCA_002686955.1. GTDB lineage: Bacteria. The sequence goes on from NYZA01000237.1 coordinate 3,232, forward strand.
GACGTGATGACCCTCTGTTCCGATCCGGTAGCCGAAACCTGCCCCCTCTCCGTGCTCGAAGCGATGTGCATGGGGAAGCCGATCGTCGCCACGAGCGTCAGTGGTTTGCCGGAGCTGGTCGTCGAAGGGAAGACCGGCTACCTCGTCGGTATCCGTGACAACGAAGCTCTCGGTGAGCGCATCGGCGGTTTACTGGCGAATCGTGTCCGTGCCCGCACCATGGGTGAAGCAGGCCGGGCACGTGCCCTCGCCGGCTTCACCATCCCCCATATGGTGGCGCACCACGAGCGCTACTACGAACAGATCTGGTCGGAGACCCAGCGCTGAGCCGAACCCGCTACTCCACATCCCAAGTCGCCCGCCCCGACAGCAGCTCCTGCATCGCCGCATCACCGACGGGTCCAGCACTTTTCTGAATCTCAGCGATCTTCTCGTGCACCGCCCGGTCGTAAGGCATCGAGTCGACCGCGCGCAACACACCGATCGGCGTCGGATAGACCGGAAAGCCAAGCCTCGCAAGCAAGAGCGCCAGAGTCGGTTCCGGCGCAGCCTCGTCGTGCACCAGCAGATCGTCCTCCGCGATGCCTCCCTCGCCGAGTGTCACTACCTCCGGCGTAAGATCGCGCATGCGGATCCCTTTCTCTCCGCCTGGCCCGAAACGCATCGGTCGACCATGCTCGAGCAGAAGCTGCTGCTCCTTTTTGACCTTCTTGTCGGTGATGTTCTCAAATGCACCGTCGTTGAAGACGCTGCAATTCTGCAGGACTTCTACGAAAGCGACACCTTTGTGTTCCGCCGCTCGTCGCAGCACCTGCTGCATATGTTTCGGCTCTCGATCGATCGTGCGCGCCACGAAAGTCGCGTTGCAGGCGAGAGCCAAGAAAACCGGATTGAAGGGCTCTTCGATAGATCCATATGGTGTCGACTTGGTGATCTTCCCGACCTCCGACGTTGGCGAGAACTGCCCCTTGGTCAGTCCGTAGATCCGGTTATTGAAGAGAACGATTTTCAGATCGATGTTGCGTCGGATCGCATGGATCAGGTGGTTCCCGCCGATCGACAGACCGTCGCCATCGCCCGTGATGACCCAGACCGACAGATCTGGGCGCGCGGTCTTCAACCCTGTCGCGACCGCCGCGGCCCGACCATGAATCGTATGGAAACCGTAGGTGTTCATGTAGTACGGAAAACGGGAGGAACATCCGATTCCGCTGACGAATGCGTAGCGCTCCTTCGGAACTCCGAGTTCCGGCAACACCTTTTGGATCTGCGAAAGGATCGAGTAGTCGCCGCAGCCCGGGCACCAACGGACCTCCTGATCTGAAACGAAGTCCTTTTTCGTAAGCGTCGCGCTCTCCGCAACCTGGCCGCTCATCGCTCTTCTCCCGAATGTTCCCGGATCGCCGCGAGAATCTCGCTTCGCTTGAAGGGACGTCCCTCGACCCGATTGAGCCGTTTCACGCGCACCGGGTAGGTCGCCTGCAAAAGAAACGCGAGTTGCCCCATGTTCATCTCGGGCACCAGCACCGTATCGAAACCGCTCAAGATCTCTCCCAGATCGCGAGGAAGAGGACTCAAGTGCCGCAGATGCACATGGCCAACATCGATTCCATCACCACGCGAGCTCTCGATGGCGGCCCGGACCGATCCATAGGTGGAACCCCAGCTCACAATCAACAATCCACCCCGCCCCGGCCCGTCGATCTCGGTAGGAGCGTAGCTCCGCGCGATCCGCGCCACCCGTTCGTGCCGCAGGTCGGTCATTTCCTGGTGATTTGGCCCGCCGTAGGCGACGTTTCCAGTCTCGATATCGGTCTCCAGCCCGCCGATGCGATGCTCCATACCGGGTGTGCCGGGCAGGCCCCAGGGGCGGGCCAAAGTGTCGGCATCTCGTTTGCACTGGTGGAAAGTGTCGGCGTCCTTCCATACATGTGTCGCGAGCTGTGGCAATTCGCCGAAGTTTGGAATCAACCAGGGCTCCGCGCCGTTCGCCAGATACCCGTCGGTCAAGAGGATCACCGGCATCATGTACTCGAGCGCGATTCCGCACGCCTCATACATCGCATCGAAACAATCGGATGGGCTCCTGGCCGCGATCACCGGAATCGGAGTGTCGCCGTTTCTACCGAGCACCGCCTGAAAGAGATCGGACTGCTCGGTCTTGGTCGGCAGGCCGGTCGACGGCCCGCCGCGCTGAACATTGACGATCACCAGCGGGAGCTCCGCCTTCACGGCGAGACCGAGCGCCTCTGATTTCAGCGCCATCCCGGGTCCGCTCGTGGTCGTAATTGCCAACGAGCCTCCGTACGCCGCCCCGATCGAGGAACAGACACCGGCGATCTCGTCCTCCGCTTGAAAGGTCACGACACCGAAACGTTTGTGCGCCGCCAGCTCGTGCAGGATGTCGGAGGCCGGCGTGATCGGGTAGGAACCGAGAAAGAGCGGCCGCCCCGATCGCGCCGATGCCGCCACCGCCCCCAGCGCCACCGCCTGATTCCCGGTGATGCTCCGATAGGTGCCCGTGGAGAGTTTCGCCGGCTCCACCCGAAACCGTGAGTGGAAGATTTCGGCTGTTTCTCCGTAGCTGTGGCCCGCCTTCAAGACCCTGATATTCGCCTCGGCCAGCTCCCCCTTCGACGCGAACTTCCGCGTGATCCAATCGATCGTCGGCTCCAGCGGACGTTCGTAGAGCCAGCACATCAGCCCGAGCGCGAGCATGTTCTTCGTGCGCCCGACCACCGATGAGTTGAGGCCCATATCGGACACCGCGGCCGCCGCGAGCTTGTTCATGTCGACTTCGACCACCTGAAATGCGTCGAGTGAGCCGTCCCCCCTTGGATCCTCCGTGTAGCCCGCCTTGGCGACATTGGCCGCCTTGAACGCCGCCGTGTTCAGCACGATCACGCCGTTCGGCTTGAGGATGTCGAGATTCGCCTTCAGCCCGGCCGGATTCATCGCCACCAAAGCGTCGAGCTCGTCGCCCGGCGTGTGGATGTCGACGCTTCCGAAGTTCACTTGAAAGCCCGAAACACCCGCGAGCGTCCCGGCGGGGGCGCGGATCTCGGCGGGATAGTCGGGAAAAGTCGCGACGTCGTTCCCCGCGATGGCCGATGCGTTGGTGAACTGCGTCCCGGTGAGCTGCATTCCGTCGCCGGAGTCACCCGCGAATCGAATCGTCACGGATTCGAGCGGTTGCACGGTTTGGGTCATGGGGTTTCCAGGTGGGCGAGCGAACTTGAAAGAGGAGCGAACCGGTCACTATAAGCCGCGTACGGATGTCGGATCAACGAAGGGTCGGCTCTGACCGCGGTCAACTCCTTGGGAGACTGCGCACTGGCGGGCGGGTTGCCGTGAATCACCGCCAGGCATGCCCCGCGGCTCCGCGCCGCGCCGAACCTGCCGTACCGGGCGCGGCAACGCTCTGGAGCCGATCCCGTGGTCCCGGCCCGCATCCCGAAGCCGAAAACGCCGATTCGCCCTGAGGATCCTTCCCATTGCGCCCGATCTCAGGTTATCCTCACCCCAACAATACGCTCGAATCGCCCGCGCGCACCGGAAAGCGCCGCCCGGAGACCGATTCGAGCCCCCATCGCGGCGGCACCGTCCGCGGTGGCAGATCTGAAGCGCTCGGTTCCGGGGGGGACGAGCGCTGGAGTGGGGGTCTCAACGGGCCCCCGCTCCTCTTCTGTACGAAACCGCCCAAGAGCAGAATCCGCCGTTCCGCATCCCATTTTCGGGCCGTCTCCGGGCGCGCCTTCCGCGTCGCCCCCGAACTACCCCCGCCGGCAGCAAAAGAGCGCCGTCGACTCCACCCAAGCCGGATAGTGCGGATCGAGCACCGGAGCTCCGTCCATTCCCCCCTTCTCGTAGCTGCCCCAGGCCTCTTCCACCTCGAAGCCCGCCGTCTCGAGCATCGGCCGCAGCTCCTCCGGCTCGACATAGTGCTTTCGCAGATCGAGCGAGCGCACCCGCTCCGCGCCGTCGGCGCCCACGATCACCCATCTGTGGCGGCTCTCGATGCCGCGCCGCGCCGCGTCGTGTACCACCCGCTGGCTCCGGATCACCCGCTCCCCGGTCCCCGGCCGCACCCGCTCGTACCGCTCGATCCACCGCCCATCGAAAAGCGCGAACACCGCCTCGTGTGGACGAAATGCGTCGAGCAGAAAGAGCCCACCCGGCTCCAGATGCGCGTGCACCCGCTCGAACGTGCACGCGTACTCCTCATCGCTCCCCAGCAGCAGGCAGGTCTTCCGCGGCAGCAGCACCACATCGAAGCGCCGCCCCAGATCGAAATCGCGCATATCGCCGACCCGCAGGTCGATCCTCGACCGTACTTCCGGACCCTCCGTCGCGATCTTCGCCCGGCTCACCTGCAACATCCCCGACACCAGCTCGAGACCGGTCACTCGATGACCATCCCGCGCCAGAGGGATCAGAATCCGCCCCGTCCCGCACGCCAGCTCGAGCACCGCCCGCGCCCGACCCCGCAGCAACCCCCGATAGAGCAGCACGTCCGCCTCGAACCCCTCGTAGTCGAGGTCGTACAGCTCCCAGGGGTAGTCCTGGTAGGTCGTCTCTTTCATCTTTGCTCGGAATCAGTCCCCAAAAACGATCCCTTGGGCCAGCGGAAGCTCCCGGCTCCAGTTGGTCGTGCAGGTCTGTCGCCGCATATACATCTTCCACGAATCGGACCCGGCCTCGCGCCCGCCGCCGGTGTCCTTTTCGCCGCCGAAGGCCCCGCCGATCTCGGCGCCCGAAGTCCCGATATTGGCATTGGCGATCCCGCAATCCGACCCGCGATGCGAAAGGAAGGTCTCGGCGCTCAGCAGATTCGTCGTGAAGATCGACGAGCTCAACCCCTGGTCGACCCCGTTGTGGATCTCGATCGCCTCGTCGAGCGTCTCGTACTCCAGCAGATAGAGGATCGGAGCGAAGGTCTCCTCGCGCACGATCGGCAGATCGGGCCTCACCCGGCAAACCGTCGGCTCCACGAAGAAGCCCGGCCGGTCGAGCGTCTTGCCGCCCGTCAAGATCTCACCACCGCCCGCACGCACCTCGTCCAGCGCCTTCATCATCGTATCGACCGCATCCTGATCCAGCAGCGGCCCCATCAGCGTGTCCGGATCGAGCGGATCCCCGATCCGCACCTGTTCGTAGGCCCTCAGAATCCGATTCGTCAGATCCTCGGCGATCGACCTCTGCATGATGATCCGCCGGGTGCTCGTGCACCGCTGCCCGGCCGTCCCCACCGCCCCGAAAACGATCGCGCGCGTCGCCATCTCCAGATCGGCATCCTCGGTCACGATGATCCCGTTGTTCCCCCCCAGCTCCAGAATCGCCCGCGCCAGCCGCCGCGCCATCGCCTCGCCGACCCGCCGCCCCATCGAGCACGAACCGGTCGCGCTGATCAGCGGAATCCGTCGATCACCGAGCATCGGCCCCCCGACCGCATGCCGGTCGCCCACCGCCAGACCGAACACCCCCTCGGCCTCCGTCCCCTGCGTCACTCGATTGCAGATATGTTGCACCGCCACCGCCGTCAACGGCGTCTTCGACGACGGCTTCCAGACCACCGTGTCCCCACAAACCGCCGCGATCGCCGCATTCCACGCCCACACCGCCACCGGGAAATTGAACGCACTGATCACCCCGACCACTCCGAGCGGATGCCACTGCTCATACATCCGATGCCCCGGACGCTCCGAATGCATCGTATTCCCATAGAGCTGCCGCGAAAGCCCCACGGAGAAGTCGCAGATATCGATCATCTCCTGCACTTCCCCCTCCCCCTCGGCTCGGATCTTCCCCATTTCGAGCGCCACCAGCGCCCCCAGATCCTCCTTGTGCCGCCGCAATTCCTCGCCCAGCAGCCGCACGAGCTCCCCGCGGGCCGGCGCCGGCACCATCCGCCATTCCTTGAAGCGCGCGTGGGCCGAGGCCACCACCGCCTCGAAATCGTCCGCCGTCGCCGAGCGCACCGACGCGATCGGCTCCCCGCTCGCCGGGTTGACGGATGGGATCAGCGTCTCACCACCCGACACCCAATCGGAGTGGCAAGCGGCGGGGTTGATATCGGCGATGCCGAGGCGTTTCAGCAGATCGTGCACGGTTCGTTCCTCTCAGGACCGGAAGTCTGTTTCGATTGCGCGAAGTGTAGCTGCAACGCAACTCCCGACTCCAGCGGCCGCCTCCCCTCATCCGGGAATAGGAGGGGGGAGGACCGAGCACTGATCGGCTGGTCGTCCGCACACGAAACCAGGCCCGCCCCCCGGCTCCGCGTGTCCGATCCGGATGTACCGGTTGCCCGCGGCTGCCCTCACACGCGCTCCCTGAGCGGATCCTGGTTAGAGCAACCGCATCACGATGATCGGCCCACGCCACATCGCCAGCGCGAAGATCAGCCCGAGAAGGATCGCGAACACCAAGACGTCGAAAAAGGTGCGCTCCGAATCGCGCGCCAACATGTAGTGGATCCGGGTCGCCTCGTTCTGGGGCATCCAGCGACCCCGATAGAAAACCATGCCCTGGTTGCGCTGCTGATAGGTGTCGGCATCCAGGCGTGGCAGCAGCAGGCGACGGAAGGCGGTCTTCACCGCCTCGATTCGGGATTGTTCATCGAAGCTGGAGAGCATCTCGGCAATCCCTCAGGCAAGGAAACGGCTGCTGAAATAGGCCCAGAAGAAGAGACCGGCGACCGCGCAGATCAATCCGAGGGCCGCTTCGTTGAGCAAGCGAACCGCCGACCGGCGCCGCATCATCGCGAACTCGTCTTCACTCTGAACCCGCGATTCGGAAACCTCCTCCTCGGCGACCACGGAGTAGTACGCCGCGATCTCCTGCTCGAGCGTGCGCCGCTCCAGCGGGGTCAATAGATCGAGCAGGCTCTGGCGGCTCACGTTTCGGTCTCTCCAGCGCCGCCCATCGCCTCGATCATCTCGCGATCGACGAACACGACGCCCCGAATCGAGCGTTCTCGCTCCAGGTCGTTTCGCTCCACGATCACGCAGTAGACCAAAGAGACCATCAGGGCAAGCGCCACACTCACCAGCATATTGGCGAAAGTGTTCGGGTATCGAGGCTGAGTAGGAGCGGTCGGTCCGTCGAGAATCTCGAACGAGACCATCTCTTTCACACCCTGGATCTTCACCTCTTCAAGCTGGGTTTCGAGCGACTCTTCGATCTTGCGGTCTCGGGTTACATCGTCTTGCAGGCGGCTCATCGACGTGCGGATCTCCGGGGCCGCCATCGCATGGTCGTTGAGAGTCATGTAGACCTCTTGCAGCGCGTCGCGCTCGGCCTTTAGCGCCTCGTTGCCGATCCGCTCCTTGATGTAGTCCGACTGGATGCTGCGCTGAATCGGATTGAGTCCTTCAGTTTCGACCCTCAGGTTCCGTTCGATCTCCTTCCGCAGGAGTTGGCGCAGCTCGACCAGAGCCGCCTTGGTGCCCGAGACCGTTGGGTGGGAAGTGGTCAGCTCCTGCGAAGCGCTGGCGAGTTGGACCTCCTTCTCCGCGATCTGGCTGCGTAGCTGGGTGATCACCGGGCTCTCCGCGAGCTGTTCGTTGCTCACCTCGATCTCGGCTCGCCTGAGCTCGGCTCTGAGCGTGGTCAGTCGTCCGTTCGACTCTCTGAGGGTGACGACCGTCCGGTCGATCCGGTCGGCGAAGGCGCTTCGCTTGCTGACCAAGAGCGAGAGCTCCTGGTCGAGATTGACGATCTCTTGCTGCCGGTGGTACTGGAGAAGCTCGCCCTCGGAAGTGTCGCGTCGAGACCGGACCGCCTCCAGCTCTCCTTCGATGAATTCGCGGACGCGCCGGTTGTTCTCCAGAGAGACCTTCCGGAAGATGCCGTTCATTGCGTCGTAGACCCGCAGAGCGGTCCGCTGGCCGTCCTCCACATTGCGGGTGTAGTTCGTGATTCGGATCAGCCCCGAGTCTTCGACGTCGATGTCGGTCGTCGAGGTATTGATCCGCTCACCCGCGATCTGCTCGGCCATATCGTCGATCGCACCCAGGGCGAGAATATCGGTGAGCGCATCGATCTCCTTGTCCCCACCGGTGGGCAGCATCGGGCGCAAGATCTCGGCCGAAGGAGGGGTCGTGAGCCCCACCATCGGCGCGTTGCGCGGCATGATGCAGTCGATGGTGACCCGGTAGACCGGCGGAAACACCGACGACAGCCCAACGCTGGCCAACACCGAGACCAGAACGATCACGAGAATGGAGCGCCGTCTCGCGGCGATCACATGCATCAAATCTAGGAAACTAAGTTCTCTCATGCCCATCTCGTGTGCGGCAAACCACGGATCAGCTCGTCTCGTCGCAGCTTGGCCGTGATGTTCTCGCCTTGTTTCTGGCGAAGATAGATCGTCATCGCCTCGATCGACCCAAGAAGGAAATAGTTGATGTGGAAGTTCAGTGCCTGCTCAAACTGCTGCATTATCAGGCTGAGGATCAGCGCTACGAAAAGAACCACGGCCAGGTTGCGATCGAAAGGATCGAGCGCCATGAAAAGGTTGCGAATCGCCCGGTTCATGCCATGGACGTAGAGCAGTATGATCAGTGTGCCGCCGACCAATCCCAACTCCGTGAACGCCATCATAAACGTGTTGTGGACGTGCATCGACTGAATGTTTCCGGGGTAGTACCGGAACGACTGAAGTCCGGTCCCGAACCACGGACTTCGGGCGAAGGCATCGAAGCCCAACCGCATGATCTCAACGCGGTAGTTCACCGACGACGACTTGGCTTCGATCATGTAGTCGATCCCCGCGCCGAGCCCACCGGCCAGCACGAAAAGCAGACCCGTGATCGAGATGAACAGGATGTATCTGACTGCCCAGTTCGGTTTGAGGAGGGGTGGCACGATCAGCGCGGAGACCATGACGGCGAGCCAAGAAGCTCTGCTGAAGGAGCAGAAAAGGCCGATGAGCATCCAGGCCACAACGGCGAGGAGCTTGATCGTCGTTCGCCGGTCGCGCTGTGGAAGCGCCAGCGCCGCCAAGGGGAAGAGCGCCCCGAACGCGCAGACTTGGCCCAAATAGGCGGGGTGCTTGAACAGGCCGGTCGCCCGAAGGAAGTGCAGGCCGCCGAGCGAGAAGAAGCGGCGGGCACCCTCTTGGGTGCTCATGAGCGAGGTGACCTTTCCGGTGAAGCTGTACATCGCGACCTGGTAGATCGCCACCAAGACCGTAATCGCCCCGATCGCGATAAAGGTCTTGGCCGCGAACTCGAAATCGTCTCGGTCACGGAGGAAATTCACGATGAAGAGCACCGAGAGGAAGCGTGCGAAGGGCTGCAGCAAGACCGTGATCTGGAATGGGGAGCCCCCGCGCGTGAGCACCTGCAAGCTCAAGGCGCAGGCAGCCAGATAGGCAAGCATCCACCAGTGGATCGGTGTAAAACGGAGCCGGAAATCGATTCCGGCGAACGATCCGAGAAAGAGCAGAACGTAGTAGAGAACGAGCAGAATGCCCACATATGGGCCGGGCAGAATCGAGAAGTAGAACCCGGATACGAGCAGAACGAAGAAGATCTTCTTCGGTGCGGGTACCCGCAAATGGTGCACTCGCCGTCTCGCGAGTGCAGCCACGCTCGCGATCCCCACGAGAAGGAACGCCATCGAATAGGAGTGATCCAGCAGCCCGAAAGGGAGCGGAGAGACGTCGGTCGAGGCGATCCGCACATAGGCGGCTGGAGAGAGCGCGACGAGCAGCGGTACGCATAGCCCCGCCAGCAAGAGCATGGCGTAGAAGGGCCTGCGATCGGCCGGTCGGTCGGGAGCTTCGTTGGTCATCGGTGGGGGGCAAGAGCAAGGATCAACAAACCTCTATAAATATCCTCGTTTCGACCGGATTTGCAACCATCAGACCGCCGCTTCCAGCGTTTCGAACCAGGCGGGAGGGGAAGATCCCCAGCGCTCACGGGCTTTTTCCAAGAGCTGCAGGGCTTCGGCGGCGCAGTCGAGCTCGACCGCGCATGTCGCGAGATTCTCGATCACGACTGCGTCGTCGCACCCCGCTTCCACCGCGCCGCGTAGAGTTCGAAACGCCTCTTCTCTCTCGCCGGTGCTCCAAAGCGCCGCTCCCAGGTTGCCCGAAAACCGCGGGTTGGCTCCCGGCAGCGCCGCCGCCTGGCGAAACGCCTCGATCGCCTCTCGTTCTCGTCCGGCCACCACCAGAACGCGGCCCAAACCGTCGTGCAGATCGGGTTGATCGGGTGCGGCCTCCAGCGCGGCCAGGAAGACCCGCTCGGCGCCGCCTGCGTCGCCGAGGCGCAGGCGAGTGTCGCCCGCCCAGGCCAGGATCAAGGCCCTCTCCGATGGGGCGAGGGGATGTTCCAACACGGTCCGTTCGAGCTGTTCGACCGCTTCGGCCTCGCGACCCGCCCGCGCCCAGGCGATCCCCAGGCGCATCGCGGCCTCCGCCGACGCCGGAGCGACCTCGAGTAGTTTCTCGTAGACCTTGGCGGCCTCCGCTGGTGCCCCGTTCCCCAGCAAGAGCTCGCCCAGGCGCTCGAGGGGCGCCGGATCTTCCGGCAGGAGCGCCGCCGCCGCCAAGTACAGCTGGCCCGCCTCCTCGATCTTCCCCTGTTCCCGAAGCTTCTCCGCTCGAATGAAGGCAGCATGCCCCTTCTGAATCCGTTGCTCCCGCAGTGTGGCGTCGGGTCGCTCCGAATCGGTCGCTTCAGTGGCTTCGTGTGTCTCGTCCCTTCCCACCGCTTCCATCGGTCGCGAGGTCTCGGCCTTCTCCTCGCGAGCCGAAGCCTTGGCCCATTTCTCGCGGAAGATCTTCTGGTTCTTCTCGAGCAGCGCCGCATAGTCCTGGCCCGTCGCGCGGAAGGTCACGGATCCAAAGTGATGGATGAAGACATCATGACAAATACCTATTTGAAAGTCAGATAGCTTGGCACGAACGCAGTAGTCGTCGTCCTCGAAATTGCCGATGCCGAAACGCGTGTCGAGCAGACCGATCCGATCGATGGTGTTCCGCGAGATCATCATGCAGAAGCCGGTGATGCGGCTGACCCGCTCTACCTCTCCCTTGTGCTCCAGGCTCCGCAGACGAGCGAACTTCTGCAAATCGTTCTCGTCGGAGTATCGCGCGTCCTTCACGAGCTGGGGACCGGAGATGCAATTCGAGGTCGGACCGGCCACGCCGAGCTTCGGATTCGCCTCGAAGGCGTCGAGCATCGTCTCCAGCCATCCCTCGGTGAGCAGTGTGTCGTTGTTCAGCAGCACCACGAAATCGCCACTCGCCGCCTCGATCCCGCGGTTGAAGCCGCCCGCGAATCCCAGGTTCTCCCCATTCTCGATCACCTTCGCGCCCGGCACCGACCGGAAGTACTCGAGCGTACCGTCGGTCGAACCGTTGTCGATCAGTATCAGCTCGTAGGGCGCCCGGGTGTACCTCCGAATCGACTCCACGCACATTCGGTTGTACTTCTCCTCGTTGAAGGCCAACACCAGCACCGAGGTCAGTGGGCGGCTCTCGCGGCGCGGAGCGAAGGTCTGCCCTTCTCCCGCGCCCGCCTCGCCGATCGCTCGAAGAAGCCGGCCCATCCGTTCTGCGTAGCTGTGGTTTCGCCGGACCTCCTCCGCCCCCGCGGCCGCGATCGCTTCGCGCTCGGCATCGTTCGCGAGGTAATGGCGCATCTTCTCGATCGCTTCGTCGACCGAGCCGTAGGTCACCAGATGCTCGCCGTCGCGCAGCAGCTCCTCCTGCCCATTCTTCGACAGATCGTTGGTCACCAGCAGCCGTCCCGAGGCGGTCGCCTCGAAGACTCGCATGTTCACGTCATCGCGAATCGATCGATTGACAAGGATCTTTCCCGACGAGAAGCGGTCCGCCATCTCGTCGAAGAACGCCTGACCGATGAAGTGCTTGGGGAACTCCCGCGCCACCCGTTCGAGCAAGTCTTTGCGTGGGCCGGGGAAGATGTTGCCGACGAAGACCACATCGTTTTCCGCCTCGATTTCGGGATTGAGGCGGTGGATTCCGGGGTCGCAGGCGAGCGGTAGCCAATGGGCCGATTCGATGCCGTCGGCACGAAGTTTGTCGGCGCCGTTCTTTTGGGCGGCGAAGACCCAGTCGAAGGCGCATGCCTTGTGCCGGTCCCAGGCGTACTGCAGATGGGTATCGATCACCCAGAACGCCGATGGACGAAGTCGGTCCGGCAGCAGATAGCGGAAGCTGTCGTCGACATTCAGATAGAGGTCATAGCCAGATTCGAGCTCGTGAAGATCCCGCGGATGCACGTGCGTCGGCTCGCAGATCTGCTCGAGCGCCCGCAGGCAGTACCCCCCCGTAGTATCGGGACGTACCTCGTTGTCGAAGATCACCGCGACCCTTGTCGTGGCGAAGCTGCCTTTGCTCATGAGCCGATCTCCAGAGCTTCCGATTCCGATGGGATACTCGATTGCTCGTCCTTCCCGCGGGTGAGCTTCCGCATCTCCTCCAAGGCGCCGGGATGATCGGGAGCGGCCCGCAGAGTGGCGTCCAACCCCTCCCGGTACAGGTCCTCCCGCCCGGCGAGTCGATGGATCGCCGCCCGGTTGAAATGGGCGTCCGCCAGGTCCGGCTCGAGCTCGATCGCTCGCTCGAAGTGGGTCCAGGCCTGACCCGGTCGGCCCTGCTGGAAGAGCACGACCCCGATGCGATTGTGCTCCGAGGCCGACGACCGGAGCGCCCGCAGAGCCGATCCGATCCAGGCGATCGGTTTCGATCCCTGCGGCCCCCAGGCGTGGAGCCGATCGATGAGCAGGTCGTGGCGCGCGAGGAGGCCGGGCAGAGCCGACTCGGCGAGAATCTCGGGGTAGGGGGTCGATGCACCGGGTACGGCCGCCGGGTTCGCGACGGCGATCAAGGCGCGTCCCCCTTCTCGGAGAACCCGCCGGATCTCGCCGAGGGTGCGGGCAGGTGCATCGTCCTCTTCGATCCGCCCGAGAAGGAGGACGAGATCGATGCTCTCATCCTCCAGTGGATAGGGGTATTCGATCGGACAGGTCGTCAGTGCCGGGGAGAGGGGTGTCGTGCCGTCGTGGAGAGCCCAAGCCTCGTGCCGGTCGGAGAGCAGGGTGGCAACGCCGCCGAGCCGCGGCGCGATCTCGAGAACCCTCATCGGGGGGCCGTCTGCCATCTCAGCGACCAGCTCTCGCTCGACGTCGTCGAGAAGACGAAACCAGAGATCATCACTCAGCTCGGTCCGCAGTCCGCAATCCAGTTCCATCTGGTCACTCCAGCCCGCGACCGGCCGCGGAGCCCGCGCCGGTGCCCGATGTCCAAACGTCAATCTCGTCCTCCGCTCGTGGATGGGCCCAGCGGAAGATCTGGTGCAACAAGCGCCCTTCCGGTGCGGGACCGGGAGGAGGAAGAACCTCGAAATGCCCCAAGAGCGAAGGCTGCAGGTCCACGGGACTTCCCTCGATATCACCGGCGATGATGTCGGGACCGATCGCTACGAATCCGCTCCTCTGCGGGCTGGTCGAGTGGCCGACAATCAACAGATTCACACCCTCGAGGGCCGCGGTGAGCCTCGTCCATCGGTCACAAACCCCGGCCCTTACGATCACGAGATCGGTTCCCAGCGCCAGCGCCGAGCGCACGCGCTCGACGGCGGAAAGCTCGTAGCCATCCCCCGATTCCTCCTCGAGATCGAGCTCTTCGGTCGTCAGGCCGTACGTTGCCAACACCTTGCGAATGTCGGTGCCATTTCCGGATTCTAAGGAGCCGCTTAGCAGCACCTCCTCCGGGTCGAGCTCGAGCGGAAGGGGCCGCAGCGAGCCCCGGGCGCACTCCGGACGGTCGAATGAGAGGTCCTGCGCCGCCTCCGACGTGAGCCCCGGAACGAGAATCAGCACAATTGGGGACGACATCGCTTTCCTCCGCGTATGCGCGTTCTACGGAGGGATCGGCGCAATTCCCGAAATACTTGACGGGGATTGGGAGGGACTACCTATTCGGCCTTCGTCGTAAGGGTTCGCGCAAGAATAGCTTCCCGTGTTGGCGCCCAGATGTGCCGCGGGCCGCGGGGTGCGGATCCAGTCGAGGGGTGGCGGCACGACTCGCCCCGGGGCGAGTCCACACCGGCACGAGGTTGAACAGTGAACGGCAAGGGCACCCTAAGACAGGTTCCGGAGAGCCACGCCTTGGCTACCCCACCGACGCGGCATTCAGACCGGCTCCTGCCATGTTACATCGGGCTGACTTGCTCGGCATCCGCTGGCCTGACGCAGCGAATAGGGGAAAGCGGATACCCTTGTACCTCGGTCTTGGAAGATTCTGAGCCTGGCCCGCCCGTCGCTGCAACGAGATGGCCCCGCCACTCCTCCTCCCACCCCGAGCCAAGCAGAACGCTTACCGTCAGAGTGCCCTGTCCGAGTTCCGCGGGGACAAGGAATCGAACGATCCCTCTCCATACCTGACCTGGCCCCAATCGCAGCGAGCGCCGAACAGTCCGGATTTGCCGCCCGTCCTTTTCCAAGCAAATGCGGATCTCCTCGACCACTGATTCCGGGAGAATGTTGTCCACGGTCACCGACCACTCCTCTGTTTCGCCGAGCTCGAGGACGGAATCGGAACGCGAGATGTACGCGTGAACCGGATATCGTTGATCGATCGCGTGTGCCCCAATGTCGGAGCGAGTGCCGTCGAGATCGACCACATCGGGATGGCCAACATCCAGGGCCTTCGAGCCGCTGGTAATTCGATAATCCCGTTCTTCAGGGTCTACGAATTCAGGTACACCCATTACATCCACGGGCTGAATGAATCCATATCGCGAGTACTCACCGTCAGCGTTACCATGGAATAGCTGGTAGCCCCATCTCACTGTCCGGCTCGCAATTGCCACCGCCGGCCCACCTACGTTTTCAACAATGCTGTTGTTTCCGCAGAATCCTTCAGCTCCGATCAGAATCGCCGCCCCGTCCCCGGCCCTGGAATCAATGTGGTAATGCGCTAGATTGTCCACGAACGTACTGTTCGTTACATTCACATTCCCACTGCTTGATACCCATGAGACGGCGCCGCCCTCGCCAGGAAATATGAGGTGGTATTCGTTAGCCGTACCTATTGCTCTATTCTGGGCAAATACTGTTCTGTTAATGCTTCCAGCTGCGCCTGACGCCCAAATAGCGCCGCCGTGTGTAGCAAGACCGTTGACAAAGCGCGAATCCATGACCTCAAGGTACCCGTCCCACGCGCAAATTCCTCCCCCGAACGAGAAGTACGGTAAATACCAATCGGTTTTCGTTTCGTGGTCAGCGAATATGCATCTCTCAATGAACAGATTGGTATCAACAGAGTATATCGCTCCTCCGTCTGCAGTACCATCAAGACCGCCCGGGAAACCGATTCGGTTTCTCACGAATGTGCAGTCCTCAATGTGAACGTCGCTCTGCAAGAACTCTCCGGCCCCGCCATCCTCCTTCGCAAAGTTCTCGACAAATGAGCAGTGCTCCAGCATTGCGACAGCACCATGCAGAGCGATTGCACCTCCGGCGCTCAGCGGCGGAGTGACATTATTCTGTGTGAAGAGGCAGTTGGAGATCACCAGCTCTCCTCCTTCGACATAGCATCCACCTCCCGCTCTTCGCGAATAGATCCAGTTGTAACCTCCGCCGCCGGTGACAGTGAAGCCGTGAATCCGCGCATTGGCGGCCGGACCCATCCAGCGGATCACGGAATCGTGACTCTCCCCGTGTATGACCGTGCGTGCGGCGCCACCGTCCGAAAGCAGCCGCGTGCCCCCCCCCTGAGGATGATGTTTTCTCGGTACGTTCCAGGCGCTACGAGGATGGTGTCCTGCTCACTAGCTTCGTCAATGGCACACTGGATCGACTCGTAGTCGCCAGGCACGTGCAGGACAGCCCCTGGTGCCAGCGTCGTCGCCATTGCCCAGGCGGCGACAGCTGGTCTGGAGGGGATCATGGACATGTCTGCGTGGTCCACGGCGCGCCGAGCAGTGTGCATTGGACGATGCGATTGGTCCGCTCGACTTTGTCCGTGAGGGGAGTGTACCAGTCCCAAGAAGCTGTCTGATTTTGGTCGTCGATACCTCTCATCATTCCCCAGTTTTGTGTGTTCCCGGTGACTTTTGGCTCATCGAGGGCCAGTCCAAACCCATGATCCGCCACCAAATTCAATAGAAAACCTCGTTGGCCCTTGAAGGACAAGGAGTTAAGATCGCGCATATCAACACAAACGATCACGAACGAGGTGCAGGCATGGTAGCAGAAGGCGTTCTTCCCTTCGCATTCGTTCCTGAGACGGGCAAGACGAGCCTGACGGGCTTGGCTGGGCTGCCCGTTTACCTCGATCTCGCGGCGGTGATGGGGCTGAGGGAATCGATCGAGGCGCACGTGGAGATGGGGGAAAGCGGCCAGGGATGGAGCCATTCTCAGGTCGTGACCTCGCTTCTGCTTCTGAATCTTGCGGGCGGGGATTCGGTAGATGATCTTCGGATCCTGGAAGGAGACACCGGGTCTAGCCGCTTGCTGCGTCGCACTGAGCAGAGCGGGATGTGTCGGCGGGAGCGTCGCGGGGCGGAGCGTCGGTTTCGCAAGGGGCGGCAACGATCGTTTCCATCGCCCTCGGCGGCTCGCCGCGGGCCTCATCTCGGCGCGTCGTAGGGCATCTGCAGACCTCGACGGGCCAGAGCTGCGCTCAGTTAGTTCAGATTTGCGCGGCTTACGGTGATCGGTGACAGCGTTCCGAACACCGCAGCCGAGAGCCCCCGATTCGACGCGGAGAGGGGCGCGCTGACCAGTGCTGCCTCGCCGGCACGCAGGGCGGGAAGTTCGCCCCGAGTGGAGCCGCTGGGCATGCCTGGCCCGGTAGGACGGCGAAGGGCCGATCAGTGCGCGGTCCTCCCGGGAATTCCCCATATCGAAACGTCAGAATCGGTGCATCGAGCCGGCCGGCAGAGGCATCACCGAGATCCGGCGGATCCTCCGCGTCGTCCCCTTTTTCAGCGCCGAGATCGCCCCCGCGCGACTGCTCGCCGCCCGCGTGCTCCCGACACCGCCGCCGGACCGGGAGGCGGAGCCACAATCGCGCTCAGCTCCCACTCCCAAATCCCCCCGTCGCCGCTTGTGCCGGCCAGCACGCGGCCGTCCTGGGTGTGCAGGAGCGCGAGCATCTCCTTGGCGCCCTCCATCGCACTCGTCGGATTCCAGCTCAGGCCGCCATCCATCGAGATCCAGGCTGGGCTGCCGCCGGAGGGCTGCATGCCCACGTATAGCCATCCTCGGTCGTTCTCCACCATCTCGAAGACGAAGCTGTCGTTGTACTCGCTCCCCCGTTGGAAGGGGCCGTCTACCTCCCAGTCGATTCCGCCCGTATGGCGCATCACGTAGGCGCCGACGCCGTGACCCCAGCCCATGGCCCAGAGTGTGCCCCTGGAGTCTCGGAAGCAGTCGGCGGCGGCGCCGACACTCACATGCGTGCCGAAATCGGGCGCGATCGGCAACCAGGTGATTCCTCCGTTTACCGAGCGATGGATCGTGCCGTTGCTGGCCGAGGCCTCGAACACCAGCACGGTGCCGTCGGCCGAGAGGGAAGGGCGACACTCGGAGTTGTACCGACTCAACGCCTCGAGGGACCGGGGAAAGGTCCATGGGCCGGGGATCGCGGCGGCCGCGGGGGCGTTGTCGTTCATTTCCCGTCGTTCCGTCGCACTCGAATTCGGCCGAACGATGGTCCCTGAGCCGCCCGGGCAGGCGGTGGCCAGTGTTGGCCAGACCAGCGAGAGCGCGGTGAACGAGAGGATGAGGGGGGTCGGTTGTCGGGCTGGTCGCATCTAGGGGCTCCGGAGTGGGGCGCAATAGGCTCTGCGCAACAGGCTCCTGGCGTCGCGTAGACACCGGCGAATCTGTGCCGCTTGGGGACCGCCGCTCTCTCTACATCGGCGCGCGGCCGGATCGCCTCCTCAAGGGTGCGTCGATCGAGTACTCTTACGCCATCGCATCACCGAGACGAGGAGGCACCCATGGGCTCATTCGACGACGTTCGGCGGGCGTTTAGAGGGACGGCACCCCTCGCGGCGGATGCCGACGGGCGGGCGGCCGACACGGAGCTGAAGGTGGCGACCGCTGTTCTGCTGTTGGAAACAGCGCACGGCGACGCGGAGTACGCGCGCGATGAGGAGACGACGATTCGCCGCGCCCTCGAGCGTGAATTCGGGCTCAGCAGGAGCCAGGCACGCGACCTGCTCGAAAAAGCCCATGTCTCGCGCCCGGTCAAGGGCGATTTCTCCAAGTCCTCGGGGCTCGTGCAGGAACGCTACAGCGTCGAGCAGAGAATGCGGATCATGGGGCTGATCTGGAAGGTGGTGTACGCCGACGGCAGCGTGGAGGCGTCGGAGAGGAAGTTCGCGCGCTACCTCGCGCGGATTACCGGACTCACGCCGGATCAGGCGGCGATGGCGCGGGCGCGCGTGGAGCGGGGGCGGATTTGAGTGTTTCATCGGCGATTCAAGGCAATTGCCAAGAGAGCCGGAGCACGCCGTCTAGCAAGATCAGCAGACCGCCCACGAGCATCGCTCCCCAGACGCGCGGGCGCGGAAGGAGCGCGAGTAGCGCCGCGGGCATCAGGGGGATGGCGATTCTGCCGACTTCGCCGCGCACGACTCCGCTGGCCAGCAGGGCTATTGCGGCGATCGCGAAGGCGCGCCGGAAACGACCTTCGGCAGCCGTCGGCGGGGGCGTCCCCGCCCGAAAGAGGGCGGCCAGGGCAACCGGGGGTCCAAGGAAGAGCAGGAAATCTACCGGGTTGAAGAGGAGCCACAGGGCGTAGCCGCGCGGCGCGGTGAAGCCGGCCCGATGGATCGAGAGAGCGGTTCGCGCGGCGCCGATCGGAGAGGTCCCCCAGAGGGCCGGTAGGAGGAAGAGGAGGGCTGCGACGGCGAGCGCCCCGGCGGCCGCTCTCCGCATGCCGCGGAGCGATTGGCCGGGGTCGGTCCGGTCGAATGCGGCGGCGAAAGCCGCGAAAGAGGCCACGGCGAGGAAGGCCGCCGCGCCGTAGGAGAGGTGCAGCGCGAACGCAGCCGCCACCCCGGCGGAGATACCGGCGATCCAGCCGCCGGCGCGATTCTCGGTTCCGGCCCCCACAATCAGCGCGGCGAGTGCGACGGCGACCGGAAACGCGATCGCCTGATCCAGCTCGGGCAGCATGAGCGCCGGCCCGGGCAGGAGCAGCCAGAGCATGCCGGTCCTCGCGGCGGCGGATGGCTCACCGTGCAGGCGCCACGCGGCCAGAGCGATCGGGGCGGCGGCCGCCGCCGAGAGCAGAGTCAGCAGCAAAGGCACGAGCAGGGCCGCCGCGACCGCGGGGGGCGAGAGCGGAGGATGGAATCCGCGCGGATCGACCCCGGCG
>NYZA01000238.1 GCA_002686955.1 Gemmatimonadota bacterium
AAGACGGGGTCCGGGTCGCAAAGAGCACCTCCAGCAGTTGCCCCACTATATCACAAGAGACTTCTGATGGCTATTTCTGCCACACCCCACTAGGAGGACCTCGCTATACCGTTGCCGAAGGCGTGCCGGCAGGGCGGAGCCGCGCCCGGTGCGATGGCCTCGACGATCGTGCTCACGCGGAATCGCCGGATCGAGAATGAACACCAGAGGAGCCTGGCTGCGACTGGCTCCCGGCTACCCGACGAGGTCCCAATGCCCCTCTTCGCCGACCGCGTGCGCCGAATCGACACCGAGAACGCATTCAAGATCGGTCCCTACATCAAGTCGATCGAAGACGCTGGCAACCGCGTCATCAAATGCAACCTCGGCGAGCCGGATTTCGCCGTGCCCGAGCATATCAGGGCCGAGGTGAAGCGGCAGCTCGATGCCGACAACACCCACTACAACGATCCGCAGGGCATTCCGGCTCTGAGGACCGCGTTGGCGGAGCATCTCAAGCGAAGCCGCGGAGTCGAGGTCACGCCCGAGCGGGTGGTTTGCTTTCCCGGCGCGAAACCTCCGATCGGCCTCTGCCAGCAGACCTACACTAACCGTGGCGACGAGATCATCTACCCCTCGCCCGGCTTCCCGATCTACGAGAGCTTCATCGACTACGTGGGTGCGCGACCGGTGCCCCTGCACCTCGATGAAGAGAAGGGGTTCAGCTTCACCGGTGAAGAACTGGAGCCCCTGATCAGCGAGCGAACAAGACTGATCTATGTCAATTTTCCGTCGAATCCAACGGGTGGGGTGGCCACTCGAGAGCAGCTCGAGGGGATCGCTCGGGTGATCCGAGAGAAGGCGCCCGCCGATGCTCGTGTTTATTCCGACGAGGTGTACGAAGACATCCTCTTCGACGGAGTCGAGCACAACTCGATCGCTTCGCTTCCCGGCATGGCGCAGCGAACGATCATCGTCTCCGGAGTATCGAAGAGTTACTGCTGGACCGGCGGTCGCGTCGGGTGGGCGGCATTCCCGACGGTCGAGGAAGCGCAGGTTTTCAAGAATCTGAACATCAACTACTTCTCGTGTTTGCCCGCCTACAATCAGGAAGGGGCACGCGAGGCGATCGAATCCCCCCTCTCGAAGCCGATTCTGGGCGAGATGTCGGCGGCATTTCAAAAACGTCGCGACGTCGTCGTCAACGGACTGAATCGAATAGAAGGCATCACTTGTCAGCTTCCGCGAGGTGCGTTCTATGTGTTCCCGAATATCGGCGGTGTGTGTGAGCGGATCGGAGCGATCAGCGCTTGCGAGCGTCTTCTAGACGAGCAGCGTCGTATGACGAGTCCGGCTACACTGTTTCAGATGTTTCTCTTGTTCCGCTATCAGGTAGCGACGATGGACCGCAAATCGTTCGGCCGCATCGGGACGGAGGGGAAGCACTTCTTGAGACTATCGATCGCGACGGGGCTCGACGATCTCGAAGAGGCTCTCCGACGGATCGAGACGGCAGCGGACGACACGGCAGGCTTCGAGGAATTCGTAGCCGCCGGGCAATGTCTGTACTAATGTGGAGATGGAGATGAGCATGCAATTTGGACCGCGGCGGGCCACATACGTCGATATCGGAGAGGAGCTCTCCCAGGGCGGGGCGCCTCTCGACGACCGGGAGCTAGGCTTCTACGAGGATCTTGACCTCATGTACCGCTCTCTCTGCGGAACGATGTTCAACTTCGTACCACAATCCGGGCATCCAGGGGGTTCGATCTCGTCGGGCCGTTTCGTGGCGGCGCTTTTGTTCGAGACGATGGCCTACGATCTGAGCGATCCGCAGCGGCCGGACGCCGACATGATCTCGTTCGCGGCGGGGCACAAGGCGCTCGGGCTCTATGCGATGTGGGCGCTCAGGAACGAGGTTGCGCGGATCGCCGATCCCACCCTACTTCCCGGCGACGTCAAGCTACAACTCCGTATGGAAGATCTGATCGGCTTCCGGCGAAACCCCATTACATCATCTCCCCTCTTCAGCCGATTCGGGACGAAACCGCTCGACGGCCATCCGACTCCGGCGACACCTTTTCTGCGGCTTTCGACCGGCGCGTCCGGCGTGGGCGTCGCCTCGTCGTTGGGCCTCGCATTCGGCGCGGCGGATCGCTACGGTATCGATGGGCCGAAGCTCCATATCGTGGAGGGCGAAGGGGGAATGACGCCGGGGCGCGTGGCAGAGGCGATGGCCGCGGCCGGTACTTCGTCGCTCGGGAACGCGTTCATGCACATCGACTGGAATCAGGCGTCGATAGATTCCGATCGGGTGTGTCGTGACGGCGATCAGCCGGGGGACTACGTGCAATGGGATCCGATGGAATTGGCGTGGCTGCACGATTGGAACGTGGTCTTCGTGCCGGACGGCCACGATTTCCAGCAAGTGGTGGCGGCTCAACGGCGGGCGGTGGCCATTCGCAACGGCCAGCCGACCGCGATCGTGTATCGAACGGTGAAGGGGTGGCAGTACGGTATAGAGGGGCGGAAATCGCACGGCGCGGGGCACGCGCTCTGCTCCGACGAGTTCCATCGCACACTCGAGCCTCTGATCGAGGCGGTCGGGGAGATCTTGCTGCCCCCATGCGATACCAACAACAAGAGCTGCCGTCTCGATCAGGTTGGCGACCAGATGGAGAGCTGCTTCTGGACGACGCTGAGCGGATTCCGGCAGGCGATCGAGAGGTCTCAGCCCGAAATGTGCGGCTTCCTCGCCCGCAGAGTGCGCGAGAGCCGGGAGCGACTAGAGGGGGCCGAGCGCGTGCCGCGCGAAGGTGCGCCCGATGTCGAGACGATCTTTTCGTCGGCGAGAGATCATGCCGATCGCGTGCCAGATGAGCTCGCGATCGAGCCGGGAGGTAGCACGACCCTGCGCGGTGAGCTAGGGAAGGTCCTCTCCTGGTACAACAAGAGGAGCGGCGGGGCGATCCTCGCGGCGGCGGCGGATCTATTGGGGTCGACGAGCATTTCGGCGTCGGCCGAGGGCTTCGAGGCGGGCTATTGGAATGGGCGGGCGAATCCGCAAGCGCGAACCCTCTCGATCGGGGGGATCTGCGAGGATGCGATGTGCGGAATCCTCTCCGGGATTTCGAGCTTCGGTTACAACGTCGGGGCGGGCTCGTCGTATGGGGCTTTCATCGCACCTCTCGGGCATATCGCCGCGCGGTTGCACGCGATCGGCAACATGGCCAAGCAGGAGCTGGCTCCGGAGCCCTACCGCCCCTTCTTCTTGGTCTGTGCGCATGCCGGGCTGAAGACCGGAGAGGACGGGCCTACGCATGCCGATCCGCAGGCGCTGCAAGTGCTGCAAGAGAACTTCCCCAAGGGAACGGCGGTCGTGCTCACTCCGTGGGATCCGGCGGAGGTCTGGTCTCTGGTGACCGCGGCACTGATCCGTCGCCCCGCCGTCATCGCTCCTTTCGTTACGCGGCCGGCGGAGCCGATCCTCGATCGCGCGGCTCTTGGCTTGCCCGGGGTGGAGGCGGCATCGAAGGGGGTCTATGCCTTCCGGCGCGCGCAGGGGGAGGCCGATGCCACGGTGGTTCTGCAGGGCAGCGCGGTGGCCTACGCATTCCTACAAGATGCGTTGCCAAAACTGGTCGATGCCGGGGTCGATCCGAACGTCTTCTATGTCGCGAGCGCCGAGCTCTTCGATCTGCTACAGGCCGAGGAGAGGGAGACGATCTTCCCGTCGTACCTCGCGGAGCAGGCGATCGGGATCACGGATTTCACCTTGCCGACAATGTTCCGTTGGATCGGTTCGGAGCGGGGGCGCGCGGCCACGTTGCACGCCTTCCGCAAGGGCCGTTTCCTCGGCAGTGGGCAGGGGCACCGCGTCTTGGAGCAGGCCGGGCTGGACGGCGCCAGTCAGTTCGACGCGATTGTACGCTTCGTGAAGGGCGACTGAGAGAGCTGGCGGAACAGGCTCCCAGGTCGATCATGCCGAAGCGCCGTCGCAGGGTCTTGGTGATAGGCCTCGATGGGGCCACTTGGCAGCTTATCGAGCCGCTCACCGAACGTGGCCATCTGCCGCATCTGAAGTCGTTGCTCGATTCGAGCCGGCGCGGCGTCTTGCGCGCCACCTTTCCGCCGGTCACGGCTCCCTCTTGGACCAGCTTCGCCACCGGAGTGAATCCGGGGCGTCACGGCGTTTTCGATTTCTTCGAGCTGGAGCCGGGTCGATACCGCAAACGGATCGTCGACCTCTCGCGCTGGCCGGTCGACCCGATCTGGCGCCGCGTCGAGGCGGCCGGGAGGCGCGCGGTTGTGGTCAACTTCCCGGCGCTCCATCCGGCCGAAGTCGGGCGCGGAGTTTCGATCGCGGGGATGATGGCCCGCGGGATGTCGAGCTCTTTCTTCGAGCCGCGGTCGCTCTACCACGAGCTGCGCCGAGAGCTCGGCGAGTACGAGATCGATGCGCCCTGGCCGGGCGGCGGGGAGGAATCGCTACCCGCCTACTTCGCCGCGGTGGAGCGCTGCACCCGCAACCGCGGCCGTTGGGCGGAGCGGATTCTCCGCGGCGCGCCCTGGGATCTGGCGCTGGTCGTGTTCGTGACCCCCGACCGACTGCAGCACAAGGCCTGGAGTGCGCTCATCCAAGCTTCGCGGTGTCGGCCGGCGCGGGGATCGGTGGGGGAGGCTGCTCTGCGTGCCTTCGCCGCGATGGACGAGGCGATCGGGGCGCTGGTCTTGCGGACGGGCCCCCGCGAT
Source organism: Gemmatimonadota bacterium (assembly GCA_002686955.1). Lineage (GTDB taxonomy): Bacteria. The sequence continues at coordinate 4,732 of NYZA01000238.1, forward strand.
GATGTGTTGGTGGCTTCGGATCACGGCTTCGGTTCGGCCCACGGCGTATTCGAGCCGAACGTCTTCCTGGCCGAGGCCGGCCTGCTCGTTCGTCGTCCCCTCCCTCTGGCCGCGGTGCGGATCGGGAAGGCGACGAGGTCGGCCTGGCGGCGCGTGCCCCTGGTGCGGCGGCGTCGATCGACCGGAGCCGGAGTCGGAGATGCGACGACCGGGCAGGCCTTCGAGTCGCTGGTCGACTGGTCTCGATCCCGAGCCTTTGCCCTTTCAGCCACCGATATGGGCATCTATTTGAACACCCGAGGCCGTTTTCCGGAGGGAATCGTGTCTCCCGGAGTCGAGCGAGAGTCGGTGGTCCGCGATCTGATCGCCGCGTTCGAAGACGCCCGAAATCCCTCGGACGGCAGCCGACTGCGCATCCGTGCCATCCCGCGTGAGTCGATCTTCAGCGGACCTTTCGTCGAGCTTGCGCCCGATCTGCTCTTTGTCGTCGAGGGGGGATCGGTCCATTGCGGTACAAGGGTCGATGGGAGCGTGCTCCACGAAGCGGGCTTCTTGCGGGGTGACGGCAACCACCGGCTCGAAGGGATCTACGCCCACCGAGGCGAAGGGGTCGCGCCGGGAACGGATTCTCGGGGCGTCGAGATGGTTGACATGGCTCCGACGATTCTGGAGCGGATGGGAATTGGGGGAGGGGAGGAGATGGAGGGAGCACCACTTTGAGGGTACCTATTCCTCCCCATCTTCGAAGCGGAACACAATCGCCCCCGGAGTTGCCTGCCCGAGCTCGGTTCGAGCCACCTCTTCTTGGGCGATCGGATCGTTGCGTAGCGCTTCGATCTTCTCTTCCATCGCCTCGACTCGAACCTCCTTGGAGCTCAGCGCGGCGATTCGGTGCTCGATTTTGTTGTTCACGCGGGCGAGTCGCAGCAGCCCCTGGCGCCCGCCCACGAGCTGGGCGATGAGAAGGACCCAGAAGAGGCCGAGCGCTATCGTGAGAACCTTCTTGCGGCTTCGAAAGATCGGGCGAGAGTCGGGCCGCTGGAATCTCTGTCCATCCCGAACTATCCGCTTATCCATCGAATCCTCCCGCGCGTACTCCCAGAAGTTCTTTTCTTGGTATCAGGAGCGAACGAGTTTCGCCAGAGTGCCCGCTCCCGCGTACACGGCCGCATCGCCCAGTTCTTCCTCGATGCGAAGGAGCTGGTTGTATTTGCAGATCCGGTCGGTTCGACAGAGCGATCCGGTCTTGATCTGGCCGGCATTGGTGGCCACGGCCAGATCCGCGATCGTCGTGTCCTCGGTCTCACCCGAGCGGTGGCTGATCACGGTCGTGAACCCCGCCCGATGGGCCATCGAGATCGCCTCCAATGTCTCGGTCAAGGTGCCGATTTGATTCACCTTGATCAGGATCGAATTGCTGATGCCCTCGGCGATGCCGCGCGCAAGACGTTCAGTGTTGGTTACGAAGAGATCGTCGCCAACGATCTGCACGCGGTCTCCGAGAGCGGCGGTGAGCTCTTTCCAGCCGTCCCAGTCGTTTTCGTCGAGGCCGTCTTCGATCGAGACAATGGGGTACTTTTCAGCCAAGGACCGGTAAAAATCGACCATCGCCGCGGCGTTCTTCTCCGGTTCGGCCTCCGCCCCCAGCGTGTAGGTCCCGTTCGAGTAGAGCTCGCTCGACGCCGCATCGATCGCGAGCACGACATCGCTTCCGGGTGTGTAACCGGCACCGCCGATCGCCTCGATGATCGTCTCACAAGCCTCTTCGTTCGAGCCGAGATCCGGAGCGAATCCTCCTTCGTCGCCCACGGCGGTGTTCAGTCCCTTGCCCTTGAGCACCTTCTTGAGGGAATGGAAGACCTCGGCGCCGCAGCGCAGCCCTTCGGCGAAGCCGGCGGCCCCCACCGGCATGATCATGAACTCCTGAATGTCGACGTTGTTGTCGGCATGGGCGCCCCCGTTGATGATGTTCATCATCGGAACCGGGAGCACGTGGGCGCCTGCGCCGCCGAGATAGCGATAGAAGGGCTGGCCGGTCGCGTCCGCCCCGGCGCGTGCGATCGCCATCGAAACGCCGAGGATCGCGTTCGCCCCGAGCGAGCCCTTGTTCGGCGTGCCGTCGAGCTCGCAGAGAAACCGGTCGATCGCCACCTGGTCGAGCGCCTCTTCACCGGCCAGCTCATACGCGATCTTCTCGTTTACATTGTCGACCGCGTTGCGCACACCCTTGCCGAGGTAGCGGCTCGCATCACCGTCGCGCAGCTCGACGGCCTCGTGCTCTCCAGTCGATGCACCGGAAGGGACCGCGGCGCGCCCCTGGGAGCCGTCGAGAAGGATGGCTTCGACCTCGATCGTCGGGTTCCCACGGGAATCGAGGATTTCGCGCGCGTGGATGGATTCGATGCTGGTCATGAGCGACAATCTCCTGTGCGGAAGGCAGTGAGGTAGAATCGCCGGAGGATAAGAGAAGTGCACCAACATCGAAAGGACTGGTGTAGCGATGCGATCGATCATCGTCCTCCTAGCCCGGAATCTCACGAGATTCCTGCTGCGACCGCACATCTCCCTGCCCTGCCGGCACTTCCCACCGTTTCGCCTTGTGCGACGTAGCACCACT
>NYZA01000239.1 GCA_002686955.1 Gemmatimonadota bacterium
ACGAGCGCTACCCGGCGAGCTACGCCCCGCTGGTTCGGGCCTACTTCCGGGCGCTCGCGGAGCGCGGAGGGCGACCGTGACCGCCGGCGCCTGGCTGGTCATCGTGGCCTTGGGCATCCCGCCGGAATCTCCCGCTCTAGGTCTGCGGGAGGCCCGCGCGCTGGAGGTGAACGGCCGCCTCGAAGCTGCGGCGGCGCGGGTCGAATCGCTCTTTGTCCACTTCGGTCCCGACAAAGGGGTTGGGGCCGCGTTGTTGCGAATTCACCGCGCCGCCGAAGACACGAAGGCGCAGTGGGATCTGCTCCAGCGCTGGCTCGCGATCGATCCGTCGAACCCCACTGCATGCGACGCAATGGCGCAACTACAGATGCGGGCTGGCGATCCCGAGGCGGCGCTGAAGACGATCCGGGGCGTGGGGCGGCGCGGATCGGCCTCCGCCCAGGGACGGATGGCCCGCATCATGACGCGCCACGGCTTTTCCGATGACGCACTTCAGACCTATTTCAACGCACGCGGGGCTTTTGGCGACGACCGCCTCCATGCACGAGAGGTGGCGCGCTTGCTGGCGCGTCGCGGTGAGATCGAGGCGGCTGCATTGGAGTTGGTCAACGCCTGGGATGAAAGGACCGCCTCGAGTCTTCGCTCGGAGCTCTTTGCTCTGGAACGGCAGTCGCCCGGTCGAATCGATCTGCCGGCGGTAGCATCGATTCCGGGGGAGGGGGCGGCCCTCGCGGCACGATTGGCGCTGGGGCGAGGAGATGTGCAGGTGGCGCTCGGCCATCTGGAGAGCGTCGAATGGCTGCCTCCCCATTCACTGGCCGCTCTGCTCGAGGCAGCGGAGGCGTATGCCCGCCGGGGCGGCGGGGAATGGGCGACGAAGGCAATGGAGCGGGCGCGATCGTTTCTGCCGAGCGGCCCGAGAAGAAGAAATGTGTTGCTGCGTCATGCGCGCGTCATGCTCGATCTTGGCTGGATCGACGCCGCGAGCGACGCGCTCGAGGGGATCGTCGCCGCCAATAGAGAGATAAAGGGCGAGCATGCCGCTCTCGCCGGCCGACTCGCTCTCGAATCGGGTCGACCCTTCGATGCCCGGCCCCTTCTTCGCCGCGCGCGGGACAGTGCGGAGCTGCTCGCGAGAGCACGGGCCGAGGCCGTCCGAGATCTGATCGAATGCCATCTTGCGCTCGGCGAGCATGCCGAGGCTTTCGCGGAGGCGGAATCGTTGGCCTCCGCCGCCGACACAGCGCCCGAGTCGCGGGCAAACGCACTTCTGATGGCCGCCGAGGCGCGCCTGCACGCGGGCGATTCCGTCGACGCCGCCCGCCGCTTCCGCTCGCTCGTTCGCGTCTCCGCCGAGAGCGCCGCCGCCAACGATGCCCTCGAGCGCGCCTTCCTCTTGACGCAGTTGGGATTCGCCTCCGCGCCCGACACCGCGGGCGTTCTCGAACCTTTCCTGGGCGCCGAGAGACACCGTCTCGCCCGCCGCCACGAAGAGGCGGCCGAACTCTACGAGAAGTGCGTCGAGACCTTGCCTGAGATTCGGATCGAAGCGGCGCTTCTCGGGGCGGAATCTCGCCGCGACTCGGGTGATCCCCTCGCGGGCGCTGCCCTGTTGGATCGGATCATCGGCACATTGGGTCCCGGTCCCGATCTGCCCCGTCTGCTCTACTCGCGCGCGCTCCTGCTTAACGACCCGGAGCAGCGGCAAGACGCTCTTCGCCGGCTGATCATCGATCATCCCGAGAGTCCGGCCGCCGAAGAGGCTCGCCTCCGGATCGAACGGGAGCCGTAGCCGCAGGGAGCAGAACACGAAATACCGTACCCCGCTCCAACGCGGGCTCCACCAAGATCCGCCCTCCACACTCGTCCACGATCTTCTTCACGATCGAAAGCCCGAGCCCGGTCCCCGAGGTCTTGGTCGAGAAGTACGGCTCGAAGAGCTTCTGGCGAACCTCCGGCGATATGCCGGGACCGTCGTCCGAAACGCGCAGCTCCACGCCGGACACCTCACCGCCGATCTCCGTCGATCGCACCTCCACCCTCACCTGGCCGCCGCCTTGGGCGGCCATCGCGTCGCGGGCGTTCTCCACCAGGTTCAGCACGAGGCGAGCAACGTCTTCACGCGCGATGCGAACCGGCGCGGTCTTCGCTTCGACCTTCACCGATAGGTCCACCACCTGCTCCGACGCGCCCTCATAGATTCGCAGGGCATCCGACACAGCGTCACCAAGATCGATCGCGCTTCGGCCCACCGTCTCCGGCCGCGCCATTCGGCTGAATTCGCCGCTGATTCGGCGCAGGCGCTCGATCTGCTCCACTATCACGCCCACGCTCTCTCGAAGGGTGCGCCCGAAATCCTCGGAGCGCCGGTCATCGTCGTAGGCGTAAAGCAGATTCTGGGCCTGCAGCTTCATCGGGGTGAGTGGGTTCTTGATCTCATGGGCGACCTGCCGCGCCATCTGCGCCCAGGCGAGCATCCGTTGAGACTGGATCAAATCGGTGAGATCCTCGGCCACCAGCAGCACGCGACCCCCGGGTCCCGAGTCACCGATCCGAGTCAACGAGACACGCAGGGTGCTGTCCTCACCGAAGGGGATCTCCTTCGACACGGCTCCGGTGCGGCGAAAGGCCTCGATCAATGCGTCGACACCGGTGAGATCGCTGCGGCCGAGAGCGGCTTCGATCCCTCCCACGAGGGGCCGGCCCTGGCCTAGAAGGGTGTGCGCCGCGCGATTCGAGAGGCGGATCCGTCCTCCAGCGTCGGCCGAGACGACTCCCGCCTCGAGGTGCTCGATGATCGCCTCGAGGGCGCTACGCTGCGCCTCGAGCTCGTCGCGATTCTCGGCGAGCGATCGCGACATGCGGTTGAACGCCGTCACCAGGCGGGCCAGCTCGTCCCGGCCCTGCACCTCCACCTCTTCGCCCAAGGCGCCCGCGGAGATGCGCGCCGTCCCGTGGATGAGCCGTTGGAGGGGATCGCTGATTCTGCGAGAGAGGATCAGACCCGCGGAGACGGCGAGCCCGAGCCAGACGAGCGAGAGGCTGATGATGAGTGAGATCGAACGGGCGGCTTCGCGGCTCTCTCCGAGCTGGCCGGAGTGGGGCAATGAGACCGCCAATGCGCCCACGACGATGACGTCGTCGAGACGCAGCGCCCTGAAGACCGTCAGGCGCTCTCCGAGGCTCTCGAGCTCCGAGGTGATCAGCCCCGGTCGGCCGCGACCGAGCAGCGCCCGCCAGACCTTGCTCGGCAAAAGCTCCGGCACGAGGCGCGCCGCGACGAGCTCGGGTCGTGACGTGCCGGCCAAACCTTCTCGCCCGTAGACTCGCACTTCGTTGAGAACGAGGGCGTGCAGGCGCTCGCAGGTTTGACGCCCGAGGGCCCTGTAGCCGACCGTACAGCCGGTCAGGCGGCCGTCGCGGGCGGGGAGGGGGCTGACGAGAACCAGCGCGGGTTCTCCGTCGAGCTCCTGATAGAAGGTGCGGCTTTCTCCGTTCTCCAAGACGGAGTTCAGCACTTCCCACGGCACGGACGCGGTTCTCCCGGAGCGGGCACGCTCGATGCCGCTGGCGTCGTAGATCCGCGAGCCGGCAAGTCGGGGCTGGCCGTTGGTGCCGGCCGGTAGCTCGCCCTCGACCATCCCCCAGGGAGCCGGGGCCTCCGCGCCCGCCGCGAGCCAATCGACCAGCGCTTCGCTTTCCTGCAAGAGGGAGCGGGCCAGCTCCAGCTCCAGATCGAGCTCAAGCGCTCCGAGGGCGAGAGAAGCCTGGTGCTCCAGATCTGTGCGCAGCGCGTCATCCCGCTCCCGGGTGAGCTGTTGCACGCCCGCCGTGCCCCAGAAGACGATCGGGAAGACAGCCACCGCAACGATCGCCAGCATCAGGCGAACGCGGAACTGGCCGAGCAGGTGCGGTATCCGCCGCGCCCAACCCCCGGCCAGAGCGATCAAAAGCCAAAAGGCGAAGAGCACGCAGCCGTGAACCGCCACGGCATCGAGGGCGAGGGCGGCAAGGTCGGGGTGCGGTCCGACCGGCAGACCGAGCCCCAGCACTTCGCCGCTCGGCTGCAGAGACCAGTGTAGGCGATAGGCTCGATCCCCGAGCATCGCGTCGCGCCATCCCCCCGGCAAAGCTCCGCCGCCGGTGAAGAGCCCTCGCGTCTCTTCCGGAAGCAGGTCGCCGATCGGAGCATCGGGTGCGTTCGAATCGACCAGAACACCGTTGCGGTAGCGGAGCACGACCGGATCGGCGCCCCAGCGAGAGAGTCGCCGGCTGAGCTCTCCCGTGCCGGTCCCAACCAATGCGGGCCCATCCGGGAGGATTGTGACCGAGAGTCGCCCTTCCCCGACCGATGTCTCGATCGGAGCGGTCGCCACCAACATCTCCCATTCACGCGACCCGATCTTGCGGAGCACGCGGCGCACCGAGATCTCCTCTCCGGCGGCCGTGGCCGGCGAACCGATCGAGACGAGCCCAAGCGTTCCGGGCATATCGACCCGAAAACGGGACAACAGCCTGCCCTCCGGGTCGAGGATCTCGATCCTGCACGGGCGCCGGCCACCGCTCAGCCCGGAAGCGAGCCAGGCGTGGAATGCAGCCTGACCCCGGGCCGCAGTGCCCTCGATGACGCGCTGGATCCGGCCATCTGCCAGCATGTCGGACACGGCGGACTCGAGGATCGAGAGCTCGTACCCCTCCCGCTGGTGAGACCAGCGCCGCGCCTGTTCTTCGGCGAAAAACTGGAAGTCCTTTCGCTGCTGCTCCTTGAGAACCGCCGCGCTGGCCAGGCCGATCAATACGACGACCGCGACCAGCCACGGTCCAACGACACTTCTCCGGCGCACGAAGGCATTGGCGCTGCCGGTCAAGGCGGCGGTGGTGGCCGCGAGCAGCCACCCCGCGGAGGAAAGCGGGGCGCATGCCAGGGCGACCAGGGCGGCTGGAACGAGGCGCGGCAGACGGCGCCTGGTTGCGCCCGGAAGGGCGGAGAGGAAGACGACTCCACAGCCGGCTGTGGTCATGACGAACGCGGAACCGAGAAGCACCACCGAGACGGCGACCGAGAGCACCGCGGGATCGCCCAGGGTGGTCAGGTCGACGAAGGGAGGGTGACCGGCCGCCTCCGCGAACGCGGCGGTCCATTCAGTCCAAAGCACCGCGGCGACGACGGTCAAACCCGCGGCTGGGAGCGCCAGCAACGCCGGCAGTGCTCGATCCCGCCTGCGAATCCAGCGGGAGGAATTCCTGAATGCCAGGGCGAGCGCGAGATTCAGCGCGAGAAAGGTGAGTGCCGCGTCGCCTGGGCTGGCCAAGATCGTTGCCAAACCGGCCGGGAGCTCGGATGAGAGCAGAACGGCGAACTCGGCCGGATCGCGGGCCGCCTCCCCCAGGATCGGCACATCGAGAAGCAGAAAACGGGCAACGAAGAGAATTCCGCAGCCGAGCATCCAGCCCCTCAGGCCGTCTCGGCGGCGAAGAGGGGGGATCGCCAGGCAGAGCGACGCGATCAGTCCGACCGCCAACACGCCGACCCGGCGCGCGCCGCCCGGTAGTGGAGGGGCCGAGGGTGGGACATTGAGTGTGGCGAGGGGCGTCCCGGTTCCTCCGTCGAGATCGACGGCGATGGCGTTCGGATCGTAGGTCACGAGGGTATCGTGGAAGCGCAGACCCTCCACGGGAGGCACCGCCGGACGGATCCCCCCTCTGAGTAGAGGCTCCACCACCGCCAGGGGTCGGCCCACGACGACAGCCCCACCCCCTTCGATCGGAGCCACCGCGCGAACTAGTGTGTATGGCTCATCCAGCCAAACGGCGATCTTAGTGCCCTCTTCGGGGATCGACTCGCCCCTACCGCCATAGGCCGCGGGGGTCCATCCCGCCCAGGCCACGAGCTCCCCATCCGCCGCCCTCACCACCGCCCCCACCGCGTCGTCGCGGGTCGCTGGCGGCATCAGCGCGTCCAGATGCTCGAAGGCGGCGATCCGAGAACCGGTCGCGACCGACTCACGCAGCCAGGGATCCGAGGCCACCCATTCGGCATCCTCGACGCACCGAAGAACGACATCTTCGAGGATCGGGTCGATCCGGTCGAGCGTGCTGGGCGACTCCGGCTCGGGCAACGCCACGCCCAATATGGCGAGCGCCAGCGCGGTCAGCGAAGTGGGCCGCGTCAAGCCGAGCCGATGGAGCGGACCGATCCATCCCAGGGCGGCCACGAGGGCCAGGGCCACGGGGATCCCCATCGGCCATGCCGAGGGGAAGAGCGCCAAGAGCAGAAGCACGGCCCCGACGCCGTAGCCGGGACCGCGATCGGAGCGGTTTTCCATAGAGCGGTTCAGCGATCGGCGCGCGAACGATCCGCGGGCACGATCGAAGCGATCATCCGATATCTGGCCGGAAACCGCTACCGTACAGCAGGATCAGGATTCGCCGCCGAATGCGTGCCCGAGCCGTGCGAATCATGGGTTTCCATCCCCGGCCGAGCGACACCGAAGCGACGATGCAAGGTGGGCTCGAGCCCAACGCGAAAAAGCTGCTCATGGCGTGCCCGGATGAACCTCCGCCATCCGGAATAGCGAAAACTCCGATTGCGCTCTCGAAACTGAGCCAATTCCTCGCCGAGATCACCTCCGTACTCGCTGAGTTGGCGAGAGAAGCAGTCTTGTTTTGCGTGCTCATAGAGCGCCAGATCGAGGCGATTCACGGAGCGGACGCGCTCCAGCATCTCCTCCCCAAGGTCGGCGTGGCGAATGCGTGGGCACGCCTCTTCGTGGATGCCGGTGTAGCGCTCGTATTGGAAGCAGCGATCGTCGGCGCCCAGCCACCGCCGGAGCAGGATGAGAGACTCGTCGAAGCGCTCCGTGAGACCAACGAAGGCCAAGGGTCCCTCCAGGAAGCGTCGGGCCAGATCCAGGTCGGGTCCTCCCGCCAGGCGGGTGGTCTGGTAGTTCGCGAAACGCGGCTCGCCGAGAAAGCTCTCGAGGGTCCAGGGAACGCCCATGCGCAAGCGCTGGTAGTTCAGATGCGAGAGGTAGCGCTGGACCGGATCGCGCAGGAAGGTCAGGTAGCGAGGCTGGCGACCAAGCACGCCGCCGTAATCGAGCCATGGGCGTGTGGTGTGGCCTCCGATCCCCGGCGTCTTGGGCAGCCAACGTAGGATTGCGCCAAGCTCCTCCGGGGGGAGGCAGTGCAGCGGATCGTTGGCCCAGTAGTACCAGGGGCGCACGGTCAGGAAGCCAGGGAAGGCGTTCTTGAGTAGGCCGCTGAGCGTGCTTCCTCCCGTGCGCTCGATATGGATCAGGCAAAAAAAGGGACGCGCGATCGTTGTCTTCTCTTTCTCACGTTGGTGTTGAAGTCGCTTTGCTGGTTGATCGGTCTTCGGGCGATGAACACGAGCCCGGATTAACGTCGATCCCGGCGAAAGCCCTGCGTTGGCCGCTCAAGTTGTTGCTCGCGCGGTCGAATTCCCACCCATGTACAAAGGGAAGAGCGGCGTGCAGGCGCTACGGAATCACGCATGAACCACGAACTGACAAAGCTCCTCCGAGAGCTCGACCAACGGCGCGAGAAGCTCCAGTCGGGTCCGGCTGTGATCTTTCTGCAGACGGTTCGAGGTTGCCCTCTGACCTGCGCGATGTGTCAGTTCGAGCCGAGCCGACCGGAGCGGATCTCCAGGGAGCTCTTGGCCAAGGTCGAGCCCGCATTTCCGAATCTCGAGGTTCTGGGGATTCACGGCTATGGCGCCCCCCTTCTGGGCGATCTCGACTACTTCGTGCGGCAGTCGTTGGAGCACGACTTCGTGATCCACATGAACACGACAGGGTTCTTCTTGACCCGTGAGCGAGCCGACTTGCTGGCCCGAACACGCCTTTCGATCCGCTTCTCTATTCCCGCAGGCACGGCGCCTACTTACGCCAACATTATGGGACGGGAATTCGGACGGGTGCTGGACAACGTCGCCTATCTCGTCGAGCGCACTCAGAGAACGGATCGCCCCGCCGATCTCTGGTTCAGTTACATCGTAATGGAAGACAATCTGGACGAAATCGACGCCTTCCTGCATCGCGCTCACGACTGTGGCATCAGGATCGTCCAGTTCATGCGCCTCAGGCCTCAGCCCCGAAAGCGCACTACGATTCGAGCCAAGGACCGAGACTACGGCTTCAACTACAGTCGGCAGGCGCATCCCAGTGTGCGAGAGAGGTTCATCGAACGCTTGCCGGAGATCCAAGCCATTGCCGCCGATCTCGGCATTGAGATCGAGCACGGCAGTTTGGTGGAGCGATTGGGCAACCCCAATGCGCTGGCGCAACTGGTCAACAACACCAGCTCACGCTACTTGCAGAGGAGAGTTCTCCCGTTCAAGACGGCCCGGGGGATATGTGTGGCGCCTTGGATCGGACAGTTGAGCATCAACCAGAGCGGAATCGTATGCCTTTGCTGCGCCAGTGCCTTTCCGGTGGGAGATCTGAACCACTCCAGCCTGGACGAGATCTGGAACTCGAAACACATGCGACGCGTTCGTCGCTCCTTCGCCCGGGAACGCTTTCCGCATCTCTGCGGATACTGCCGCGGGTTCGACCTCAAAGAGTACCCACGAAACACTGTCTTCCGTAAGAGCTCGGAGAAACACCTGGAATGTACACAGAATCCGATCCAGGTCGCGTCTGCCTGGTAATCCCGTCGGTCAGGGAAGTTCGCGAAGACTACCTTCGCCACGTTCCAGCCGAGGTAGACCTCATCGTCGTCGAGGACCGGGCTCATGGGCGGATCGTGCCTTTTAGGCCCAACATGAAGGTGTTTGACCACCAGTCGCAAGATCGAATCATGGGCGCTGATCGGGATCTGATCCCGCGTGGCGGCGCGGCTTGTCGCAATTTCGGTTTCTATTTAGCATGGCGTGAGGAATATAAAGTCATCCTGACACTGGACGACGACTGCATCGTTCCGTCCGGTTATCTTCAGGCTCATGGTGGTCTCGGGCGCCATATCGATCTCCCGACGGAGTCTTGTGCCGGATGGTACAACACCATTGCCGCTCTGGATCTACCTCCATCCCGCTATGCGCGGGGCTATCCCTACGAGGAGCGCTTCGAGAAGAGAATCCAACGCCGAATGACGCAAGGGCGAGTGGTGTGCAACCACGGGCTCTGGAGTCGACACCTCGATTTCAATGCCGTGGATCGCTACGCACAGCAACACTATTCTGGCGAAGAGGCGATGGTGAGGCTGCGCGAGCCCACACTGCGGATCTAGGACAGCAAATTCCCGTTCTGCGGTATGAACTTCGGCTTCACACGCGAGATCGCGCCGATCGTTACACAAGTCCCACAGAATATCGAGATCATGGATCGGTATTCGCTCTGGCGCTTCGATGACATCTGGGGCGGCTACATCCTGCAGAGCCTTATCGCGCTCAAGGGTGATGCCATCACCATCGGCGATCCCGTAGTGGTGCACACCAAGGCCGGAGATTTGCGTCGCGAGGTCTCGGGGGAACACTACGGACATCTCGTTTCGCCCTATTTCTACGATTTGGTGGACCGGGCCGTCGAAGACTGCTCGCCGATGGCACCGTACGCCGAGGCCTATGCTGCATTCGCTCAGGGGTTCCGCGGTGCCGTGGATCGGGGGGTTCCTAGTGGCTATCGCCCCCTGCTTCGTGCCTTGGGGCTCTTCTTCGAACGCTGGTCCGAGCTCTTCCTTAGCGACTCTGCCCTCGCCAGTGCTCCGTTCGCGCGCCCCGCCGACGCGAATATGTGGTCCATTCAGACAGGTCAAGCGGGGGGAACGGGGACGCTTCCCTTTTCTACGTCGGGCGACGGGACCGAATCCCCATGAGGCAGAGCACCCTCCCGAGCGCGGGCACCGATGGCTCCGTCACCGGGGCGCCGGCTTGCCGCAACGGGGAACCCGGCGGGCGCCGAGTTCGATCTTCCCCGAAGTTTCACATCGACGCACGGTGCTTCCCTCACAATCACTATCCTCTGCTCAAGGCCCTCTATCGCGCGCCCGCATACCGCCTGGCTCCTTATCTGCACCGCTGGGGATTCTCCGCCGACGCGATCAGTTGCATCGGCTTTCTCCTGGGGGCCGGGGCCGCCCTTGGTCTCGCGCTCGGGGAGGCATCGATCTCTCTGGTCGCGGTGTGTCTTCTGCACCTATCCATGCTGCTCGACTATGCGGACGGTGAAGTTGCGCGCCTCGCGGGGGAAGGGACGGTACACGGCGCGTGGCTCGAGATCGGGCTCGATCGACTGCAGTTCAATTTGATTGTGGTCGGACTGGCGATCGGGGCGATTCGCACGGGCACGGCTCCCGACCAGGTCTGGCTGGCTGCTTTCGCCGCTCTCTCCGCCTTCATCTTTGGTCGCTACCTCACCCAATGGCGCCGAGAGCTGATCAAAGACCCTCTGCGCGATCTCCGGCAAGGGATCGATGAGGCGCGACCACGCTGGTGGCGCACTTCAATCGTTGTTCTATGGCGCGAGCTCAATCTCTACTACGAAGTTTGGTTGTGGGGCGTCTCGATTATTGTACTCGTCTGGGGTCCAGCGTGGGCGCTGTGGGCCACTGCAATCTATGGTTGGCCTCGTAGCCTCGCGCAGTGGTTTGTTGGTCTGAAGCGCGCGCTGGACATCGATCGGGCGCGCATTCATGGTCAGCTCAGCCGGAATACAAGGGAATGATGATGAGATCCAAGCTCGAGCGACATTGTCGCCACCTGGTTATCGTGGGTCGGTCCGTTGCTGTCGAGAACGTCGACGGAAGCCTTCGGATCAAGGCAGAATGTCACGACTATATTCGCGATATCTCCATCCCCTTCGAAAAGACGACGGTCATTCAGCCCGTATTGGGCTCGGGGGACCCGAGTCTGCGGGACCAACTCTCCGGCTACCGTCACCCTCTTCCACCCCGCGTCGATTTCGTCCCCATCCCCGATGACTTCACCAAACAAGATGGCTTCTTGCGCTCCGTACAGCGAGTCGCCCGCCAGCTGAACACGATTCGCACGCATTTGCGTGTTGCCGACGCGGCGTTGATCAACACTCCCTCCTATCGAGGCTTTGGCGCGCTGGTCTGGGCCCGAATCCATGGTGTCCCCTTTGTCGCGCACTGCGCCGCGCGTCTTCATCGTCGCAGCTACGATCCGCTGGAACAGAAGGGGGTGCGCGCTCTGGCGACGTGGATCAAGGAGTTGGGGCAGAAGGTCTTTGAGCTGAGCGCACTCGCTTTCGCTCCAGCGCGAACCGTGGATGGTCCCGATCTACTGGCGACCTTCGGTCACCTGCCTGGGATCACGAAACACTCTCCCCCCATCGTCAGTTTCGACTCCGAGAGAGTGCGGCAGCTACGTGCGAAGCGCGAGGAGCCGCCGCGGTCCTCCCCAACCATTCTGCACGTCGGAGCCCTGGTGCCCCGCAAAAACATCGATACCATCATTGCCGCGGTGGCGGAGCTCAGAGCATCGCATGCCGGCGCTCGTCTCGTCCTGGTCGGGACCTCCGCCTCCTCCCACAAAGAGGAGCTCGAGGAGTTGGCGAGGGGTCTCTTGCCTGCGCCCGGCGCATGCGAGTTCACCGGATACGTCGGCGATCCCGACGAGAAGCACCAGCGTTTCGCCGGGGCCGATCTGCTGGTCTGCGCCAGCTACGCCGAAGGTTTTCCCCGCGTGATCTACGAAGCGTTGGCGGCGGACATTCCGGTCGTGGCAACCGATCTGCCGGGCTACCGAGAAAACATGCCCGATGGTGCCATGGAGCTTCTGGAAGCTGGCAAGGATCCGGTGGCCTTGGCGGCGAGCATGCGTCGTGCGCTGACGCCCCCCCGGGTCAAGGAGATGCAGCTCCGGGGAGGAGCGCGGGCACGGGCGATGATGTCCCAGAGCTCTCCAGCATTGGCACTCGCGCTGCTCGCGGCCCAAGGAGTACCGGTCGATGTGGGGCCGGCCCCATGCACAGCTGCCGGCACGTCCAACTCCGGGCGCGCCGGATGCCGGGCGTGAACGTGCGCGGAACCCCTCTCCCTTGAGCCGGTGCGACCCCACGCGATGACCCACACGCTACGAGACCAGCGAGGAACTTCGCTGCTCTTGCTAGCATCGGCGCTGCTCGGGTTTGGATTGTCGTCACCCATGGGCGGTCTTGTCGCTCTCGGCGTACTGTTCGTTTCGACCTACGCAGTCGCCCTTCTGTGCCCCGCCTGGTATCCGCTAGCACTGTGGTTCGCGGCAGCTCCCATTCTGCGCTTTTTCATCAAAGTGAACCTACCGGCCGGAGTGCCTGACCTCAACGCCGAGCGCATACTGCTGCTCTTCGCCATCGTCGCCATTGCTCCTCGCCTCTTCGAGTGCGGCGTCCGCCTCCGCTCGAATGCCACCTTCCTGCTGCCGACAGCCGGCTTGGCGCTCTACGTCCTACTACGAACACTATCGATCCGGGACTCTCCGGCGGGGATCGCTGAAGCAGGGCGGCTCGCGCTGAATGGGGTCTGGGTGCCCTTCTTCCTGTATCTCCTGACCCTTGCGACAGTGTGCCGGCGCGAGCAGATGGATGATCTCATGCGAGCGGTCATCGCCGTTCTGGCGTTGGGCGGGGCTTTGGGAATCGCGGAGGTCTTGCTCAACCTCGAGCAGAACATCATGGTTCATCTTGGCGGTGGCAACGATGAAACCTACCAGGTCTGGCATAGTGGCGGCCTGCGTCGGGCCGCCGGTCCCTTCGCCAATCCCGCCACACTTGGTGGCGTCGCCGGCCTGGCGTCCCTGTTCGCGCACCGCAGATTGCTCGAGGTGAAGACAGCCCCGGGCGCGACCGCCCTGATGACCTGGTCAGCGCTCTGTCTCTTCTTCTGCATGACCCGGGGGCCGTGGGTAGCGACGCTTGCCGGCCACCTCGTACTTCTGTCGGTCACGCGCCGCCTCTCCGTGATGGTCAAGGTATTGATGGTCGCGGTGCTCTTCGTCGGCCCCCTGCTCGTCGGAACGGCTAGGCATCTCGAGAAGGCCCAGCAACGCGTTCATGATCAGGGCACCATTTATGCTCGCCTCGCTCTGGCGGACAGAGGGCTACAGATGATCAGTGAGAGCCCGGGGCGCGGCCAGGGCATGGGCGCTTTCAACGCGCTGAACAACACCTATCACTCTGCGCTCGCCAACCCGCAACGGCTGATCAGCCACAACACCTACATCACCACGGCGGTGGATTCCGGCCTGGTTGCGTTGGCCCCTCTCTTCTTCGCGATCGGCTACTTGCTACGGCAGGGTTGGCAAAGAGCGAAACGCACGAACCGGTGGGGGCGGGGCCGGATTGCCTTTCTGATGGGAGGCATCACCCTTTTCCTGGTGCAAGGCATGTTTATCGACTTGACCCACGCAAACTACGACGGCGCGCTCTTGCTTTGTCTCATGGGCATGCTGATCATCGAATTGGGTTTGCCCCGCGACAAGCGTGCTACCAGTGCACCCAGGGTCCTGGCTCTGGAGCGCAAGGCGTGGTAGCTCCACACCTGAGCGGACGAAGCTCCTTGCCGGAGTCTTGCCCTCGAAAACGAAGCGACGGCCCCCTGCGCTACGCGATCATCACGAATGACTTTCGGGCGGATCGAGGGGCGGAGATCGTGGTTCAACGCCAAGCCCGAGAGCTCGAAAGACGCGGTGTCCAGGTCTATCTCGCCGGAGTTGGAGCCGACGGGCCCCTACCGCGACACTTGGGCCTGGCCGCCGAGCGAATTGCGCGCTTCGAGCGGGGGGGAGTCGGCGCCGTGATCGGCCTGGCTCGTTGGTTGCGCGGAAGCCGCTGCGAGGTGGTACACAGCCATTTGGATCGCGCGAACACCCTCGCCATTCCCGCCGCCTGGCTGGCGGGCGTGCGGACCATCCTCTCGACGCAGCACACCATCTGGCCCGTCCGTCGCCGGCGTCGTCTCTGGCTCAATCGAATCCTGGCGCGGTTCGCATCGAGAGTGGTGGTCGTCAGCGCCGCCATGGGAGAGTGGCTGGTGGCCGAGGAGGGGATTCCGGCTTCAAAGATCCTGCACGTGCCAAATCCCGTGTCGGTACAGGACGATCTACGCACACCGACCTTGGCTCGGGCGCAACTCGACTTGCCACCGCGCGTTCCGATCATCTCGAGTGTCGGGGCGTTGGTCCCGGAGAAGGACCCCTTCCTGCTGCTGCGGGCGTTTGCGCGGGTGCGCAAGGCGCTTCCTCGGGCCCTGCTCGTCGTGGCCGGCGATGGGCCTCTGCGCGCTTCGCTCGAGTCGGTTTCCCAGCGGAGGTTCCCCGCGGGCAGCGTGCGTTGGCTTGGCCATCTCGCGGATCCCTCTACCGTGTTGCGTGCCGCCGATCTCTTCGTCCTGTCGTCGAAGAGGGAAGGCTTGCCTCTGGTTCTTCTGGAGAGCGCGGTGCAAGGGGCGCCACGAATCGCCACCGCCGTGGGCGGAGTGCGTGACACCATTCGCGATGGCGAGACCGGCTTGCTGGTTGCGCCAGGAGATTGCGAAGCACTGGCGGGCGCCATGCTCGAGCTTCTGCGCAACCCGGACCGTGCCCGGGAGATTGCGCTGGCCGCTCGGGATGAAGTCTCGCGCAAGCACGACGTGCGCCACAGTGTCGACACAATCCTGCGCCTGCTGCGCGACGATGCGGGAGCTGCGATCGAGCATCGGTGGAAAGCGCGGCGCACGATCGAAGCGCTCCTCCGATAGCCGGCCGGAAACCGCCCCCGTACAGCGGGAGCCTCGCTTGCATCCGCACCGTAACGGCTGGCAGAATCGCGCGATGTCGCCGCCCCGCTCCGTCCTGATCGGAATCCTGGTTATTCCCTGGCTCGCCACCGCGCTGGTCGCGACCGGCTGGATCGGGCTCCCCGAAGACCATGTCTTCTCCGGTTTCTGCCAGGGTGACGAGCTCGTCTACACCGCCAAGTCGCTCGAAATCATCGAGGGCGGGAACCGCTTTACCTACGGAAACCCCTTCTCGGAAGACCCCGATACGCCTGCCGTTTACGTCAGCCTGATTTTCACCGCGATCGGCTGGATCTGGCGGTGGACCGGGATCGAACCGGTCTGGATTCTGTGGGGGGGGCGGATCGTCGGAGGCTCGATTGCGCTGGCATTGGCGTGGCGACTGATTCGGCTCTGTGTCGGCGAGAACCCGAGCGCCGCCCGCTGGTGTTTCTATTGGGTGGCGCTGGGGAGCGGACTCGGGTGGATCTTCACATCGACACATGGCGCGATGCTGGAGCTACACCGTTCCTTCGATCCGATCTTCGCGGGAGGGGGCGGCGAGGGCCTGCAGCTCTTCGGATGGCTGGCGGACCGGGTCAGACCGACCGTCCCGAAGCACTACTCTCCAGGGATCTTCACGACGATCGTGCACTCCTACGCGGCGATATACCAGGCGTTCTTCATCGCCACCTGCCTCGCCCTCGCCGAGCGACGACGGACCGCCGCGGTAATCCTCTTCACCCTCACCTATTGGGCACACCCGTGGGCCGGATCGATGCTGCTCTGCCTGGGGGGCACCTTCTTGGCGATCGAGCTGGCCCTCGAACGCGACAGGGCCGATCTCGTGGCTGGAGTGCTCTTCGCCCTGATCGGGTCTGTCTGGCTCTACTACTACACAGCCTTCCTCAACTCGATCCCGGAGGCGCGGCTGCACGCGGAACAGGTACGGAATCCCCCGTACGCATGGCGAACACCGACCACCTACTTGCCCCAGTACATCGGAGTGTGGGGGACCGCGATCCTCGCGCCAATCGTGCTCCTCCCGATGCGGGGTACTTGGAGGCGCGTCTTGCGATCCCGCGCGGAGCGGCTAGTGGTCATCTGGGTCCTGATCTGCTTCATCATTCTGAACAACTTCCGCTTCCTCGACTCACCATTGCAGCCCGATCAACTCGGTGGGCGGTGGCTCTGGCTGCCTCTGGTGATTCTGGCGACGATGTCACTGATCCGGTTTCGGCCGACGCCGAGCCGGCGAGCTCTCGCTCTGATGGTGTTGGTTTCCCTTCCGGAAAGTGCGCGACTCTCATACGACTACTTCGTTCGCGGCGTCAGACACAGTCGCGTCCTGGTTCGGCCCACGAGCATGACCGCGGTCGTGCAAGCGGTCTCGGAGCTACCGGGGCGCCGATTCGTCTTCGCGGACGATCCCGACATAGCCAACGTCATCGTTGCCCACACACCTCATCGCGCCTACTACAGCCACTGGAACGAGACCCCTCACCTGATCGAGCGGCAAGAGCTCCTGGCTCACTTCGCGAAGGCGCCATCGGTCTCGATCCCCGACAGCCTGGGTGCGGAACTCTGGGTCTTGAGCACCGAGTCGGCATCGCGCGTGAGCCCTAACATCGCGGAGCTCGGAACGGTCCTGCATCGATCGAACGACTACATCGTGCTCGAACGTCGTCCTGGACCCTGATCAAGTACCCTCTTTTCGGGCCAGCGCGAAGCAAGACGATCCCACGGGCAGATCGATGCCGCGCCCTGGTCATGCGGGTCGGCGGATTCGCCGTGGCTGCGAAACGAGCGCCCGCGCGCCGGATCGAGTCAACGCCGAGAAGCCGCCCGAATCTCGTCGACGACCCAGGTACCCGCTTCACGCCTGAGCGAGATCACCAGGCGGGAACGGTGCACGCCTCCAGTTCGCTCATCCACATAGCGCCAGTCGAAAACGGCATGCGGGGCGTCTCCGCTCGCCCGATAGCGGTTGAGATCAAACTTCCGGGTCTGTGTACGGTCGAAGAGGCGTTTGAAGAAGAAGTAGCCCTGCGCCGGCCCGTACTCGCCCGCGCGGGCCGCGCCCCCCACATCGATCGCCACACGTCTGTCACCGAAGGCCCTGAGCAGCAACGAGAGATCCTCGGTCCGCCACGCCGTGGCGATCTGCTCCAGCAATGCGCGCGGACTGAGCTCGCGGGTCGAGCTCTCCGCCGCGTCGGATCGACCGCGCGTGGGCGCGGCTGGCGTAACCGTACGGGCGGATCCGGGCGCCTGCGCGCTCGCAGCCAAGGCGCCCGTCAAAATGAGCAGCGATGAAAGTAGGGCCAGTCTCACGGTCGCTCCAAAGGGAAGGATCACCTTCCTCCCCCTCAAAGATAAGCCACGGACGCCGCCAACTCAAAGCGGAACGACGTCGCGGTCACGCATTGGCCTTCACCCGCGGTGCCTTGACCGGTGCAACCGCGCGGGGCTTGCGCTCGTTCCATTCGAAGAGAACCGGAGAGGCGACGAAGATCGAGGAGTAGGTTCCGACCAACACGCCCATGAGCAGCGCGAGCGCGAAATCCTGGATCACCGAACCACCGAGGATCATCAGGGTCGTTACCGGGATCAAGGTGGTCACCGAGGTGATCACGGTTCTGCTGAGCGTTCGGTTGATGCTCGCGTTCAGAACCTCACCGTAAGGCCTGCGCCGCATGAGCTTGGTGTCTTCTCTGATCCGGTCGAACACGACGATCGTGTCGTTGAGGGAGTAGCCCACGATCGTGAGCAGGGCCGCGACGATCGGCAGACTCATCTCTCGGTTCAACAGCATCAGGAGGCCGACGACGACGAGCACGTCGTGGGTGAGTGTCACGATCGCCGCGATTCCGAAGCGAAACTCAAAACGGAGCGTGATGTAGGCCACGATGGCGAGCAGAGCCAGAACGATCGCCTTGATCGCCTGCCCCTTGAGCTCGGCCCCCACCTTCGGTCCGACCTTGTCGGCCGAGAGCACGGAGACGGTGGGATCGATCTGGGTCTTGAGGGAGCCGAGGATCTCATCGCTGCGGTCGTCGCCCCCTTCCACGCCCTCGACCGGCACGCGCACCAGAATCTCGGCACCGTCCCCGACCGTCTGGACTTCGGCGCCTGCGATATCGAGCGAAGAGATCGCCCCGCGCACCGATCCGATGGTCGGAGGTGATTCGAATCTCAGCCGAAGGGCCAGCCCTCCCGCGAAATCGATCCCGTACTTCAATCCTCCGTTCGAGACGATCGAGGCCATCCCGATCAGAATGACCAGCGCGGACAGGCCGTACGCAATACGTCGTTTCGCGATGAAGTCGATCGCGGTGTTCTTGAATATCTGCAGCATGGATTGCTCTCTCTAGATGCTCAAGCGCCGCATGCGCCCGGTGCTGTACAGGAAGTCGAAGGCGATACGCGAGCAGAACACGGCGGTGAACACACTCATGACGATTCCGATCATCAGAGTCACCGCGAAGCCTCGAATCGGCCCGCTGCCGTAGTAGAAGAGGATCAAACCGGTGAGGAATGTCGTGATGTTCGCGTCGAGAATCGTCTTGAAGGCGCGCTCGTACCCGGTCTGAATCGAGGCCACGATCGACTTGCCGGTTCGAAACTCTTCTCGAATCCGCTCGAAGATCAAGACGTTGGCGTCGACCGCCATCCCCATCGTAAGCACGATCCCCGCGATTCCGGGCAGAGTGAGCGTAGCCCCGAACATCGCTAGCGCCGAGAGGATCAGAACGACGTTCACGACCAGGACCGCGTTCGCGATCACACCGGAGACACGGTAGTAGACGAACATGAAGACGATCACGAAGGCCAGGCCGAAGAGACCCGCGCTCGCCCCCGCGTCGATCGAATCCTGGCCGAGTGTCGAGCCGACCGTGCGCTCCTCTACGATCTTGATCGGTGCGGGGAGCGCTCCGCTTCTCAGCACCACCGCGAGGTCGTTCGCCTCATCGGCGTTGAACGCACCTTCGATCTGGGCCCGGCCATCGGGGATCCGAACCCGCAGCACCGGAGCCGAACGCACCTTACCGTCGAGCACGATCGCCAACTGGCGCCCCGTGTTGTCGCCGGTGATCTGCGCGAACCGCTTCACGTAATCCGACTTGAAGGCCACCGAGACGATCGGCTCGTTGAATCGTCGCTGGTCGAAGGAGAGGTTGGCGCGCGAAACCGCGGCGCCGGTGATCTCAGCCTCTCGATTGAGCAGATAGAGGCGCGCGTAGCTCTCGAAGGGGTTGGAGCTGTTCTCCGATTCCTCGACCACGCCAAGCCGGAACTCCAGCTCATCCGGCATGATGTCGGTGACCTCGGGAAGAGCCAGGATCTCCTCGACCGCCGCGATATTCGGTTCCGGGACCGCCAGATTCAGTCCCCCGTCTTCGGTATAGCCGAACGACTGCAAGAGGCTCAGGAAGGGGTGCTCTTCGGCTGAAGCCGCATCGACCGCCGGAGTTTCCGGTTCGAGATCGGCGAATAGGGCGGCCATGGCGGTATCGACGGCCGCGGTGTCGGCCTCGTCGCTCATCGCGACCATCGGAGGCTCATCGCTCTCGACGGGCGCTTCATACTCGGTGGAGGACTCCCGCATCTCCTTGGCGATCTCGTCGATCACGGTCACCAGCTCGCTCGTTCTCGACGATAGGGCCACCAGCTTGAACTCGAGGAAGGCGGTGCGCCGAACGATGTTTTTGGCCCGCTCGGGGTCGTCGATTCCGGCGAGCTGAACCAGGATCCGCCCCTCGCCCAGAGGCTGAATGATCGGCTCTTCGACGCCGAACTCGTCGATCCGATTCCGGATCACCTCGAGCGCCCGGCGGTGGGCGTCCCAGGCCTCCTCTTCGGTCATGTCGGTGGCGTCGATCTCGACCACCATGTGCATACCGCCCTGCAGGTCGAGCCCCAGCGAGATCGCTTTGGCTTGCAGCTCCTGAAAAGTCTCTGGAGCGGTGTCTTTCAGCTCGGCGCGGCCCTCCGGCCCCATCTCGATCAGGCGGATGGTGGACCAGAGCCCGGCGATCGCGATGATCAGCATCACGATCGTGGTCCCTAGGCGGCCAAGGAGTTTCCTGTCCATATCTGTTTTCCGCTTTCTGCTGCTCTTGGGACCGATTGCGGGCACTGCTCCCACTGGAGGCGGTCGTGCGGCTCGCGGGGCGACATCCAACTACCCGCGTCGGATTGCGGTCGGTGACCGCGCAAACCGAATCGGTCAGTCCGTCGCGGACCCTACCATATCCCCGGTGATCAAGCGCTTCATGTGGCGCACGGCCCCGCCGAGGCCATCGAATAGTGCCCGAGCGATGATGGCGTGCCCGATGTTCAGCTCTTCCATCCCCTCGATCTGGGCGACGGGGACCACGTTTCGATAATCGAGGCCGTGGCCCGCGTGGAGACGCAGCCGCAGCCCGCGGACCCTGAAGGCGGCGGAACCGATCCGTTCCATCTCCGCGCGCGCATCGGCCGCCGTC
Source organism: Gemmatimonadota bacterium (assembly GCA_002686955.1). Classification (GTDB taxonomy): domain Bacteria. Next base: position 20,214 of record NYZA01000239.1, read on the forward strand.
GATGCATTGGCGTATGCGCCGGTGTGGATCTCCACGCCGTCGGCGCCGGCCCTGGCGCCAGCCTCCAACTGCTCCTCATCCGGATCTAGAAAGAGCTGCACCTTGATGCCCGCCGCTTGCAGCTCGGCAACGACCTCCCCGATCCGCTCCGGCGATCCGGCGACGTCCAGTCCGCCTTCGGTCGTGAGCTCCTTCCGCCGCTCCGGGACCAGACAGCAGTTCGCGGGCCCCACATCGACGGCGATCGCCACAACTTCCGGATCGACCGCCAGCTCGAGATTCACCGGCACCGAGGCCGCATCGACGATCGCGCGAAGATCGCTCTCCTGAACGTGGCGCCGATCCTCCCTCAGATGCAGAGTGATTCCGTCCGCGCCGGCTCCTTCGGCGATCACGGCCGCCCGCACAGGGTCGGGGCTCGATCCTCCCCGCGCCTGTCTGAGGGTGGCGACGTGGTCGATGTTCACTCCGAGGCGAGGTTTCATATCCGCTCCAATCCAAGCACGACCGAGGCGGGGACGAGATTCCAGACATCCCCTTCCATCTCGCCGAGCCGAGTCGCCAGAACTTCGTAGGTGTGGGGACGAGGATGCCCGATGCCGATCGCGTGCCCACGCCTCGCTGCCATCCGCCCCAGCTGTGAGAGTCCCTGAGCGATCGCCCCGGGCTCATCGACGGCATCGATGAAGACCGATGCGACCGAGCAGGGAAGATCGTGCTCTTCGGCGATCCTCCTTACGGAGGAGTGGGGCGTGGTGGCGCTATCGACGAAATAGAGCCCCCCCGCTTCGGCGACCGCATCGATCACGGCCGTCATCACCCGTGTGTCGGCCGTGGCCTTCGAGCCCATGTGGTTGTTCAGCCCAACGGCGCAGGGAACGCGGGCCAAATTGCAGTGGATCAGATCGCGGATCCGCGCGCCGCTCATCTCGGTCATGACGGCGAATGGCCCAGGGGCGAGACCGCTGATCGGCTCCATCGGCTGATGAACGATCACTTCACGCCCAGTCTCGAAACAAAGCCGCGCCAGAGCGACGCTGTGCGGACGCCCCGGCAGCACTCCAAAGGTGAGGCGGTGGTCGAGCCCGATGAAATCGCGAACCATCGCTCTTTGGTTGTGGCCCAGATCGTCGATCAGGATCGCCACCTTAGGGAGCTCGGGCCGTGAGCCGAGCGACGCTTCGGGCCGTCGAATCCGAGCCCGCAGCTCCAGAAAATGCTGCCCTTCGTGAGAAACACGCATCTTCAGGGCGTGTCCCCGCTCCACCAGGCTGCGCTCGACGATCTCCGCCGAGAGGTCCTCGATCGATTCGGTCAGAGCGAGGTTCAACCGGGTCAGAGAGATCGAATCGGGCAGGGCGACGTCGATCCGTCGCGTCCCTCCGCCGTAGCGCAGAGGAAAGGAACGAACATCGCCGGCGCCATACTCGACGAGTACCTCGAGCACGCGAGCCTCCACCCGCTCCGGCACCGAGCGCTCCGGAGGGGGCGGCACCCGTGGAGCTCGCAGATAGCGAACCGCCGCGATTCCGCAGATCAGGAAGACGAGAAGGACGTAAATCAGCACCGCGACGCGAGGGCGCGGCCCTCTCCGCGCCTTCTTGCCGGATTGACCTTTGCGACGAGTCAAGCGCATTGTCTCCTGATATCGATGACCGGCGCGAGTATACCGCCGCGGCGGCACGCGATAGGATCTTGCCATGAGTAGTTTCGAGTTCGATCCGAAGCACGATCCCGAGAACCCCTTCGATTTCGGCGTGAGGCCAAAGCAAGGTGGCGACCCGACCGAGGGGTTCGCGGATCGACTCAACGAGGCACAGCTCGATGCCGTGACGGCTGGAGACGGTCCGGCCTTGGTGATCGCCGGCGCCGGAACGGGTAAGACCCGCGTTCTCGTCCATCGGGTCGCCTATCTGGTGAGGCGGGGAGTAGCCCCTTCGGCCATTCTGCTGCTCACCTTCACCAGGCGCGCCGCATCGGAGATGTTGAGGCGGGCATCGGCGCTCGTAGATCGTCCCGTCGACGAGGTTTCAGGCGGCACATTTCACTCATTCGCCAACACGCTATTGCGGCGACACGGTAAGGTGCTCGGATTGCCGCCTAACTTCACGATTCTCGACTCCGCCGATTCCTCCGATATCATCGGACATATTCGCACCGGGCTCGGCGTCGGGGGGCGGGGGCAGCGCTTTCCGCAACGGCGCACCTGCCAATCGATCATCAGCGCGGCGATCAACCGCAACGTCGAACTCGCCGATGTCGTATTGGAGCGCTGGCCACATTTCGCGCATCACACCGAAGATCTGCAGCGCATCTACGAAGGGTACAGAGATTTCAAGGTCGAACGGGGCCTGGCGGACTACGACGATCTGCTTCTCTACGCCCGCGATCTGCTGGATCGAGAGGTCGCCGTACGCGACGAGATCGGCCGACGCTACGAGCATATCCTCGTGGACGAATACCAAGATACGAACCGAATCCAGGGCGATCTCGTATCTCTGCTCGGGCAGAGCCACCACAACGTCATGGTGGTCGGAGACGATGCGCAATCGATCTATCGCTTCCGCGGTGCCACAATCGACAACATATTCGACTTCCCCAAGCTCTTCTCCGACTCGCGCCGCATTACGCTGGAGCAGAGCTACCGGTCCACTCAGCCTGTTCTCGATGTCGCGAACGAGATTCTGTCTCGTGCCGAACATGGGTACGAAAAACATCTGTTCTCTTCGATCGAAGGCGACGAGCGCCCGCGGCTGATTGCATGCGAGAACGAATCGGTGCAAACGCGCTGGATCGCCGACCGGATTCTGGAGCTCCATGAGGAAGGGCTGCCCCTGGGGGGCATCGCGGTTCTGTTCAGATCTTCATTCCATGCTTTCGACCTGGAGCTGGAGCTGGGCCGGCGAGAGATCCCATTCGTAAAGTACGGCGGCTTCAAGTTCATGGAGACCGCCCACGTCAAAGACATCGTGGCTCACCTGAGGATTCTCGACAATCCGAAAGACGCAGTCTCCTGGACGCGGGTCCTGACCTTGCTTCCCGGCATCGGCGAGGTGACCGCGCACCGCATCGCATCCTCGCTCGATGAGAAGAGCCCCTTCGATCTGTCGCGAGCGAAGGCACAGAAGCGAGCGAAGAACGCACTGACGCGATTGTCGGATCTACTCAATCGGTTCCGCGACACATTTCCCGGTCCGGCTCGAGCGATCGAAGAGCTGATCGAGTACTACGAGCCGCTGCTCACCGAGAAATACGACGACCACCCGAAACGCAGGGCCGAGCTCGAACACGTGGCGGTCCTCGCCGGCAAGCACAAGAGCTTGCGTAGCCTGCTCGACGATTTCGCGATCGAACCTCCGAACCGCGCAACCGACAAGGGAGCACCGGCCCTCGATTCCGATGGCGAATCGAAGTTGATCCTGTCGACGATCCACTCGGCCAAGGGCCTCGAATGGGATGCGGTTTTCGTAATCTGGGTCGTCGAAGGTCGCTTCCCCACCTTCCAAGCGATCGATCGCGAAGAGGAGCTCGAAGAGGAGCGGAGGCTGATCTATGTAGCGACGACACGCGCCCGACAGGAGCTGACCTTCACCTATCCGAGCGGAAGTTGGGACAAGATGGGGCGCTATCTTTCGGCGCCCTCGCGCTTCGTATCGCAGATACCGGCCGATGTGCTCGAGCCGTGGCGAGCGACTTCGACCGGGCTGGGCCTGAACGACGAGGTCGACCTCTCGCCGATGATCATCCCGGAGGCGACCGGCCTTTTGGGTCATGATCACGGGATCGACGATGTTGAATGGACCGAGGAGAGCAGATCTCGGCTTCGCTCACGACGCAAGAAGATCGACTCACGAATCCTCGGCGACCTTGGAAACGACGACTGGACCTATGAAGAAGAATGGCCGGATTGATCATCCCAAGACCGGCTCGGGAGTATCCCAAATGACACGATTCTCACATATCTCGCTACTGTTGCTGCTCACGGCCTGCGGCGGCCGAGTCAACGGCCAACAACCGCCGACCGTCGCTCCTTCGGAGGTTCAGGTCGAAATATCGGCGCCCGCGAACATCGGAGTGAAGTGTTCGCTCATGCTCGATCGACCTCGCGGCAAGGATCTCACCGACGACGATCTGAAGAAGATCGCCCGCTACGCAGCTGTGAACGATCGCTTCTGTCGACTCTCGTCGGCACAGATCGCCAGGCTTCGTGAGCTTCACCCCGGTATCTTCATATTTCGCTACGTCAATGTGGCCTCTGGCGGGCCGATGGTAGGCCTGAGAGAAGTTCGAGCCCACCCCGAATGGGTAATCCTCGATCCAATTGGTAAGCCTGTACCTTCCGGGCCGGGAACGAGAGCTCCGCTCCTCGATTCGGCCAACGAAGAATGGCGTACATTCCTGGCGGATCGCTGCCGCGCGATACTGGTGAAGGGTGGATACGACGGTGTCCTGCTCGACGTCGTTCAGATGGCCAACAAAAAGCCGTTCGCACTCAGGGGGATCGATCCCACGACTGGACGCAACTACACGTTGAAAGGGTGGCGAGATGCACAGTACGGCCTCGTCGCCCATATGCGCAAGACTCTACCTGCCCACAAGCTAATCGTCGCCAACAGCGTCGGCCGGGGTCGGACCTATTTCGAAGAGGGCGCGAGCCGTTTTCTAGAGGTGGCCGACGGAATCGTCTCCGAAGGGTTCCGGGGGCCGATCGCGCGCCCACTGAATCAGCATCTTCACGAGCGGGATTGGCAGGCAACGGTCGACATGATTCGCGATGTCGAGAAACGGGGGAAGTACTTCGTCGGCTACACAAAATACCTGAAGGGGAAGTTCACGGATGGCGGGGACAAGCGCGATTCTGATCGGTTCTGGTTCGCGTCGTTCCTGCTCGGCATGGGACCGCGCTCCTATTATTCGGCCGTGGTGCACGACGACGCGAATATGCACCAGACAGCCGAGTCCTTCGATCCCCAGTGGTCGCTCGCTCTGGGCGCTCCGATCGCTGACTACAAAGAGAAGGGCGGACTCTATAGCAGGGAGTTCCAGCACGGGCGAGTGGTCGTCAACCCGAGCGACCGCGGGATCGAGCTCGACCTGCCCACCCCCCTCCGGCGAGTCGGCGCGCAAGGGGAGCCGACCGGCGCCCCGATCCGCAAGCTGAGGGTCGACGGCCATCGGGCCGAGCTCTTGCTAGAGTAGACTCGACAGACCGGGGTTACGATGGCGCATAGTCCGCGTGAGTGGTAGATATCTCCGGAAGCGATCGATGAACCGGAAAAGGCGTTCTTTTGCCTCGGCGATGCAATGTCTGCTCGTCGCCGGCGCGGCCTCGTCGGCGACGATCGGTGTGCCGGGCCAGTTCGCACAGATCCAGAGCGCCATCGACGCTGCCTCGCCGGGAGACACGGTACTCGTAGCCTCGGGCACCTACGCTCCGGCGGACAGCAACGGCATCTCTTTTCGCGGCAAGGCACTGGTGGTCCGATCCGAGGAGGGTGCCGGCGCGACGGCCATCGACGCCATGGGCGCGGGCCGTGGGTTCCTCTTCAAGAACGGCGAGACGGTGACCTCGATCTTGAGAGGATTCACGATCACGGGCGGTTCCGCCAGCCGAAGCGGAGGCATCTACTGCGAAGGGTCATCGCCGGCAATCTACGACTGTGAGATCAGCGGCAATACCAGCGTGGGATTGGACAATCGCGGAGGTGGCCTTTTCGCCTTGATCGCTTCCCCGACTCTGCAGGGTTGCACGATTTCGCAAAACGTCGCGCTCGGAGCCGAGGGCCACGGCGGAGGCATTGTCTTCGTTCAGTCCGGCGGCTCGATTTCAGATTGCACGATCTCCGAGAATCTCGCTGTCTCGGCGAATGGACACGGTGGCGGCATCTATCTGGCCCAATCCTCTCCGTCGATCGACGGCTGCTTCATCATAGACAACCGGGCGTACTCTTCCGGCGGTCTGTATTGTGGCGACTCCTCCCCGCTGATCACCAATTGCACAATTTCGAGGAATATCGCCGACAAGGGTGGCGGATTCCGCTGCAGAAACCTCGCGGCGCCGGTGCTGACCAACTGCGTCGTTTCCGCGAATCAGGCCACCGACCAGGCGGGTGGCGGTTTCAACTGTGACAGCAACTCGCATGTGACCATGTTCGATTGTGACGTAGTGGACAACACCGCCGTCCTCTGGGGCGGTGGGATGTATCTCTGGTCTGCCAATGCCACCCTGGTCGACTGTCGAATCGAGAACAACGAGACCTTGATGAAGGGTGGAGGACTGTACTTCTGGGGTTCATCGGCCACGGAGCTGCTCCGATGTGACGTATCGGACAACAGATCCACCGGCACCGGAGCAGGGATGTTCCTCACGATCGGCTCTTCGGTTTCAGTTCGGGCGAGCCGGATCAGCGGAAACGGCGCCGGATCTAGTGGCGGCGGTCTGCACTGCGAGGCAGCCTCATCAGCCCGGCTACAGAACTGCATCATCGCTGGAAACGACGCTCTTGCCGGTGGCGCGATCTCATGCATCGGCGCCGACACGCTTCATCTGTACAACTGCACCGTGGCGGGGAACACAGCCACACTCGGCGGAGATGGTCTTTACTTCAGTGGTGGCGTGGGCCGCGTCGAAAACAGCATCGTGTGGGAAGACGCACCCGACCCGATCGCCATCGACGCAGGTTCGTTGCTCGCGGAATGGTCCGACATCAAAGGCGGCTGGACCGGAGCCGGCAATATCGACGCTACCCCCGGTTTCGTCACATGGCGGGGGTACGATTTCCTGCTGCAGAACCGATCGCCATGCATCGACACGGGCAATCCCGGCACGCTCGATGCTCTTTACGACTCCCATCCCGCCTGGCCGGCGGCCCACAACGACGGCGAACCGGCCGACATGGGGGCCTATGGCGGCCCGGGCAACGGCGACTGGATTCCCTGAGCTCTGTTGCTCTTTCTTTGGGAACTAGTGCTGTGAAGAGCGCGGCGAAGAAGTCTCGCAGTAGATCCCAGCGCCGCCTTCATCGGTCGATCCGTTTCTGATCGTGAACCCCCTCACTACCGAGGCAACCGGCTCGCCGCTGTGGAAACGGATACCCCGAGCGACTCGGTGGCGGGAAGCAATGCCGGCGTCCCGCTCGGCGCGGAGCGGGCCCGGGCAAAAGGCGAGGGGAAAGAATCCCGAAGGGGATGCCCAGTTGTCGTAAATGAGGAGGTGTAATTGTCGTCGAGCACCTTCGACCCCAGCGAGCAGGCTTGAACAACGGCTCACGATGAAGTTCAGTCATCAGAAGGGTCCGTGCAAGCGGAGCCACTGGGCATGCCTGGCTTCGAAATGCGGAAGCCAGCGGATCAATACTCAATCATCCCCCTTGCCTTTCCCTTCCGCCTCGACTAACATATCTGCATATCGAGATACGTTGATGAGTTCACCTGCCCCGCTCCTCCCGATTCTCAAGTCGCTGGCCGACCCGACGCGGCTCGCGCTCGTCGACGTGCTCTCGCGCGGCTCGTTCAACGTGTCGGAGCTCTGCTTCGCGCTCGAGTTGGGGCAATCGACCGTCTCTCGACATCTTAGGATTCTCCTCGATGCGTCGGTCGTCGCCCTCAGAAAAGAGGGGCGAGAGGCGTACTACCGCCTGGAGACCGAGCCGGTCCCACCCCTGCTCACCGAGACGCTTCGGCACCTGAATCAAGATCGAGCACCCGATCGCGATGCGCGCCTGTCCGAAACGTGGGAGCGGCGGCGACGCAGATCCCGGGTCTTCTTCGACAACCTGGCTCCCGAGACGGGGGAGGGGCGCGCTGACTATCTCGGCAGTCCCGATTGTGTGCCCCTGCTTCTTCGCCTACTGGAGCACGGCAATGTCGTGGCCGATGTCGGAACCGGCACCGGCCGCTTGCTTCCCGATCTCGCTCCGCACGCTCGCACGATCATCGCGGTCGACGCCAGTCAGTCGATGCTCGATCGGGCCAGAGAGACCGCGGGCTCGCTCGAAAGCGCCGATGTCGATTTCCGCCTCGGCGACATCGAGCACCTCCCCCTCGCCGACGGTGAAGCCGATCGGGCCGTCGCGCACATGGTTCTCCACCATGCTCCCGATCCGGGGCGCGCGGTCGCGGAATTGAGTCGCGCGCTCGCACCGGGTGGCATGGTCCTGGTGGGCGATTTTCTGCCGCACGAGAATCAGTGGATGAGGGAAGAGATGGCCGACCAGTGGCTCGGCCTCGATGAATCCGATATTCGTCTCTGGCTGGCCCGGGCCGGGCTTCGAGAGATCACCTTCGAGCGGGTTCAAAGCGAAGCGTCGTCGATGGGCGTCTTCGTAGCGACCGCCAAGAAACCAAACCTGAGGAATCAACAATGAGCACTTCCACGCAAACCGCCCACGATTTCAAGGTCGCCGATCTGTCCCTCGCCCAATGGGGGCGCAAGGAGATCGAACTGGCCGAAGAGGAGATGCCCGGCCTGATGTCGCTGAGAGAGCGACACACAGATGCGAAGCCGCTCGCGGGTGCTCGAATCGCCGGCTGCATTCACATGACGATTCAAACGGCGGTGTTGATCGAGACGCTGCAGGCGCTGGGCGCCGAGGTCAGATGGTCGAGCTGCAATATCTACTCGACCCAAGATCATGCCGCCGCCGCCCTCGCCGTCAAGGGCACTCCGGTCTTTGCGTGGAAGGGAGAGACGGAAGAGGAGTACGATTGGTGCATCGAACAAACTTTGCGGTGGCCGGATGGCTCTGGTGCCAATCTGCTTCTGGACGACGGTGGTGATCTGACCCTGATGGTGATCGAGAAGTATCCGGAGATGCTGGCGGAGATCCGCGGTGTGTCGGAAGAGACGACGACCGGTGTGCACCGTCTCTATCAGATGGCGTCGGAGAAGCGGCTCCCCTTCCCGGCGATCAACGTCAACGATTCGGTCACCAAGAGCAAGTTCGACAACCTCTATGGGTGTCGTGAATCGCTCCTCGATGGCATCAAGCGCGCCACCGACATCATGGTCGCGGGCAAGGTCGCGGTCGTGGCTGGGTACGGTGATGTGGGCAAAGGCTGCGTCCAATCTCTGCGGGGACAGGGGGCGCGCGTGCTTGTCACCGAGATCGATCCGATCTGCGCGCTCCAGGCTTCGATGGAGGGGTACGAGGTCGTGACGATGGACGAAGCAGCACCTCTCGGCGACATGTTCGTGACTGCGACCGGCTGCTGCGACGTGATCCTGCGCAAGCATATGGATGTCATGAAGGACAAGGCGATCCTCTGCAACATCGGTCACTTCGATACCGAGCTCGAAATGAGCTCGCTCGAATCCGACTCGCGCGTGAAAGAAGAGAACATCAAACCGCAGGTCGATGCCTTCACTCTCCCAAATGGCAACACTTTGATCATCCTGGCCCGCGGACGGCTGGTGAATCTGGGCTGTGCGACGGGTCACCCCTCGTTCGTGATGAGCAACAGTTTTACGAATCAAGTGCTCGCCCAGATTGCTCTATGGGAACGCAAAGTCGAATTCGGAGTTCAGGTGCTTCCAAAGAAGCTCGACGAAGAGGTGGCCCGGCTGCATCTCGAGAAACTCGGCGTGAAGCTCACCGAACTGACCGAGACCCAGGCGGAGTACCTCGGCATCGATGTCGAGGGGCCCTTCAAGCCGGAGCACTATCGTTATTAGCGCCGTGAGCCAAGGGAGCGTCCTCCGACCACGCGTCGCCTTTGCGGTCCTCTTTCTGGCGCTCTGCCTGCGCGCCAGCGGCATCGGGTTCGATATCGCGCTCGATCAGGGAGGGGTAGGTGCGTGGATTGGGGGGTGGAAGGGAGCGGATCTTCTCTGGCCCGCGCTCCACTCGGAGGGCGAGGGCGGCACTCCTCTCCACCACCTCATTCTGACGGCGATCAACAGTCTCTGCTTCGGGATCGCCAAGCTGATCGGTGTCGCGAATGAGCTCGACTTTCGGGCGTTCCTGGACACCGCTCCGGCGCTTCGGATTCTGGTGGCTCGCTCCGTGTCGGTGGTGACCGCGACCGGCACGGTTTGGGCTCTGATTCGATTCGGACCTGATCTCGCCGGCGGATTCACCCCCGCCCTCCTGGCGGCCGGCTTCCTTGCGATCGCGCCGCTCCATGTGCGCCTCGCCCACTACGGCACACCCGACGCCCTCTTCACTCTGCTCGCGACCGGTGCTCTTCTGGCCATAGTGAGGGTGGCGGAAGGAGGCTCCCGGCGAACCCACATCTGGGCGGGATTGCTGACCGGATCGGCACTGGCGGAGAGCAATCTGGCGATCCCCCTGATCCCGATCTACCTCTGGGCTTCGGCCCACGGGCGGCGGCGACCCCTCCCGGCGCTCCTGGGACTCGCGAGCGGCGCCACGGCCTTCGCCGCGATCGAGCTCATCTCATCCGTGGCCGCCCCCCTCGAGAGCCCTCCCATGGCAACCCAGCTCGCGCCGCCGCAAGAGCTCGGATGGGGCTTCCTCATCCTGGCGGGCGTGGGCCTGGCGTCGCTGGCCAGGACGAAGCCGCGCACGGCCTTGCTCGGCGCCCTCTGGCTGGCCGGAACGCTCATCATGACAACGAGTTTCGGCGCCGCGCCCCAACTTGCCCTCGTCTCGGTCGCGCCGCTGCTGCTTCTGCTGGCTGCACGCGGCTGCACCGCCCCCTTCCAACGCTTCCGCCCCCGCCGCGCCCTGGCGGCCACCGCACTCGCCGCGCTCGTCCCGGCCGCCGAGCTCATGCCGGCCCTCGCGAAACTCCACCGCATCTACCACACGCCCGATTCCCGCACCGTGGCCGCCCAGTGGATCGCGGACATCCTCCCGCCGGGCTTCACCGTGACCGTCGAAGCCGAAACCCAGCCGAAACAAGAGAGCGCATCGACCGCCGCTTTCGACATCCTGATCTCCGAAGAGGCGCGCGCCCCCTCCCGCCCCGCAGCGGACCCCACGCTCATCGCCCACTTTCCATCGATCCCTGGGAGCCCCCAAAATCACCACCCGGAGATCCGCGTCCACCACATTTCGGACCCCCCACCGCGCCGCGGCAGCGACCCGGACGGCTATTATCCCTTCGACGGCGGCGCATCGTACATCATGCAGATCCCGGCCGATGTCCCATCCAATGGACCGGAACGCCACGGCGTCTCGACGCTCGCCCTGCTGGAAAACGGTGTGCCCCTAGGTCCCGCGCACCAGGGCCACGATGCGATCCGGCGCCAAGGAAAAGGGCGCTACAGCCACTGGAAAGGTCGGGTATTCTTTTCGTCCAGCGACGGCAGCAATCCGAACACGAACGGCTACGACTACACATGGATCGAGATGAAATAGGGGACCGTCCGCTCCACATCCTAGGGGTCAACTGCCACATGCACGACTCCGCCGTATGCCTTCTGCGCGACGGCACGGTCGTCGGCTTCGCCGAGGAGGAACGCTTCTCCAGAAAGAAGCACACTTCCGCCTTTCCTCGCCTCGCCATCGCTCACGTGCTCGCCGACGCCGGTCTTTCGCTTCAGAACATCGATCATGTTGTATATTTCTGGAGACCTTGGAGAGGCCTGGCCAAGCGCGCCTGGATCACCGCCATCGCTAAATTTGACGCTTGGCGCTCCGCATCGAATCGATCCGTTGAGCAAGCCTCGAATGCCGGCGTCGTGTGTCGAGGCCGCACCAACATCCTGTGCCAAATGCTCGGAGTCAAGCGACAATTTCGTGCTCTCGGCTTCCGAGGCAAATTTCACTACGCCGACCATCACGCGGCGCATCTGGCATCAGCTTTCTGCCCCTCCGGCTTCGATGAAGCCGCCGTACTGATCATCGACGCCAACGGCGAAGCGCATACGACCATCGCGGCCCGCGCGCGCGGCCACCGCTACGAGATACTGGAGCGCATCTCTTATCCCCACAGCCTCGGCCTCCTCTACCTATGCGTAACGGAGTATCTCGGCTTCAAAGAGAACTCCGGCGAAGGCAAGGTGATGGGCCTCGCTCCCTACGGCCAACCAACCCGGGCCTCCGATTTCGCCGAGATCCTCTGCATCGGTCCCGGCTTTCGCCTTCATCTCGACACTCGCTACTTCGACGTTCATCTCGGACGACACGACTACGTAACACAGCTCTTTATCGACCGATTCGGCCCGCGCAGAGCTCCGGATGGACCGATCGAGCCGCATCATCGAGATGTCGCGGCCTCATTGCAGGCCCATACCGAGACAGTATTTCTAGAGCTCGCCCGCGAGTTGCAACGCCGCACCGGCCTGAGCCGCCTCTGCCTCGCGGGAGGTGTGGCGCTCAACAGCGCCGCCAACGGACGCCTGAGACGCGAGGGCGCCTTCGACCAGATCTACGTCCAACCCGCCGCCAACGACGCCGGAACCTCGATGGGTGGCGCGCTCTTGCTACACCATTTTCGCCTGGAGCGCCCTGGAGCCCAGACTCGAATCGGCCATGCTTCCTGGGGACCTCGCTACGACCACGCCCAAATCGAAACCGCGATCGAAGAGCTGCGAGCAGAGCTCGAAAGCGTCGAAACCTCTCAGGTCGAAATCCCTGCGGAACATGCGGCCCGCGACATCGCGGACGGTCGCATCGTCGGCTGGTTCCAGGGCCGCATGGAGGTCGGGCCACGAGCCCTCGGTCATCGCTCGATCCTGGCCGATCCCCGCGACGCCTCGATGAAAAACCATATCAACGCGCGAGTAAAGCACCGCGAAGGCTTCCGTCCCTTCGCGCCCGCCGTTATTGAGGAACGAGCGTCCGATTACTTCGAAGTGGTCGGCCCGTCTCCCTTCATGCTCGAAATCTGCCCCGTTCGCGCCGACAAGCGCGATGAGATCCCGGCCGTGACCCATATCGACGGAAGCGCCCGCCTTCAGACCATCACCGACGAGGACACACCACATTTTCATCGCCTGATCTCGGCATTCGATGAGCTCACCGGCACGCCCGTCGTCCTCAACACCAGCTTCAATGTGCGCGGGGAGCCGATCGTCTGCACACCGGAGGACGCGATTCGCTGCTTTCTCGGCACCGGCATCGACGTTCTCTATCTCGAAGACCTGCGGCTGGCGAAAAAGTGAGGCCACTGGCGAGAATCTTGCTCGGCGCCGTACCGTCACCCGCCCTCTTCGTCGGTTGCAACTCTCCACAGAACACACAAGAGCAATTGGGAGACGGCCTCGAACAAGCGACAATCGCCGCGATCGTCGAGCGGATCAAACGCATCTATCCCCCAAGCGACCGAGGACGCGAGTTCGTCTTGTGGAACGCACCCGATCGAATCGCCGATGCTTTGACGCAAACCTACGCCGCGGATGACAACGAATCGCCCACGCTGTTCCACCGCCCCGACGACCAACTCCGCTTCGAAGACGGCGAGCCGGTTCACCTCTCGTCCCTCTTGCCAACTTTCGCCTCCCCCGCTTCGAAGCCGCCGCCATCCGGCACCACCATCCAGCTCCGACCCCCTAGGCGCCCTCCTACTTCTCCCCCGCCCCCCGACGACGAAACCACAATCCTGCTCTGGGAACAGGATATCAACGATTTCATCGACCTCACCTCAGCGCTGCCCGAGCTACTGAGAGCCCGGGCCTCTTGGAATACACGCAACCCCGCCCCTCGGTGGGGAGACGACGCCACTCGCTGGAAATGGCATCCAGGCGCACCCGGCGCCGATTTCGCCACCACTTCCACGAGCCCCTTCGATCCCGCGCGCCTCCACTGGCAAGGAGGAACCTACACACTGCTGCGTCGCTCACTCGATATCCTCCCGGTATCGGTCGGGTCGATACAAGTGTCGCTAGCCGACTTCGCGCCCTCCACCGAGCCGCCCCCGACCGCCCGCCTCTATTGGACCACGCGAAGCCACCCCTCCCGCCGACGAACCCACAGCCTCATCTCGCCACTCATCGACAATCGATTCCACTTCCCGGTCGGCGAATCGCCGAGATGGCTCGCCGGCGGAGAGGTAACGACCATCAGCTTGATCCTCCGCAACGCACCCGAAGGGCTCGTCGCCAACAAGATCGAGCTGCTGCCCCCGGCACCCGAGTCGTTCGATCTCCCGGCTCAGGTCGATCCGATCTTCATCCAGTCCGGCGCCCTCATCTGGGGAAGCGACGGCGCCGACCCCCTTCGCTACCCGAGCGAAGCCGAAAACGATACCATTCTCGTCCCGGGCTTCGGGATCGATCCCTACCCATGGCCGGGCCGCGCCGGCGTCTACCCGACCGTCAATGTGACGCTATTCGAGGCCCGCTACCTCTGCCGAATCCAAGGCAAACGTCTCTGCCGCGAAACCGAATGGGAGCGCGCCTGCAAAGGCCCGAGGAATCTGCCCTATCCCTACGGTCGACATTTCGACCCGAACCCCTGCTTCACAGCGGGCGATTTCGACCGTTTCTCCGCCCGCCGCAATGGCGCCTTCCCCGGTTGCGTCTCCGGGTTCGGCATCGCCGACATGAGCGGAAACATCAACGAATGGACATCGTCGGTCATCACCCGAGAAGAGGCGCAAGCGTCGCCTCGAGAAACAAGCTCCAGCATCTTCGATTCCGAATCGGAATTCCCCCCCGGAGCGCCGCCGATCGCGCAAGTTCCGATGCTGCGCGGAGGTGGCGACTGGGGCGAGAGCCAAAGCGAATGGCGCTGCGCCCACAGAGAGCATTTCCACCTGCCCACGGAACGCTACCGCGACGACGGTTTCCGCTGCTGCAAGAGCCGCTGACGAACTAGGAGCCTGTTGCACATAGAGTTCGCTTCGCCCGGCATCCGCCTTCGTTCCGATCTCTGCGTCGCCAAGCCCTTGAAAGGCAACCAGCCTTTCCGCGGACTCGGCTCCTTGATCTCGAAACGAACTCGAATACCGGGCTCGAAAGTCTATGCCCAACAGGCTCCTAGCTCATAACAACAACAGTCACCCGCCGGTTCATCGCCCGGCCATCCTCGGTGTCGTTGTCCGCCACCGGCATACCCTCGCCGTATGAGAACAAAGAGATTCGGTGCAACGGAATCTGCAAATCGGTATGCAGATAGGCGACCACCGCCTCGGCCCGCTCCTCACCGAGCTCCATGTTGTAGTTCTCCGGCCCGCTAGCGTCGGTATGCCCTTGCACCTCGATATAGACACCCTTGTTCTTGCTCTTCAGCTCGCCGATCAAACCGGCCAGCGCCGATCGAGCATCGTCGCCCAAAACGTAGCTGTCGACATCGAAACGCACATCGTCGTTCGTCATGATCGTCTGCGCCAAGAGCCGCCCCTCGGCGAGCTTCCCGGCCTCGGTCGCCCGCATCAAAGCCTCGTCCGCGGTCTTCTTGTTCGCCTCGATCCGCGCCTCGTAGGCAGCCAGACTCTCGCTCATAGTGCCGTTCATCCGCGCCTCGAACGCCGCGATTTCATCGCTCACATACCCCTTCGTCGCGCAACCCGCGCAAAAAAGAGACACCGTCGCGACGGAGAGAAGATATCGATTCAGTCTCATTTGTCGTCCTTTCGAGCCCGCCGCCCCGCGATCGGACCGGCTTTTCGTCCAAGATGACGCGCAACCTACCACAAGCCGCGGCGTGATAGAGTTCGCGCGAGGCACCCCATGTCGATCTACTTCTACTACACCCTCGTCGGACTCCTCGGAATCCTCTTCGTCCTGGTCATCGTCGAGGCGTTCCGATCTCTGGGCGACGTCGAGGAGCAGGAGCCCAGGGAACCGGAGTGACCGCCCCGCGCGCACTCGTTCTGTCGAGCTTCCTCCTCGCCTCCTTGCCCGCATTGTGTTCAGGATTTGGGGAGGAGCGCGCGGAATCGCCCCCTTCCGCGAAGCAAGCGGAGCCCGCCCTTCGGGCTGATGCCGAGCCGTCCCCCTCTCCCTTCGCCGTCGAGGGGTTCGTTGAATTGGCCTCCCGGGAGCTGGAGAGAGGAAGAAGCGCCCGAGCCGCCGAGCTGGTCGATCTCGCATTCGGTCTCCCGATCGACGATCCCGCCCTGCTCCGCCGGTTGGCCGATACCGCATTGAGAAGCGGCGCCGTCGACCAAGGGCAGCGGGCCGCCCGCCGACTCCTGCGCGAAAAGCCGAACGATGCTCGCCACGAAGCGCTCATGGCCGACGCCTATCGAGCGCGGGGCAACCTGAAAGGGAGCCTCGCCAGCTCCGGTCGCGCCCTCGATCTGGACGATCTCTCCCCGGAAGCCCACGCGTCGAAAGGAGCGACCCTTCTCGCCGCAGGAAACCAGGAGCATGCGACCCGATCGTTCCGCCGCGCGCTCGCGCTCGACCCCTTCCATGCACCGGCGCTCCGCGGCTGGGCCGAGCTGCTTCTGAAACGCCCGCTCCCCCCCGCCGCGGCCGATCTGGCCCTGCTCGATACCGCCTCGGAGCGGATCTCCCGCGACTGCCCGCTCTCCGAGAGCTACGCCCGGCTCCTGGTGGCGGCCGACCGTGCCGAAGAGGCCGAGCGAAACCTGAAGGCGTTGCTGCGCACCCATCCGTCGCGCTTCGAGGCGCGCCTCGTGCTGGCCGAGGCCGCGGCGAACCCCATGGACGCCCTCGCCCAGCTCGACACCCTGCGCCGGCAGGCCCTGCCGGCCGCCCGCGCGATCGCTGCTCTGTCCCTATCGAGCGATGACCCGATTCCCGAGCTGCTGCGCGCCCACCGCCTCGCGCCCGGCGACCGCGCGATCGTTCGAAAGCTCGTTCAGGCGCAGATGCGCGCCGGAGATCTCGCCGCCGCCCGATCGACGCTCGCCGGCACCGACACCGTCTCGGTGGAGCACACCGAGCTCCTCTTGGCCGCCGGCGCGATCGGCCCGGCCACGGACGCGCTCCGCTCACTCGCTCCCACCCTGAACGAATCGGGCCGTGAGCGGATCGCCAAGGCCTTCGGGGAAGCAGGTCAAGGCGGGCGCATCGTCCTCGATTCGCTCGTCGTCACCTGGCCCGAATCTGCGGCGCCATTGGCCGCCCGGGCCGCGATCGCCCATCGCAAAAAGCGCTACGGAGCAGCGGCGGACGACCTGCGGGCCGCGCTGCGCCGATCGCGGGGAGACTGCACCCTGACGGCGAGGTTGATGTCGGCTCTTCGCCACGACGGCGATCCGCACGCAGCCTGGCGGGTGACCCGCGGCGCCGTACCCCTCGCCTGCGAAGAGGCGGCGCTCACCCATCAGTCGGCGCTGACCGCGCTCGCCGTGGGGGACAGCGCCGCCGCCGACTCGATGTGGTGGGCTCTTGGCGCGGAAGCCGAGTTC
>NYZA01000240.1 GCA_002686955.1 Gemmatimonadota bacterium
GTTCGGCTGCTCCGGTCAACGTTGCATGGCGGCTTCGGTGATGCTGGCGGTCGGCGACGTGCAAGCCGTGATCGACCGCATGGCGCGGAAGGCCGCGGCGATCGAGCTCGGCAAGGATATGGGCTGTATCATCAACGCCGCGGCCGCGGAGCGGATCATGGGCTATATCGACCAGGCGGAGGAGATGGGGGCCAGGGTGATCGTCGACGGGCGCGGGGCGAAGGTGGCGGGGAACGAAGGCTACTGGGTAGGACCGACCATCATCGACGGTGTGACGACCGAGATGCCGGCGGCGCGCGAAGAGATCTTCGGGCCGGTTCTGTCGATCGTTCGGGTCGACACGCTCGATCGCGCGATCGAGATCGAGAACTCGAACCCGTACGGCAATGCAGCCGCGATCTTCACGACGAACGGCGCGGTGGCCCGCTACGCGATCGAGCGATTCTCCGCCGGTATGTGCGGAGTGAATATCGGTGTTCCGGTTCCCCGCGAGCCTTTCGCATTCGGTGGCTGGAACGAGAGCAAATTCGGCCACGGCGACGTGACCGGCTACGACGGTTTCCGTTTCTGGACCCGCCCGCGCAAAGTGACCGCGCGCTGGGAGATCGCCAAGGACGCGACATGGATGAGCTGACGACGCCGGGTGGAGGACGCGCTATGACTTCCGAAGAGATGGTCCGACTGTGCAAGGACCACACCATGTACACTTGGGCGGCAACCGGCGCGGTCGACCCGATCCCGGTGGACCGCGCGGAAGGGGTGTATCTCTATACCCCTGAAGGGGAGCGGATCCTCGATTTCAATAGCCAGCTGATGTGTGTCAACATCGGCCACGGTCACCCCAAGGTGCTCGCCGCGATCGAGCGGCAGATGAAGAAGTTCGCTTACGTCTATCCGGGGACCGCGACCGAGATCCGGGCCCGAGTGTCGAAGCGGCTCGCCGAATTGGTTCCCGGAGACATCAATACCTTCTTCTTCACATTGGGTGGAGCGGAGGCGAACGAGAACGCGATCCGTACAGCCCGTCTCTACACCGGCCGGCAGAAGATACTGGCCCGCTATCGCAGCTATCACGGCGGCACCAACGCCTGCATGCAGCTCACGGGCGACCCGAGGCGCTTGGCGAACGAGCCGGGAATGCCTGGGATCATCCATGTGATGGATCCTCGTCCCTACGACTATTCGTTCGGCACCAGCGACGCCGAGATGGCAGACAACCACCTGCGCTACCTCGAAGAGACGATCACCTACGAAGGCCCCGAGACGATCGCCGCGATGTTCGTGGAGACGGTCATCGGTACCAACGGAATCCAGCCGCCCCCCCAGGGTTATCTGCCCAGGCTGAAAGAGCTGCTCGACCGTCATGGGATCCTTTTGGTTTGTGACGAGGTGATGTGCGGATGGGGCCGGACCGGCAAGCTCTTTGCGTTCGAGCACTACGACATCGTGCCCGATATCGTCACCATGGCGAAGGGTTTGACCTCGGCCTATGCGCCTCTTGGCGCGATGGGCGTGAGCGACACGATCGCCGATCATTTCAAGAGCAACGTGTTCTGGGGCGGCCTGACCTACAACTCACACGCCCTCTCGCTGGCGGTCGCAGAGGCGGTAATAGATGTTCTGCACGACGAGAAGCTTGTCGAGAACGCCGCGCGGATGGAGTCGGTGATGCTGGGCGAGATGGAGCGTCTGAAGAAGAAACACCCTTCGCTCAAGGAGGGGCGCGCGATCGGTCTCTTCGGGATGCTCGACATCCGCAAGAACGCGGCGGGCGAGTTGATCTGCCCTTACAACGGCGGCCATCCGGCCATGGCCGAGCTGGCGAAATCCCTGCGCGACAACGGGATGTTCACTTTTGTCCGCTGGAGCCACATCATGTGCAACCCACCCTTGTGCATCAACGAAGCGCAGATCAAGGAAGGGTTCGAGATCATAGATTCCGCTCTCGATATCACCGATCGGGTGTTCGAGGGCTGAGCCGGAGGCAACATGAGCACAATTCCCGCCGAGCGGGACGAGACGAAGTTCGAGGATTTCAAGGCACCGTACACGGCCCATCAGGCCCGGATGGAGGCCGAGCGCTGCCTCTACTGTGAAGATGCACCCTGTGTCAAAGCCTGTCCCACATCGATCGACGTTCCGCAGTTCATCCGCAAGATTACGAGCGGGAATCTCTGGGGATCGGCCCGGACCATCTTCTCGGCCAATATCCTCGGAATGAGCTGCTCCCGCGTCTGCCCCGTGGAAACATCGTGTGTCGCGGCCTGCGTACACAACGAGCAGGCCGTCGCGCCGATTCAGATCGGAAGGCTGCAAAGATTCGTCACCGATCACGCATACGAGAGCGGTTGGCGCTACTTCGAGGCGGGCGGATCGAGCGGAAAAAGCGTTGCACTCGTCGGCGGTGGACCGGCATCGCTCGCGGCCGCCCACGAACTTCGTCGCAAAGGCCATGCCTGCACGATCTACGAGAAGCGCCGGATGCTGGGGGGGTTGAACACGACCGGGATCGCTCCCTACAAGTTGCGGGCCGATCGAGCCACCGAAGAAGTGGAATGGGTTCTTGGGATCGGAGGCGTCGACATCGAGACGTCGACGGCGTTGGGTGAGGATGTGTCGCTCGAAGAGCTGGAAATGAAACACGATGCGGTGTTCATCGGCATCGGGCTCGGTGAGGACACATTTCTTTCAGTCACGAACGAACACCTTGAGGGGGTGCACGGCGCGGTCGAGTTCATCGAGCGGATCAAGCTCGGTCGAGTCGACCTCGATGGAGTAGGGCGCGCCCTGGTGATCGGCGGTGGGAACACCGCTCTCGATGCCGTGCGGGAGCTGGTGGGACTCGGCCTAGACGACGTGAGGCTGGTCTATCGGGGGCGAGAAGAGGTGAAACCGGGCTATGCTCACGAGTGGGAGGCGGCGAAGATGGAGGGGGTGCGTGCGCACTGGCAAACGCAACCGATCGACTACAGGGGCGAAGGTCGTGTAAGCGGTCTGAGATGCGTGAGAACCGACGAGAAGAAGAGGGCGATCGATGGCAGCGAGCGCACACTCGATGCAGATCTGATTCTGCTTGCGCTCGGGCAGGAGACACTCGGTTCGCTCGTGGCATCCGCCGAGGGCATCGAGATCGACGGCGGATGTGTTCGTATCGACGATAATGGCGCCACCGGCCGGCCGGGGGTGTTCGCCGGCGGGGATTGTACGAACGGGGGCAAAGAGGTAGTGAACGCGGCCTTTGAAGGCAAACGAGCCGCGGAAGCGATCGATCGCTACCTGATGGGAGAGAAGTGATGCCCGATCTGACCGCCAACTGCGCTGGAATCGTCTCGCCGAACCCCTTTTGGCTCGCGTCCGCGCCACCCAGCAATTCGGGCGAGCAGGTGATGCGAGCGTTCGACGCCGGCTGGGGCGGCGCGGTCTGGAAGACACTCGGGCAACCGATCCAGAATGTCTCCAGCCGCTTTGGAGGCCACCACTATCGGGGCACCCGGGCGATCGGATTCAACAACATCGAGCTTATTACCGACCGTCCCCTCGATACGAACCTTCGCGAGATCGAAGAGGTCAAGAAGCGCTACCCGCACAACGCCCTGATCGTCAGTCTGATGGTGGAGTCGGAAGAGGAGTGGAAGGAGATCATCCGGCGTTCGATCGATGCCGGGGCCGATGGCCTCGAGCTGAACTTCGGCTGTCCGCACGGGATGTGCGAGCGCGGCATGGGCTCGGCCGTGGGCCAGGAGCCGAAGGTTAACGAGCGGATCACGTCGTGGGCGGCGAGTTACTCGAGTGTGCCGGTCATCGTGAAGTTGACGCCGAATGTGCACGATATCCGCCCCCACGGCCTCGCGGCCCAACGCGGCGGCGCCGATGCGGTGAGCCTTATCAACACCATCAAGAGCATCGTCAGCGTCGACATCGACAGCATGATCCCCGCGCCGATCGTCGGTGAGCTCGGCACCAACGGCGGATACTGCGGCCCGGCGGTCAAACCGATCGCGCTGCAGATGGTGGCATCGCTGGCGAGCACTCCTGAATTCAAGCTGCCGATCAGCGGCATCGGAGGGATCTCGAATTGGCGCGACGCCGTGGAGTTTATGTTGCTGGGGTCGAGCTCGGTTCAGGTCTGCACCGAAGTGATGCTGCGAGGCTATCGCGTCGTCGAGGACATGATCGAAGGGCTCGAGTTCTACATGCGAGAGAAAGGCTTCGAGAGGCTCGACGATCTTATCGGTGGCGCGGCACCGGCGTTCAGTGAATGGGGCGACCTCGACATGAATTTCGAGTCGGTCGCCCGTGTCGATGCGGAGACTTGCATCGGTTGCTACGACTGCGTGGTCGCCTGTGCCGACGGCGGTCACCAGTGCATCGAACCGGGGAGGGGCGATCGCAGGGTGCCGGTGGTCGATGAGGAGGAGTGCGTCGGCTGCAATCTCTGCGAGATCGTCTGCCCCGTCCCCGGCTGTATCACCATGACCGAGGTCGACAACGGCTGGGCGCCGGCGACCTGGAACCAACATCTCGCCTCGGGAGTCCGGCTTCGTCCAAAGAAAGGGTCGCACTAAGGGTTCGCGCAAGAATGGAATGCTATTGTCGCATCCCATCTGCACCACATCTCCGGCCGATCGGCAAGCCCCGAAATCCGCGACGTAGCGCTGCTACGCCTGTGGTTTCGGAGCTCACCGATCGACCAGATCTGCGGCACATATGGGCGCCAAGATGACAAGTTGTTCTTGCGCGGACCCTAACTCGAACGAGCGACGCCCTGGAGAGACCTGAGGTTGAGTCGATAGCTCAGCTGTGGACTCGATCAAACCGGCCCGTGTTCGCGCCCTCGGTGTCGCGGTGGCGCTCTGTGGCGCGTACGCCCTTTCCCGCGTACCGGTGTTCACGGCGGGCTATGGGGGGGACGGGGACTACTGGAACGTGGCGAGCGTGGCCCGCCGGATTCTCGAGTCGGGCGAGTACGAGATGGCGCGCGCTCCGGGCAACCCCTTGCACGAGGCGCAGATGGCCGTGGCTCTCTGGATCGCCGACGCCGCCGGCGTTTCCGGTTGGTGGGTGGCCAACTCCTTTACGCTGCTTTGGGGCGTGCTGCTCCTGCTGGCCGTCGACCGAATCAGGGCTCGGATCGGCAGCCTTCGTGCCCATCGTTGGCCGCTCCTGGCCATGGTCGCCTTCCTGCCGATCTTCTGGGCGCACTCCGCCGATGGCTCCGATCACGTCCCCGCCGCCGCCCTGACCCTCGCCTCGATCGCCTGCGCTCTTCCCGCGGAATCGGCCGCCGCCGCCCTGCTCTCCGGAGTACTCCTCGGTTTCGCCGGAGGATTCCGAATCGGGAGCCTCGTGTTCGCGCCGGCGGCAATCCTCGCCCTTCCCACGCGATGGCGGTCCTGGAGGTGGCTCGCACTCTCGCTCGGAGTCGCTCTGGTTCTCGCCCTTGTCTACCTGCCGGTGCTGCACTCCCAAGGGATCTCGGCGCTCTCCCCAACCCACCGCGCCCACAGCATCTTGGGGCGTCTCGCACGAACCGCCTATCGGATCGACGCCGCCCTCCTGCCTGGCTTCCTTCTGCCCTTCGCCGTTTTCCTCATTGGCCGCTCCCGGCGAGCCCGCCACGGGATCGTTCGTCTGTTCCGACGGCCCAAGCCCGCCGAAATCTCGCTGCTCAGTGGACTGTTGGCCTCGATTCTGCTCTTCTCGTGGCTTCCGCTCGACGCGGCCTATCTGCTGCCCGGAGCGATCAGCGTCTTCCTGCTCGCCACGCGCATCGTCCGCCCCCGCGTACTCGCGGCCTGCGCCTGCGTGGCCGCTCTGAGCGCTTGGTTCGAGCCGAACTTGGTCGATCCTCGCACGGGACGTCTCGCGCCGGGCATCTATCCCGGCCGGGTCTCCGCCTTCGTCCACGAGGGGCGCATGTTCAAGGACTACACCGCCTTTCTTCTTTCGCGGCGTTTCCCCCCGGGAAGCCTCGTTGTCGTCTCCCGCGCACCTTGGGGCGGACGAGGAGAGGAGTTCGTGTTGCGAGTCCCAGCGGAATCCCCGCTCCGGGCGGAGGACGCATCGCCGATTCGCACCCACCCGGAATTGAACGACGTCTGGTTCGTCGGCTACCGCCCACTTCTGCACGGTGAATCTCGCCGGGCGCTCGCCCTTTCGAATCGCCGCCTCTTGATCGACGCGGATGCGATCGACAGAGCCCGACAAGAGGCGCACGGGGACCTTCTCGCGGCGGTATCCTCTTGGCCTCGGTCGGTCGAGGTCTTCTCTCCCGAGTAGAGCTCGATCGATTCCACGAGCCCCGAGGAATCACGATGTCTCTGCTTCGCCCGCTCCTCCTCCCCGGCCCTACGCTTGGGGTCCACGCAAGAACAACTAGCGAGTTTCGCATCCCATCTGCACCCCATCTCCGGTCGATCGGCA
>NYZA01000241.1 GCA_002686955.1 Gemmatimonadota bacterium
ACACATGGACAGAATACCGAGCGCTGCCGTGCTCAGAATCCCCTTGGCGATTCGCGCCGAAGCCGCGCGATCTAATGCAATTCCCAGTCCGTCGACATCTTTGGAATTCATGGCGATTCCCATTGTCTTCGGCTCGGCCAGCACACACGGACGTCCCGCGGCCGGCTGGGCCACAGTTGTCTCGCTCTAGTTGAGGCGAGCGTATCGACGTGCTCCCCGACGTGTCAAGGAACAATGCGCGGGTTGCCGTGGGTCGCCCGCCAACCGCAAAGAGGAGGGCGTTCGCCGCACAGCCTTACGAGCGACCAGGCCCGCCGGTTCGGGGGATGCGGGGCGACGGGGCATGCCTGGCAGCGAGGGACGGTATCCGGCGGCCCAGTGCTCGGTCCCCCCCCTTTTTCCGGCCAGAAAAGAAAACGACTAGACGATCCGGCATCACCCCACCGGCACCCACCAGTTCACCTTCAGGGCGAACATATGCTCCCCGGGCGCCCCCAGCGCGTCGAAGAGAGAGCCCGGATCGACCTCGCGGCCGGTTAGCTCCGGTTCGGAGCGGTCGCTCTGCCAGACCAGGAAGAGGGTGCTGCCGGGGCGCCATTCCCAGCGGAGCACCGCGTTGCTGCGGAAGGAGTGGAAGCGGAAATCGCTCCGGACGAACGAGAACTCCTCGTCGCCGTCGGTGACCCGCCAGAGGCCGCCCTGTCCCTCGATCGTCGTGCCCCTCTCGCCGTAGAAGAGCAGCTCGTCGTCGCGGGGGCGGGCGAGCTCTCCGAAGGCGGAGTAGCGGCCGCTCGAGGCAAAGGGTTCGGCGTAGAGCTCGAAGGTGAGATCGGGGGTGATCGCCAGATTGAGGCGTGCCTGGAGCAGAAGGGTCGTCTGGTCGAGAGAGGCGAATATGTAGCGTTGCTCGAAGGTCTCGCTCGGGCCTCCGGCGTGAGCGGTCACGTACTGCCGGGTGTCGAGGTTGTAGTCGATGCGCGGTTCGAGCCGGGCTTCCCAGCGCTCGGCGAGGCGCCAGGTCAGCCCGCCCGAGAAGGTGCCGCCGCCGCCACCGGTCTCGTCCCACCAGCGGTAGGCGCGGGTGTGCCATGTGAGCGGACCGGCCCAATTGCTGGCGAGGCTTGCTTCGCCCGAGGCCCCGAGCGCGGTTCCCATCAGCGGTCCCCCCCGGGTCTTCTTGTCGTTCAGCCCGGCACGCCTGGCTCCGAAGGCGAACGTTGAAGTCCAGAAATTGCCCCAGACCAGATCGGATTCCAGCTGGCCCCGCGCGGTGCGGTGAAGTCCGTCGGAATTGCCGAGCAGCTCCCCCTCGAATCCGACGTTCATTCTCTGGAAGGGGCCGATTCGGTCGTTCTCTCGCCAGGTCAGGGTGTGCCAGATTCTGGTGTCGTCCGCCGAGCGGAGTCGGCCCACATCGTTTAGCTCGAAATCGGGGGTTTCGACGCTCGCTCCGAACGACCAGAGCCAATGCTCTCCTCCGTGGCGCGCGATGCCGGCGCTGGTCATGTAGCCGGTCATGGTGGTTCGGCTCGAATCGACGGCGACATGGGCGGCGTCTGGACGGTGGAAGTAGTGAGCGGACGAGCGCTGCACTTCGACCAGAGCCCGCGGATCTCCGCGCAGATGGCTGAATCCGAGATTCCAGAAGGCGAAGTACTCGCCTCCCCGAAGCCGCAGGTTGCAGTCGGTTCCCCCCGAGTAGGCGCGGCGGGCCATCTGGGTGGCGAGATCGCCGCCCGCGCCGAAAGAGCGCTCGACCCCGGTGAGCAGAGCGCCGATTGTCGACCCTTCGTTTCCGATCTCCTGCCGGAGGCGCAGAACGCCGTATTCGCTGAGTGGCTCTATTTCGGTCGTCTTCGAGCCTTCGATCGTCGCGTGCTCGGCGCTCGTCAACGCGGCGAGGGCTCCGACCGAGAGGCCCGATTCGAGACGGCCGGTCAGCTTGCCGGCACCCAGGATCGTCGTATGTTCCGGTTGCTCCAGAACCGTGCCGCCGGTCGCGACACCGCGCGGCGCGGCTCCGATCCGTCTGGAGTAGAAGTACCCCGGACCCGGTCCGCTCAGCAGCTGCGCCCCCTCGGTGAAGAAGGGCCGCTTCTCGTCGAAAAAGGTCTCGAATGCGCTCAAATTGACCTCCGCCGGATCGGCCTCGACCTGTCCGAAGTCGGGGTTGACGGTCGCGTCGAGCGTGAGATTCGGTCCGATCCCCATTTTGAGGTCGGCGCCGATGCGAGGCTCACCCTCCGCGCGATCGAGCCACCGGCCATCTCCCGAAGGCAGATCTGCGGTCGCGGCGGCGTAGGGGAGGAGCTCGATCCGACGAGAGGGCTCGATCCCTTCGATGCCGACCAGCGCACCCATTCGCGATGCCCATCCGGTCTCGTCCCTGGAGATGTAGATCCAGTAGGAATCCTCATTGCGGGTGGGCACCCAACGGTTCAGGTTGAGCCCCCATTCGCCGGTGTCGTTGAAGCGAAGCTGTGAGAAGGGGATCCGCATCTCCGCCGACCATCCCTGCTCGTCGATCGCGCTCTTCCCCTCCCACACGGGGTCGAAGGAGTAGTCGCGCCGGTGCTCACTGTCGCTCGAATGGTAGTAGTCGGCCCGCACGTCGGTCGCGGTGAGGGCGAAGCTGTAGGCGGTGCGCCGATCGCGATAGGTATCGAGCGAGACGATGATCCGCTCCGAGCTCCCAACCTGATCCCTGCGGCTGACGGTGGCCAGGATCTCATCGGGATCGGCGTGCATCCTCGCGCCGACATAGAGGGCCTCGTCGTCGTAGGCCAACGACACCGCGGTCTTCAGGGTCGAGGGTTGCCCCGGATCGGGGTCTTTCTGCGTGAACCTCTCGATCGGAGCGGCCAGTGACCAGATCGTTTCGTCCAGTCGTCCATCGATTTGGATCGTGCCGCCATCGACCGGGAACGCGCGAACGACCCAGTCCGCTTCAGCCGAGGAGGCGGCTAGTGACAGGGCCAAGATCGGGATCAGAGGTGCTGCCATGAATCAAACCCTTCTCGCATGGAGACCGGAGGGATATGCTGGCACGACTCGCGCTCACGCCTGACCGGCGAGGCTACGGCATCCGCCCCTCGCCAGTGGGCAGGATCGTCCACCTCCCAGAAAGGTTCGTTCAACGATGCATCGTGGCCACCCACTCTCCGCGCTTTCAATTCTGGTGGCGGTCCCCGTGCTGGCCCAGGGCGTTCTCGAGACCGCCACGCTGGACCGCTCCGAGGAGTTCGTCGAGCTGATCGCCGGCGAATTCGCCGGCATCGACGGTCTGCCGATCGACGCGCTCACCTTCTACTCCTGGAGAGGCGCTTCCTTCTCGCCGATCCCCCACCAGGTCGACGAGGTCGGCCCGAACGGCGGGGATTTCGGCACCGACGAGGATCCCGGCAATTTCGATCCGAACGACGAGATCGTTTTCGTTCTAGAAGACGCCGGCGACAGGGTCTACACCGATGTATGGGCGCCGAACGGCGATCCGAGCCGCTGGGAGATCGAGGTCGAAGATCCGCTGAACCCTGGTGAGAAGAGCTGGGTCTACGTTTTCACCGGAGGGGACGTCCCCGGGTCGTCGGCCGACTACGTCCAGGTGCTGAACAACAATCCTTTGCAGCTCAGCACCACTTACTACGAAGAGGGTTTCAGGGAGGATGGACCCGCGACCCAGACCGACATGATCGTTTATCCCCAGCGGGGAAACGGGCAGGATTCGATGGACCGCCTGAAGCTGCGCACGAAGCTTTTCAGCTTCAGCAGCTGGGACACCGAGGAAGACAGTGAGATCGATCCGGAGCGCTGGAACATCAAGGACGGGACGATCCGGATCATCAACAGTTTCTGGGTCTCATTGGGAGAGCTGCTCGATCTGACCCACGCGACCGTCACTTTCTATCCGCAGATGACCACGGTCGACAACGATGTGAACCAGATCACCTGGCCGGAGCTGAGAGCGATCGTTTGGCTGGAGGATCTGAACCAAGCGGCCGGCTCTTCGGGCGGCTTCTGGTACCACGACAACCGTGGCCCCGATCCCGAGGCCGACGTCACTTTTTCCGACCAGGTCGACGGTGGCGGAGAGCAAGATACAGCGGATGATCCCGCCCTCTTCTACGAATGGGCGAGCGCGGACTACGGACGGATGATCTTCATTCAGTCGGTCCAGCCGATCCTCGATCAGGGCGGCAATGGGAGTGCCCACGCCTACTACTGCGATGGGTGTACAACCGCCCCCTGGCCCGACACGGGAGATATGGAGAAGTGGGGCGAGTTCGGCACATGGATCAAGAAGATCCCGGTTTCCACCTTCTCGATTCTGGCCTGGAATTTCCGCCTCGACGGCGCGAACCCAGAGACCAGCATCGGTGGTGAGTACGGTCGCCGTTACCTCAACCATGTGAGCAAGTCGATCACGACGCAGCTCAGCACCTCGGTAGAGGGCGACGCGCCGAGCGCGCCGGCGCTGGGTGTGGCACTGGCCCAAAACGCTCCCAATCCCTTCAATCCCAGAACCCAGATCGTATTCACGACGGCGGAGGCGGTTTCGGATGCGAAGCTCGCCGTCTTCGACCACAGCGGGCGTCTGGTTCGCACCCTGGTGAACGGTGCGATCGAGGCCGGTGCTCATTCGGTGACCTGGGAGGGGCGCGATGAGGCGGGGTTGTCGGTGCCTTCGGGGATCTATCTCTACCGTCTCGAGGCGGGGAATCAGGTTCTGACGCGGCGGATGGCGCTGGTCAAGTAGCGGATTCGGACAGGACCGGACTCATGACCCTTCGCGGGGCGATCCTCGTCGCGGCAGCGGCTGCCTTGACAGCGGGGGCAAATGTTCTGCTGCGTGCCGGGATCCTCCGCTTCGGCGAGCTCTCGTTGACGCTTCGCGAGCTACCGCCGGCGATGGTCGCCTTTGCGCGGCAGCCGCTCTTTGTTGCCGGCACTTTCTTGTATGCGGCGGCGGCGATCGTATGGTTCAGCGCCATATCGATCGAGGAGCTGAGCACGAGCTATCCGGTGCTGGTGGGGATGACCTTCGTGCTCGTCACCGCCTGCGCCGTTCCGATATTCGGCGAGAGTTTCTCGGTTCCCAAGGGCCTGGGCATTGTCGTGATCCTCTTGGGGGTCGTATTGGTGGCACGCGCATGACGATCAAGAGAGACGAGTCCATGATCGGCGTCGGTATCGTGGGCTACGGGTATTGGGGTCCGAAGGTCGCGCGAAATTTCGCGGAGCTCG
Organism: Gemmatimonadota bacterium; assembly: GCA_002686955.1. Taxonomy (GTDB): domain Bacteria. The sequence goes on from NYZA01000241.1 coordinate 5,242, forward strand.
ATGGCTGCACCGTCGTGGGCATATGCGACTTCGACGACGAACGGCTGGGTCGAGCGGGCAGGACCCACCCGGGCGCCTTGATGACCCACGATTATGGAAAGCTCCTCGATCGTCCGGAGCTCGACGCGATCGCCATCGCGACACCGGTCTCCACGCACTTCGATCTGGCGATGAAGGCGCTGCGCGCGGGGAAACATGTCTGGGTGGAGAAGCCGCTCACCGATGCCCGAGATCAAGCCGAAACGCTGATCGAAACCGCCGACCGAAAGGGTGTCGCTCTGCTCGTGGACCACACTTTCGTCTATACAGGAGCGGTGCGGAAGATCAAGGAGCTGGTCTCCGGAGGTGAGATCGGTGAGATCCGTTTCTACGATTCCGTGCGCGTCAATCTGGGGCTCTTCCAGCACGATGTGGATGTGCTCTGGGATCTCGCGGTTCACGACCTTTCGATCATGGGCTTCATTCTGGACAATGCCCCGGTGGCGGTATCGGCGACCGGCATGGGTCATGTTCCCGGGCAGATGGAAAACGTCGGCTACCTGACCCTCTTCTTCGAAGACGACATGATCGCCCATATACACGCCAACTGGCTGGCCCCCGTGAAGATCCGGCGAACTCTGATCAGCGGAACGAAGAGGATGATTGTGTACGATGATTTGGAACCGAGCGAGAAGATCAAGATCTACGACAAAGGCATCATTCTCGAGAACGACAAGGATTCCTTCTACTCCACGATCGCCGGCTATAGAACCGGCGATGTCTGGAGCCCTCAGATCGATCTCACCGAGGCGCTCCACCGCGAAGCGCTCCATTTCTTGCAGTGCATCCGAGAGGGGAGCCGACCGCTGACCGACGGGGAGGCCGGTCTCTACGTTGTGCGCGTGCTGGAAGCCGCCAGACGTTCGATGGACTCGCGCGGCATGCCGGTTGAAATCTCGAATGGATGAGCGCTCAATGATCCCCTTTCTCGACCTCAAGGCCCAGTACGACGCGATTCGTTCCGAAATCCAGGCCGCGATCGACGAGACGGTCGAGAGCTCCCGCTTCATTCTCGGTCCTCAGGTCGAGGCGTTCGAGACTGAATTCGCGCGCTACTGCCGGTCGGATCACGCCGTGGGCGTGAGCTCCGGCACCAGCGCGCTTCAGCTCGCCTTGATGGCGGCCGGAGTAGGCCCGGGCGACGAGGTCGTCACGGTGTCGTGCACCTTCGTGGCCACCGTGGCCGCGATCTACCATGTGGGTGCGCAACCCGTGCTCGTGGATGTCGATCCCCGCTCTCTCACGCTCGATCCCGCGCGGCTCGAAGACGCGATCAGCGATCGAACGCGCGCCGTGGTACCGGTTCATCTGCACGGCCAGATGGCCGACATGGATCCGATCATGGAGATCGCACGGCGCAAGCGCATCGCCGTGATCGAAGATGCCGCGCAGGCCCACGGCGCCGAGTATCGCGGGCGGCGAGCGGGATCGATCGGCGATCTGGGCTGTTTCAGCTTCTACCCCGGGAAGAATCTTGGCGCCTACGGTGAAGCCGGTGCCGTGGTGACCGGGCGAGCCGACCTCGCCGATACACTACGCGTCCTACGGGATCAGGGGCAGGACCGCAAGTACCACCATATTTTGCCGGGCTTCAATTTCCGCATGGACGGGATTCAAGGAGCGATTCTGCGCGTGAAACTGAGACATATCGAGGAATGGACCGAGGCGCGGCGGCGGCACGCGGCCCTCTATGGCGCGTTGCTCGAGAGTAGCCCTGTCGCCGTCCCGGTCGAAGTGGACGGAAACCGTCACGTTTATCATGTGTACGGAGTGAGAGTGTCCCATCGCGACCGTGTACAAGCCCTTCTCGATGACGCGAGCGTCTGCACCGGCATCCACTATCCGGTCCCGGTCCATTTGCAGCCGGCATTCGCGGAGCTGGGCATGCATCAAGGCGATCTGCCGGTCACCGAAGATGCGGCGGACTCGCTTCTCTCCTTGCCGATGTTCCCCGAGATGAGAGATGAGCAGATCCGGAGCGTCTACGAGGTTTTGGATCGATCGGTGGCTCGCGCCGGAGAGAAGGCGGGTAGAGGTGACGAGTAGCTCCTCGCAACGCGTGCTGATCACAGGAGGAGCGGGCCTCATCGGATCTCATATCGCCGAAGGCATCGCACAGGGTTGGGCAGAATCGAAGGTTTCCGAGATCGTCGTCCTGGACAATTTCGTTCGGGGACGCCGGGAGAATCTCCGTTCCGCGGTTGAGAACGCGCGGGTCACTATCGTCGAAGGTGATATTCGGGACCGCTCGCTCCTCGGCGAGCTCGTGGACGGCATCGACATCATTTTTCATCAAGCCGCGATTCGAATCACACAATGCGCGGAGGAGCCGAGACTCGCGACGGAGGTGATGATCGACGGCACCTACAATGTTCTCGAAGCGGCGGTGGAGAAGAAGGTCGGAAAGATCGTCGCTGCATCGTCGGCTTCGGTCTACGGAATGGCGGAGATCTTTCCGACTACGGAAAGCCACCATCCCTACGACAATCGCACCCTGTACGGCGCCGCGAAGTGCTTCAACGAAGGGTTGCTCCGGAGCTTCAACGAGATGTTCGGTCTGGACCATGTGGCGCTCCGCTATTTCAATGTGTACGGTCCGAGGATGGACATTTACGGTGCGTACACGGAAGTGTTGATCCGTTGGATGGAGCGGATCGAGAACGGCCAAGCGCCCCTCATTTTCGGCGATGGCGAGCAGACGATGGATTTCGTCTACGTGGAGGATATCGCCCGGGCGAATCTACTCGCTGCTTGGGCCGACGTGAGCGACCGCGTCTACAACGTGGGGTACGGCCAAGAAGTGTCGCTGAACGAGCTCGCCACCGCCTTGACGCGGGTGATGGGCTCGGATCTGCGGCCTGAATATCGCGATGAACGAAAGGTCAACCCGGTGCCACGTCGCTTGGCCGACACCGCGGCCGCGGAGCGCGACCTGGGATTCCGGGCCGCCGTGGGACTCGACGAAGGGCTCACCCGATTAGTAGATTGGTGGCGCTCGGAGCGAGAAGTCGAGAGAGACGGCGGAGCGGAATGACGGAAACCGATGGCCGGAAGACGATCCCGATCGCCCGTCCGTGGATAGGAGAGGAAGAGATCGAGGCGGTGTCCCGCGTTCTTCGCTCGGGGTGGATTACGCAGGGGCCGGAGGTCGCGAAGCTGGAGCAGGAGTTCGCTCTCGCAATCGGCGCCGATCATGCCTGTGCCGTCTCGAACTGCACCACGGCGCTACACCTGGCCCTTCTCGCGCTGGAGGTCGGTCCCGGCGATGAGGTAATCACGGTGAGCCATTCGTTCATCGCCACGGCGAATACGGTTCGAATGTGCGGCGCCACGCCGATATTCGTCGACGTAGAGCCGGCGACCTTCAATATCGATCCCGAGCGGTTCGAAGAGGCGCTGACCGACCGCACGAAAGCGATACTCTGTGTGCATCAGATGGGGATGCCCTGCGATCTGGGAGCGATTCTCCGATTCAGTCGGCGACACTCTCTCGGTGTGATCGAAGATGCCGCTTGCGCAATCGGAAGTGAGGTTCAGGTAGAAGAGAGATGGGAACGTATCGGGAAGCCTCACGGGGATCTCGCCTGTTTTTCGTTTCATCCGCGCAAGGTCGTAACGGCGGGAGAAGGCGGCATGATCACATCGTCTAGTGGCAAGCTGGACGATGAGATCCGCCTTCTTCGGCACCAGGGGATGAGCATCTCCGACGCCGTACGGCACGAGTCGGCATCGGTATTGGTCGAGTCGTATCCGGTCTTGGGGTACAATTACAGGTTGACCGACATCCAAGCGGCCGTCGCTCGAGTGCAGCTCGGGCGTCTACCGGAGATCGTGGAGCAACGCCGGCGGCTCGGCGCGCTCTACGCCGCCGGCCTCGATCGGGTGCCGGAGGTAAGAGCCCCTCATGAGGCGGATTGGGCAAGGAGCAACTGGCAGAGCTACTGCGTCCGTCTGGCCGGCGATTTGAAGCAAGAGAGAGTGATGCAGTTCCTTCTGGATCGCGGGATATCCACGCGTCGTGGGATCATGTGCGCGCATCGTGAAGATCCGTACCGATCTCCGCCCCCACGGCACACCCTGACCGAATCGGAACGGGCGCAGGACCGATGCATCCTCTTGCCCTTGTACCAAGAGATGAGTGAGGGTGAGATCGAGAGGGTCGTTGACGCTCTGGCTGAGGCGGTCGGTCATTCGCGGTAGAACCGCTCTGTTGGCGCTGGGAGCGCTGGCCCTGATTCTACGCCTTTTCGACATAGCGGGCGAGAGTGTGTGGCTCGATGAAGCGTCGGTGGTGACTGAGATCCAACGGAGCAGCTTTGCGGAGATGAGGGATGCCTCGCGCATCACTTTTCCTGGATCGCCCCCACTCTATCACTACGGCATGTATGGCTGGGGCAATCTGGTCGGTGTCTCCGAGCTCGCGTTGCGCCTGCCTTCGGCGCTCTTTGGAACGGTGGCTGTGCTATTGGCGGCCTGGTTGCTTCGGAGCGGGGGGGCTCCAACCGCCGTCGCGGTGCTGGCTCCTCTCGCCATGGCGCTCAACGCCACACATATTGAATACTCTCAGGAGGCGCGCTGCTACGCCCTCTTCGTCGCCCTGGCTACGTGGTCTTCTCTGGCCTATTTGAGGCTGGGCGAGCGGGGACGAGCCAAGCACTCCATTCCTCTCCTTTACATTGTCGCGACCAGCTCGCTGCTCTACACGCATATCTACGCATTTTTCGTGTTGGGGGCGCAGTGGTTCGTGCATGCGGTAGACGGGGAAAGCCGTCGTCGATTCGCCTGGCGCCGATGGCTCGGACTGCAGATCATCATTGCCCTTCTCTACGTTCCGTGGGGTCGAACGATGGCGGCGCAAGTGGCGCTGGAGTTCGAGCCGGAAGGTGGCCACACATTTCTCGATCCGCCGAACCTGGGCACGATCCCGCACATCTTGAAGCAGTTGAGCGGGGGTGATCTTTGGGCGGATGGATGGATCGCATTCGGCCTGCTTTGTGCCGGCGTAGCTCTTGCCGCCTGGACCTGGATTCGAGACGAGAGGGAGTCGCGACGGAGCGGGAAGCCGACCTCGGCGCTACGATTACAGCGCTATCTTTTTGCATGGCTCATCTTCATCATCGGCGCGCCTACTCTCGTCTCAATCACGATTACGCCGATCCTTGGAGATGTTCGTTACGTTCTCCCGGCCATCGTGCCCTTCGTATCGCTGGGAATCTGGGGGATTATCAGACTCCCGGGGCGCGCGGGAACGGCTTTGAGCCTTGCGGTGTTGGCGGCGACGGCAGCTTCGTTGCCCCGCTACTACGGCGAATCGCAGCGGGAGCCGTGGCGGGAAGTCGGGCGTCTTCTGGAGCTCAATGCCGAGCCGGAGGAGGCGCTCCTTCTGGACGCGCCCTGGATCTCTCAGCCGATTGTGTATTACTTCAAGGGACCGAATCGGTTGATAGGGCTCGAGCGAACGAAACGAGCCGATCGTTTGGACGCGAGTTGGGCCGCGGCCCGTGCCGAGGTCGAGCCGGAGCGGCCGATCTGGTTGGTTCTCGCCTTCGATCTGGGAACGGGGAGGGAGTACTTGGAGAGGATCCTGTGCGAGCGCAGGATCGATCTGCAGTGGCATCTGCAATCGATCGATCTCTACCGTTTCGCTCCCGTCGAGGCGAGCCCCCCGGTCGCGCCACTGCATTAGGGTCGGCATTAGAGACCACTTTGGCTTGCCGACGGGGGATGGGTCTCCCTATCTTGCAATTGGGGTCGGGGATCGCCCAGAGACCATTCGGAGACGATATGAGCGGGAGTAGCCCTCCCGACAAAGTGATCTCACTCACCGAAGCGATCGCGGAGATCCGCTCCGGCGATCGCGTCGCGTTGGGGGGCGTCCAGATGTCCCGGCGGCCCTTCGGTGCGGTGCGGCAGCTCTTGCTGGGAGAGGTCGTCGGTCTCGAGATCATCACCTACTCGGTGTGCATCGACACCGATGTATTGCTGGCCGATCGGCGTGCGTCGAGCCTGCGGTACGTGGCCCCACGAAAGACCACTCTGGGGCCGCCCCCGGCGTTCGCGGACGCATTGCGCACCCACTCCATTCAGATCGTCCCGGAGACCGGAGCGTCGCTCGGCGGTGGGCTCCGAGCGGCTCTGGCCAAGGTCGCGTTCTTCCCGATTCGTCATGCCGATATGGGAGATGTCGGCACGGAGCGGGATGATCTGGTCGTGATCGAGTGCCCGTACAGCGGAGTCCCTTTGGTGGCCGTTCCGCCGATTCGCCCCGATGTGGCGTTGTTGCACGTGCAGGCCGCCGATCGACACGGCAATCTGCGCATCGACACATCGGCGGGCCTCGACCAGGAAATGGCGCTCTCGGCCGGAAAGACCTTCGCGACGGCGGAGACGATTGTCGATGACCTCGAGGGAGGTGGGCTCGTGATCTCGGGCCGGCACGTGGATGCCGTCGTGGAGCTGCCGTACGGCGCCTTTCCCGCGGCCTGTTTGCCGAGCTACAAATGGGACCTCGGCTACACGCTGGCGTACTACGACGCGGTCAGAGAGGGGCAATTCGATCTCTTCCGCGAGAGCCTCGCCGTTCGTTCCTACGACCAATTCCTAGAAGCCAGTCGCAGCCGCAGCCAAGAGCAGTCCCCCTCCGGGGCCTGAGACTTCGTCTCGCGATGCTACTTGCCTGCACGCGGATTCATGTGAAGAATGCCCAGCATGCGCATTCTTCCATGGTTGCGAATCGTGGTCGCCGCGGTTCTTCTGCTCGGTCCCGACGCGGCGGCGGCGCGCGATGCAGCGGAACGGTCTTATGCGATGGCACGCGATCGCTACCACCGGAACATCGATCATCCCAGAGAGAATACTGCCCGGAACTGGGACCGCGCGATCGCTCTTTTTCAGGATGTGGCGACGCGCCACCCCAGGTCGCGTTGGGCACCCGACGCCCTCTATTCTATCGGTCTGAGCTACGAGAAGAAGGGGGACCAAAGCTCAGCAGCATCGGCCTTCGAAGCGATGGCCCGGGAGTATCCGAAATCCCGGCTCGCCGATGACGCGCTCCTGCTCGCCGCGTTGAAGCGGATCCAGCTTTCCGCTCCGGCGAGAGGGGAGAAGAACCTGCTACAGGTCGTTCGCGATCATCCCGAAGGCGACATGTACGAAAACGCCCGAGATCGCTTGGTCGAGCTCTATCGCGAATGGAAAGACGCGGCGGGCGCCCGCCGCCTGCGAAAGTTGATCGAATCCGATTCGGGCGGCGGGGCCGCTCGCCGCAACCTCGCCTTGATCGTCGAGGAGCTCGGTGGGACGAGACCGGCGGAGACTTCGCTCCTCTTGGAGCAACGGCTCTGGGGCGACCCGGATGGAGAGCTGAGCATTGTGGGTCGGGGAGAGGACTGGCTTCGCTCGCAAGGGCGCCCCTACGTGAAAGGGATCAGAACCTGGTCGGCGCCCCGTTCGACCCGAGTCGTCATCGAGCTTTCGAGCTCGGTCCCTTTCAAACACAATCGACTCGACAATCCGGATCGGATCTATGTCGACCTCTTCGACGCCGTTGCCTATGAGCAGGCCGCCGAGCTCGAGGTGGACGATGGACTCCTGCGATTGGTCCGCGCCTCCCAGTTCGACTCGACGACCGCCAGAATCGTGATCGATCCGGTGGGAGAGACCGAGTACAGCGTCTTCGAGCTCGCCGATCCCTCGCGGATCGTCCTAGATCTGCGGCGCCCCGGCGAGCCGGAGCTGCGCTACGCGATGCCGGTCGGTACGGCTTCGCTGGCCCAAGAGCTTGGGCTGCGGGTCGCCCAGATCGCGATCGATCCGGGGCACGGGGGCCGCGACCCGGGTGCCATCGGCGCCAAAGGACTGCGGGAGAAGGATGTGACCCTACAGGTGGCGATCGAGCTCGAGCGGCTGCTCGAAGCGGAAGGGACCTTCGACGCCTTCCTCACCCGTTCCGACGATCGTTTCGTCCCGCTCGAAGAACGGACCGCCATCGCCAACCAAAGAAGCGCCGATCTCTTCCTCTCGATCCACTTCAACGCCCACAAAGACAAACGACGGAATGGATACGAGACCTACTACCTCGCCATGGCCCAAGACGACGAGGCGAGAGCGGTGGCGGCGATGGAGAACGCGGCTTCGATGAAGAGCCTCCACGATCTGCCCGGGTTGTTGGATGGCATCTTGCGAACCAGCCATCGCAATGAAAGCCGACGCCTCGCGAGCGAAGTCCAGATGAGCATGGCGGGGGAGATGGGAGGTGCGAATAGGGGGGTCAAGAGAGCCGGTTTCGTGGTCCTCGTGGGGGCCGATATGCCGGCGATCCTGGCGGAATGCGGGTTCATCACCAACCCGCGCGAAGGGAGCAAGCTGCGAGATGCCGAGACGGTTCGCCGAATCGCCCGCTCTCTCTACGAGGGCGTGCTGGCGTATGCGCGCGGCCTGACCATTCTCAGCGAGCACTGATTCACAACAAGGGGCTCGGCGCACCCAGTGGTTTCCGTTCAGGGCGATCGGGTGTAGTCTCCCACGAGCGAATCCGCGCCTGGCGCACCCCCCAACTCCGCCGAGGGATTCAAGATGTCGGACAAAGACCTCTGGAAAGCGCTCGAAGACCTGAGCAAGAAGGCGGGCATTCGGGTCGTCTACGGGCGGCCGCGAAGCCGCGGAGGAGTCTGCAGCTACCGGGGCCGGGAGTTCGTGGTGATCCACTGTGACAACGACTACGCGCAGCGGGCCGAAGTCTTGGCGGACTGTCTGGCGGAGCGCGAAATCGATCCTGCCCTCCTACGGGATTCAGAGATCGTGGAAGTGCTGGCGGGCCGGGAGGTCTGATTCTCCCGCCTCGCGATCGAGAACATTAGGTTTCGCGCGAACCCTTTGACGAAACCCCGGTCGATCCCGGGGTCGGAGACCGGCATTGGCCACACCGAAGCGAAGCGATCTCACCGAAGATCCGGTCCACGAGCAGCTGGAATACGCCCTCGCATGGGCGATGAAGAACCGCAACCGCCTCGCGGTGATCGCGACGGTTCTCGTCGCCGCCGTGGCGATATCGAGCTTCTACCTGCAGATGCGCTCGGCGAGAGAAGACGATGCCAGCACGGCCTTTTTGCAGGGTCTTGCCGAGCTCAATCTCGGCAACGCCGAGGAGTCCCGCGCGATCTTCACCAAGCTGGGCGACGACATGTCCGGCACGGCGGCTTCGCGAGATTCGGAGCTATACCTCGCGAATTCTCTCTTTTGGCTGGGTGAGCACGGCGCCGCGAAGGCGGCGTTCGAATCGTATCTCGGGCGGGCCGAGGATCAGTACCTCCGTCTGGCGGCCAAGGAGGGACTCGCCGCCTGCGCCGAAGAGCAGAAGGACTGGAGAGCGGCGGCCGAGGCGTACACGACCATCTCGCGGGAGCATGTCGACGAGACCTCGAAGGTGCGTAATCTGATGGCGGCGGCACGATGCCTCGCCACCGACGGAGACATGGAGGGCGCCCGAGCGCTCTATCTCCAAATCGAAGAGAGCCACGAGCTGGCCTCGGTCGACGCGCGTGTCGCCCGCTCCCTTCTGGGACCCGCTTCCGAGTAGCTCGAGCTCTAGCCCGGATATCTCACGAGATTCCTGCTGCGACCGCACATCTCCCTGTCCTGCCGGCACTTCCCACCGTTTCGCTTTGTGC
>NYZA01000242.1 GCA_002686955.1 Gemmatimonadota bacterium
CTCTGCTAAAGCGATGGGGCTGGAATACCGCTACAACACGGCCCGACCATTGCTCACGAACGGCCTTGAGCGTGGCCTCGATCTCTCGCGGATGGTGCGCATAATCGTCGTAGACCACAACACCCCGAGATTCCCCTCTGCGCTCGAGCCTGCGGCCAACGCCGTCGAAGGCTTCGAGTCCCCGGATGATATCGCCGGCTTCGATCCCCAGCTCGAGACCCACGGTTGCGGCGGCGAGCGCGTTCGCGATGTTGTGTTTGCCCGGCACCGCAAGCCTGCAAGATCCCAAACTGTCGCCGTGCCAGAGCAGCTCGAAGCGCGATCCTCCCCTGATCGGCTGCACCTCTCGCGCCATGAGATCCGCGCCCGGCTCCAGACCGTAGGTCACTATGCGGCGCTCGATTCTGGGAACCACTGCTTGAGTGTTGGCGTCATCGAGACAAAGCACGACCGCTCCGTAGAAGGGAACACCGTTCGCGAAAAGCACGAACGCTTCGAATGTGTCTTCGAGACTGGCATAGAAGTCGACATGTTCGCGATCGATATTCGTGATGATGGCGATCGTCGGCTGAAGCCGAAGGAAGGTGCCGTCCGACTCGTCCGCCTCAGCGACCATTGTGTCGCCCGCGCCGACACGCGCATTCGTCCCGAGGCGCTTGACCCGGCCTCCGACGACCACAGTCGGATCGAGTCCCCCCTCGATCAGAACTCCCGCGGCCATCGATGTCACTGTCGTCTTTCCATGCGAGCCACCCACGGCGATCCCGCGCTTCATTCGCATCAGCTCGGCCAGCATCTCGGCACGCCGGATCACCGGAATCGAGCGCGCCCGGGCGGCCAACACTTCGGGATTCCCCTGCTCGATCGCGGTCGATACAACGACCACATCGGCATCGAGAACGAGAGGGCTGCGGTGATCGTGGGCGATTCGAGCGCCCGCTGCCTTCAATCGGTCAGTGACCTCGGTCGAACCCAGATCGGATCCGGTCACGCTGAAACCGAGACTCAGCAGAACCTCGGCGATGCCGCACATTCCGGTTCCGCCGATTCCGACGAGGTGGATTCGCCGGACCCGCCCGAACATCGCCTGCTCCGCGGGAGGTCTTCGCTTCCGAGACCGGGCTCTCTTCACGCCACTTCCTCCCCCGCGATCGCGGCCAGCCGGGCGGCGATCTCGCGGGCGGCCTCCGGTCGGGCCAGGGAGCGAGCCGACGAGGCCATCTCATCGAGAGCCTCCCGATCCGAGAGCAGCTCGGATAGGAGCTCGGCGAGAATCCGGCCCGAGCGTCGTGGATCGGCAAGGCGGTCTTCGGAGACGATTCGCGCGGCACCCGCGTCGGACAGGGCACGGGCGTTGTGGCTTTGGTGATCGCCCGCCGCCGACGCCAAAGGCACGAGCACCGAGGGACGTCCAACGAGAGCCAGCTCCGCGCAGGTGATCGCGCCGGCGCGGCATAGCACCAGATCCGCCGCCGCGTAGGCAGTCGACATCTCTTCGAGATAGGGACGAACGACCACGGGAATCTCGAGCGAAGCGGGAAGCTGCGTTTCCATCACCTCGGCGTGGAGCTTCCGTCCGGTGGCCCACAAGATCTGGCAGGGGGGCAGACGCTCGATCTCGCCTTCGAGCATGCGACCCACCGACCGATTCAGGAGCCGCGATCCCTGGCTGCCTCCCAGAACGAGGAGGGTCGCCCTCTCGGGATCGAGGCCCTCGATCTCGCCCCTCGCGGCCCGGCGAGAATCAGCTCCGGCCCCCGCGCCCAGAAGATCCGCCGCCAACGACACCCGAACGGGATTGCCGGTGCAGCGGGTTCGATCTCGAACCCCCTCGGGTAGCTCATCCAGCGCCTCCGCGAACGCCAGGTGCACCTCGGCCGCCCAGCGCGAGAGGATCCGCGTGGTCACTCCGGGGTGGGCATTCTGCTCCTGGAGAACGATCGGCACTCCCTGGAGCCAGGCAGCAAGGACTGGTGGCCCACTGGCGAACCCCCCGGTGCCCAGAACCACCTGGGGACGGAATCCCCGAACGATCCTCCAGGCAGCGATCAGCGCCGACACGAGGCGGAAGGGGAAGAGCAGATTCTCCGGGGTCAGGCGACGGTGAAAGCCCTCCACCGGCACACCACGATAAGCGAGCCCGGCCCCCCGCACGATCCGCTCCTCGATTCCGCGCTTCGACCCCACGAAGAGCATCTCGGCTCGACGCAACGCCTCGGCCACGGCGAGGGCGGGATAGATATGTCCCCCGGTCCCCCCTCCAGCGAAGAGCACCCGCATCACCCCTGCCTCCGGTTCCGGGCGGGCGCGCGCGCGACCTTTCCCCTCGCCGCGACGCTCATCACGATTCCGAGCGAGAGCATCGTCGCGGCCAGCGAAGTGCCACCGTAAGAAAAGAGCGGCATCGGGATTCCGGTCGGGGGAATGAGGACGGAAACGACGGCCGCATGGAGAAAGGTATTGAGCACCAGGGAGAGAGCGGCCCCCAGGGCGAGCATCCGTCCGAAAAGATCGGGGGCATCGCGCGCCGCTCGAATGCAGAGCCAGGCCAGCCCCCCGTAGAACGACAGAACGACCGACGCTCCGATGACGCCGACCTCTTCGCCGACGATCGCGAACACGAAGTCGGTGTGGGCCTCCGGCAGATAGAAGTACTTCTGCCAGGATTGGCCGATTCCCCGGCCGAACCACCCCCCGTTGGCCAGGCTGATGAGAGATTGCTTCGCATGGTATCCGGCGCCGAGCGGATCGGCGTCGCCTCTCAGGTGCGCCAACCATCGCGACCACCTATAGGGCGAGAAGTAGATCGCCGCGGCCGTCAGGGAAAGAAGGACGGTCGCCGACGCCGCCATATGCCGGTGACGGGCACCGCCGAGCCAGAGCAGGGCCCACACGAGCGTGCCGAGGGTGAGTGCCGAGCCGAGATCTCTACCGGCGAGAACCACCAGGGCCACGGAGAAGCCCGCGATCATGGCGGGGAGCACTCCCTGCCTGAAGTCGGTGATCAGTTCGCTCTTGCGCGAGATGAACGCGGCCAGGTAGACCAGAACGGCGATCCGGGCGATCTCCGAGGGCTGGATCCGCGGCAAGCCGGGCAGGTCGAGCCAACGGCGCGCCCCGTTCACCCGAGGCACGACCGACTCGGGCAGCACGAGCATCAAGGCCAGTGTCACGAGCGAGGTGGCGAAAGCCCACTTGCTGATCCTCTCGAAGTGGTGGTAGTCGAAGGCCGATATCGTGAGGCCGATGATGATGGCGAGCAGAATGCGAATGAAATGCTCCTGGACGAAGTAGAACGAGTCCCCGTAGTCACGCGCGGCCAACGCCGATGTGGCGCTGTAGATGAAGATCGCGCCGATCGCCATGAGGACCAAGCTGATGCCGAAAATCTGGCCCACGATTGGAATCCCGAGCTGATTCCGAGCCCGATCGAACCAAGGGCGAACGCCGATCATGACGCACTCCCAAATGCCGTGACGAGCGAGCGCATCGCGTCACCACGCCGCTCGAAATCGGAGAACTGGTCGTACGAGGAGCACGCTGGGGAGAGCAGGACAACGTCCCCCGGATGCGCCATCTCTCGAGCGCGCGCTAGAGCCCGATCCAAAGTGCCCACCTCTTCGACCGCGACCTCCTCGGCCAAGGCGGATGCCATCCTCGCCGAGGCCTCCCCGATGAGCAGCGCCTGCCGCACTCTCCCCTTCGCCGCCTGGGTCAAGGGGGTCAGATCGGCGCCCTTGTCGCGACCACCCGCGATCCAGATCACTCCCCGCGGATACGAGCGCAGGGCCACACAGGCGGAATCGACATTGGTCGCCTTCGAATCGTTGATGTAGAGAACCGAGCCGAGCTCCGCCAGCCGCTCCAAGCGATGGGGGAGTGAGCGGAAGCTCGCCAAAGCGTCGGCGAGCGCGTCATTCGACGCATCGGGAGCGATGGCGCGAACGATCGCGAGCGCCGCCAATGCATTGGCCCGGTTGTGTCCGCCGGGCAGCTCTAGCGCGTCGATGCAGGGAAGAGCCGGAAACTCGGCGCCGAAGAAGCGGATTCGCACACCGGGTGGGACCCGACGAGAGAGAGCGCGAGTCCGAGGATCGCCGGCGCTCAGAATTACGTGATCTCCGGGCCCAGCACGGCGGAAAATCGCCGTTTTCGCCTCGACATACCCCTCGAAACCTCCGTGCCGCTCCAAGTGATCCGGCGTGAGGTTCAGCACCGCGGCGACTCTCGGTCGAAAACCCATGACGCTCTCGAGCTGAAAGCTCGACACCTCGGCCACCAAGATTCGAGAAGAGGGTGCATCGATCGCCAGATCACAAACCGGGAGTCCGATGTTTCCGCAGGCGCGGGCGTCGAAGGAGAGCGCATCGAGCAGATGGGCGGTCAGCGCGGTCGTCGTCGACTTGCCGTTCGAGCCGGTTATGGCGATGAAAGTCGCGTCGGTCAGCCGGTAGGCCAGCTCGATCTCTCCGATCACCGGAATCCCGCGCTCCCTGGCCGAACGGATGAAGGGCGCCTTCCAGGGAACGCCCGGGCTCACGACGACCAGCTCAACGCCACGCAACGACGCGGCACTGTGTCCACCCAGCTCGAATTCGAAACCGGAGGCTTCGAGCTCGGCAGTCGCCGATTCCGCCTGATCGGTCATGAAGGGCACGGCACCGAGTGCGGCCAATACGCGCGCCGCCGCGAGGCCGCTACGTGCCGCTCCGACAACGCAGACCCGCTTGCCGTCGATCGGGAGTCTGGATCGGCTCATTGCACCTTCAGAGTCGAGAGAGCCACGAGAAGCAAGAGCACACCCGCCAGCCAAAAACGAACGACAACGCGGTTCTCGGCCCAGCCCAGCTTCTCGAAGTGGTGGTGAATCGGGGCCATTAGAAAATAGCGCTTCCCCCCGGTCCGCCGGAAATACCAGACCTGGATGATGACGCTCAGGGTCTCCACGAAGAACACCCCTCCCATCACGGCCCAGATCAGCTCCCGCTTGAGCAGCACCGCCATGACACCGAGGGCTCCGCCGATCGGCAGCGATCCGGTGTCCCCCATGAATACATCCGCGGGGTGGCAGTTGTAGTAGAGGAAGCCGAGCGATGCTCCGACCAGCGCGGAGCAGAAGACGGTCAGCTCACCGGCACTGGGGACGTAGTAGATCCCGAGATAGTCGGCGAAGCGCGCGTGACCGGTGAGGTAGGCGAAGACGCCCATCCCGGTTGCGGCGATCGCCACCAGTCCGATCGCGAGACCGTCGAGGCCATCGGTGAGGTTCACAGCGTTCGAGGAGCCGGTGATGACGAAAGTCACGAAGGGGATGTAGAGGAGCGAAAGATGGAGTAGGACGGTGCGCGCCTTGAAGAAGGGCACGGTGGTCGCGTCGCGGAGCTCTGGGAGCTCGGGCCAGAAATAGAGGGTCGCTCCAACGACGAGGCCGAGGAGGATTTGCGCTACGAGCTTGTAGCGGGCGATCAGCCCATCCGGCAGTCTGCGCACGTTCTTCAGATAGTCATCGAGGAAGCCGACGCCGCCCAGAACGACCGTGACCAGCAGGACCAATAACACCGAGCGATTCGTGAGATCCGCCCAAAGAAGAGTCGAACCGATGACCGCGGTGAGAATCAGCACTCCGCCCATCGTCGGGGTGCCCGCTTTTGATCGGTGGGATTCCGGTCCTTCGCTTCGAATCGATTCACGGTAGCTGCTTTCCCGCAGAAGCCTGATCACCCAGGGGCCGAGCAAGAGGCTCACGACCAGGGCGGTCAGGGCGGCATAGGTCGCTCTGAATGTGATGTATCGAAAGACATTGAAGAGCGCGAAGTGTGGAGCCAGGGGCGCCAGAAGGTGATAGAGCATCAGGATCCTCCCCCTTCGGCGGCACGTACCGAGGCGAATCGGTCGATGAGCCGCTCCAGGGCCATCCCCCGAGAGGCCTTCACCAAGACGAGATCGCCCCGATCCGCCCAGCTCGCCAAGAACTCTGCGGCATCGGTCGGATCTTCGAAATGGTGGACCTGGCCCCTGCTGCTCAAGCGGCCCGCGGCGGCGGAGATCTGCTCGGAAAGCGCTCCGACCGTGATCAGCAGATCGACGCCGGCCGAGTCGGCGGCCAGTCCGACGCCGCGGTGATAATCCGGGCTCAGCTCTCCGAGCTCCAGCATGTCGCCGAGGACCAGGGCACGCCTGCCACTGGCGGGCAGCGCGGCGAGGGCGGAGATGGCGGCCGCCATCGATGCGGGGTTGGCGTTGTAGGCGTCATTGATCAGGTCTACACCCCCGATCGAGAGTCGTTCGGAGCGCATCGGCGCCGGGCGAGCCGCGCGGAGCCCCTCGCGGATCGCCTCCCAGTCGCTGCCAAATCGCTCGGCCACGGCGATCGCCGCCAGAGCATTCAGCACATTGTGGGCGCCTGGCAGTCGGAGCCGCACCGGTCCCCGTCCATTGACGAGGAAGCGAGTGACGCCCCCTGCGCCGGCCTCGATATCGGTCGCGCGGTAGTCGGCTTCCCGCTCCGTTCCGAAAGTACGAAGGGCCTGACGATCGCCCAGTCGATCGCGCGCCTCATCCAGTAGTCGCGGCGCGTCACAAGGAAGAACCGCGAGCGCCGGCTCTTGATCCATGATCTCGAGCTTTGCGCGGGCGATCGCTTCGACACTTCCCAGGCTCTCGAGATGCGCGGGCCCGATATTCGTGATGACCACCACCTCTGGCGGGGCGATCTGGACCAGACGAGCGATCTCACCCGGTGTAGACATCCCCATCTCGAGTACCGCGGTGTCGACCTTCGATCCGAAGGACAGGGCCGAGAGAGGGAGCCCGATCTGGTTGTTGAAATTGCCGAGAGATGCTCCGATCCGCCCACCGCCACCCAGGGCGGCGCGGGGGAGCTCCTTCGTGGTCGTCTTCCCGTTGGTTCCTGTCACCCCGACGATCTTCGCTCCCAGCCTTTCCAGGTGTTCGGCAGCCCAGGCCTGCAGCCCGGCCAAGGGATCGTCCACGCCGATCAGCGCTCCCGCCGACCCGGCGCCGGCGGCCCATGAAGACTGCACGAGGGCACCGGCGGCCCCCGACGCCAAGGCCTGCTCGACGTGCGCATGACCATCGGTCTGCTCTCCGGGAAGGGCGACGAAAAGATCGCCGGGCGAGATCAGCCGGCTGTCGATGCAGGCCCCCGCCACGGCCGTGCTCGGATCGCCCGAGATCAGGGCGCCGTCCACGATTCGGGCAACTTCGCCCATTCGCCACACTGTTTCCGATCCTCCCTAGGCGACTCGAATCGCCTCGCTCTCGGGCAGGTCATCGGGCCGCAGAATCGGCGGGGCCGCCACGTCGAGCCAGCGGCCATGCGCCGAGGCACAGATGGCGCGGGTCAAGAACTCGCTGGCGCAACGCGGGTCGGCTCTGAAGCACTCCGCGCAATCGCTCCGCGTGACCAATCCGACTCGCGCACAATGGAATCTTTCCGAAGTCATGCTCTGTTCTCCGTCTGTGCGATCCAGGGCCGAATCGCCTCCTCGACCGCGCGGAATCCGAACGGTTTCGAAATCCAGCCGGCGGCGCCCCGCGCAAGCGCCAGCTCGCTGTTGCAACCCCACCCGCTCATCAGCACCACGGGGAGGTCCGGTTGCTCTCCATGGACCCGTTCGAGCAGTGTCCAGCCATCGAGATCGGGGATGGCCAAGTCGGTAATGACAAGGTCGAAAGACCCATGTGCCAGCCGATTGAGCGCCTCGCGCCCGCTCGCGGCGACCGTTGCCCCGAACCCCATGAGCTGCACGAACTCCCGCACGATGCCGCGGATCTCCGAGTTGTCGTCAACGATCAGTATTTGCGTCATACCGGGTTCCCCCATTGGATGCGCAGAAACGTCTCGGCAACCCTCCGGTCGTCGAAGTCGCGCCTCTCGCGCCCCAAAATCTGGTAGTCCTCGTGCCCCTTGCCCAGCAGCACGACGGCGTCTTCGCTGCCCGCCAACGCGATTGCCCGCTCGATCGCATCGGCACGGTCGAGAATGATTTCACAGGGCCCGCTCAGACCGGCGCGCACATCTTCGACGATGTGGCCGGGATCCTCCCCTCGGGGGTTGTCGTTCGTCAGGATCGCGACATCGGCGATGCGGGTGACGGCGCGACCCATCACCGGTCGCTTCCCTCGGTCGCGATCTCCACCACAGCCGAAGAGCGCGATCAGCCTGCCCGCGACGAGCGGACGAAGCTCGGTCAGCACACGCTCAACCGCGTCGGGGGTGTGTGCGTAGTCGACGAAGAGCGACGGCGCCCCCGCGCCGGCCGCCACCGGTTCCAGCCGCCCCGGCACGCCCGCGAAGTCGGCCAATGCCTCGACCGCGAGTGCGGGATCGATCCCGCACGACGCGCAGCTCGCGACCGCCGCCAATCCGTTGGCGAGATTGTGGCGGCCGGGCAGTCGCAGGAAAGCGCGAACTCCCGTTCGCACGATTCCTGGCCCGAACAACCAAAAAGTCGTTCCGCCGAGATCGACCGATTCGACGCGCGTCGAGAAGGCCCCTTCGATCGCTCCCTCAGCCGTCGAATCGAAGCGGAGGAGCTCGATCCCTTTGGCTCTCGCCGGAATCGTCTCCCACGCGGGATCGGCCGCGTCGTAGACGATGGCGCGTTTCCAGGGCCCGGATGAGCTCCTCACCCGATCGACCAGCATCAGCTTCGCTTCGCGATACGCCTCCATCGTGCCGTGATGGTCGAGATGGTCTCGCGTGAGGTTGGTGAACACCCCGACATGCACATCGCAACCCTCGAA
The DNA here is from genome assembly GCA_002686955.1 of Gemmatimonadota bacterium. GTDB lineage: Bacteria. The sequence goes on from NYZA01000242.1 coordinate 8,770, forward strand.
GCGACGCAGCTCTAGCCCTTGCGACGATGCCTCGACGATCGCCGCTTCGAGCCCCCTCTTGCGCATCTCGGCGAGCAGCGTCTGCAGCTCCAGAGCGTCGGGAGTGGTGAGTCGGGCCGAGCGTGGGCCCGCCCCGGTGTCGTATTCGACCGTTCCGAGCATTCCCGCCGGAAGTCCGAGTCGCCTCAGCAAATGACGCAGCATCCACGCGACGGTCGTCTTCCCGTTGGTGCCCGTGATTCCCAGCACCCGCATCGCCCCGGAAGGCGCGCCGTGGAATAGCCGGGCGGCACGGCCCAGTGCGAGCCGCGCATCGCGGACTTTGTAGAGAGGCGGATCTATCCCTGGATCCGCCTGGGCGATCACCGCGCAAGCACCGGCCGCCAAGGCTTCGGCGACATGATCGAGTCCGTCATGACGCGCGCCGGGGATCGCCACGAAGACATCCCCTGGCGCGACCTCGCGGGAATCGTGCGTCAGACCGCTGTACGTTTCGCGGCCCGATATCGCCGGCGCCTCGATCAGGTTGTCGTCGGGACCGTCGATCGCACGCTCCAGCTCGGCCAGCGGTCGCCGCCTCTCCGCTCCCCTCACGACGCCCCTCCACTTCGCGGCTCCGCGCGCACCGAGCAGACCGTGCCGGGAGCGACCCGCTGCCCGGCACGCGGTAGCTGTCCGATCACATGGCCATTCCCATCCAGTCGCAGGCCGAGCCCCAGGTCGAGCAGGGCGCGATGCGCGCCGCGAATGCTCAACCCCGTGAGCTCCGGCACTTCGACGGCCATCGTGTCGTCCCGCTGGGACGGAGCCGCCAGGAGCAAGACCGAAGCCCCCCTAGTCAACGCGGTCCCCGGCCGCGGTTCCTGCTGCGAGACCCTCCCGGCTTCACCCTCGACCCGTGTACGCAGCCCTATCCTCTCGAGCTCATTTCGCGCCTGATCGATCGATTTCCCGCCGAGCGATGGCACCCGGACCCGCGCCAAGGCCGATCCGGGAGCGATGCGCGGCCCCCTGACCGCGTCCCGGCGAACGATCAGCTCCGCAATCTCGCGAAAGATCGGTGCCGCCACCGTTCCCCCGTAATGCTCCTCGCGCGGATCGATCACCGCGACCGCGATCACCAATGGGGGCGAACGATCGGGAAGGTAACCCGCGAAGGTGCTGTTGTACCCTCCACCCTCGTACCCTCCCTCGGGATGTGCCCTCTGGGCGGTGCCGGTCTTTCCCGCGACTCTGACCCCCTCGATCGCAGCATTCGTCCCGGTCCCCTCCTCGACGACTCGCGTCAGGATCCGCGTCATTCGAGCTGCCGTCTCCGGCTTCACCACTCGTCTCACCGGTCGTCGTAGCGACACCGCGTGAACCTCGCCGTGCGGTCCCAGCATGCGCAAGACCGCGTGCGGCTCGACCAGGATCCCCCCGGACGCGAGCACCCCCATCGCGCACGCCATCTGTACGGTCGTCACGGTCACTTCCTGGCCGATCGCCAGGCAGGCCAATGAGAGACCGGACCAGAGATCATCGCCAGGAGCATTCAGCTTGCCGCGGCCCTCCCCCGGAAGATCGATCCCCGTCGGTTCACCAAAGCCGAAACCCTTGGAGTAGCGATAGAGGCGCTCAGGCCCCACGATCTCGGCTACGTGGATGGTGCCGACGTTGCTGGACTGAACGAGGACCTCTTCGAACGGCAGCGACTCGTACGGATGCACGTCGCGAATCGTCCGCCCCGCGATCCGGATCTTGCCGTTGCCGCAATCGATCCGCGCGCCGCCGGGCACCAGGTCCTCATCGATCGCGGCCGCGAAAGGAACGACCTTGAACACAGATCCCGGCTCCAACAGATCGGTGATCGCGCGGTTTCGTCGTGAATCGATTGGCGACCGCCCCAACGCACCTGGGTCGTAGCTGGGCCAGTTTGCCATCGCCAGAACCTCACCCGAAATCGGATCCAACACCACCGCCGAGCCGGACTCCGCTCGCTCCTTCTCGACGCCCGCTCTCAAAGCGTTGTGGGCGGCTTCTTGAAGCTCCAAGTCCAGGCTCAACACCACATGACCACCGCCGACCGGATCGCGTCGCTCCAACTCGATGGTCCTCCGATCCGCGAAGCGTCCCAGGACCGCCCGACCTTTCACTCCCGTCAGGGCTTCGTCCCGCGAGAGCTCGACCCCTTCGAGCCCTCCGCCATCCGATCCGACGAACCCCACGACGTGGGCGCTCGCCTCGCGCCCCACGTAGACCCGCCCTCCCCGAGACGAGATGACCGAGCCGCCGCGGTCTTTCTTCGGCGACGCCCCCCCCACCGTATGCGCCATCGGCCTCAGGTCGCGATCGTAGATCGAGCCGCGTGGAGCCTCCAGCGTCACAGTAATCTTGCTCTGCCCCCTGCCCGCGGCCCGCAACTCCTCCGCGGCGAAAACCTGCAGCCAGAAGAGCCGGGCCACGAGGCCGATTCCGCAGACCAAACCGACCCAGGCGGCGGCCCTCGTGCGGTCCTCGACTTGCATGACTCGATCTCCTGGTGACGGACGATATGCTCTTTCGGGCTACGTCCCTCCGTGTGAAACGGACTCGTCCAATGCGCCCTCAGTGATTCGCCGCATACGCTTCCCGCGTGCCGAAGAGAGCGGTCGCGACATCCCGAGCGCCTCGCCGCGCCGCCAAGAAAACTCCACCCTCGGTCCGGCGATCCGGCGCGACCGCGTAGATCCGGCGCGCGTGCCACTCGTCCTCCAGGCCCATTTCTCTTGCAAGAGGTCCGATCCGTTCAGGAGCCGCCAGCGCTCGGAGCGACCACTGCAACTCATTCTCTCGCTCCTGAAGTACCGCCAACTCACCATCGAGCTTGGTGAGCTCGACGGCCCGAAGCACGCTTCGGTTCTGGACGCAGCAGGTCGCCCACATCAGGCCGAAGGTGGCCGCCGCGAGTGCCATCGCACGCAGCCTGCCGCCGGCAAGCAGCCGATCGATTCGCATTTCATCCCCTGAATTCCGACCACGCGCGACACCTCTCCGGTCATGCCGTCGCGGTCATCATGTCGTCATCGCGACCTCTCTTGTGTGATCAAGCGGCCCTTCTGTCCGGGAGTCGGGCCGCCACGCGAAGCCGCGCCGAACGGCTTCGTGGATTGCGCTTCACTTCCTCCCCCGACGCCTGAATCGCCCGGCGCGTCACAAAGCGCAATGACGCGCGATGCTCGCACCGGCATTCCGGGAAATCGGGGGGACAGATACACTCCTTCGCGGAGAGCACCATGAAACGCTTCACGATTCGATCCTCGAGACTGTGAAACGAGATCACCCCCAAGCGACCGTCTGGTGCCAACAGACGAACCGCCGCGGGAAGAGCCGATTCCAAAGCCTCAAGCTCATGGTTGACCCGAATCCGAAGAGCCTGAAAGACCCTCGACAGGGTCTTGATCCGGAAACGAGACGACGCCACCGACGAGATCACCGAGGCGAGCTCTCCGGTGGTGCGTATGGGATCGCGCTCTCGCGCCTGGTCGATCGCCCGGGCGATCCGCCGGGCATTTCGCTCCTCGCCCAGGGTGCGGATCAGCTCTTCGAGCTCACCGGCCTCGAGCGATCGGATGAGCTCGCTGGCGGGCGGCCCGATCGACGGGGTCAAGCGCATATCGAGAGGTCCGTCCGCGCCGTAGCTCAGCCCGCGTCGAGCATCCGCCAATTGCGCGCTCGAATATCCCAGGTCTAGAAAAATGCCGTCGAAGCTCCCTTCGACTCCTCTCAGAGTGCGGTCCATGCGGGCGAACGAAGCCTGCACCAAGAACCAGCGCCCCGGTGCCGAACGCAGCAACGACCGCGCCCGATTCAACGACGCGACATCGAGATCGAGGCCGACCAGTAGGGCGTCCTCACCGGCGCGCCGCAAAAACTCCTTCGAGTGGCCTCCGTTGCCGATCGTCGCGTCCAAATATCGACCGCCCTCTCGCCACGCGACCAGCTCTCCGCAACGCTCCAACATCACCGGTTCATGCTCCCGTGCCTCGCTCATGCCCCGATCCCGCCGCACGTCTCGTCTCCCCCCGACTCTGGATCGGCCTCGGGAGCATCAAACTCATCCTCTAGCCTCCCGAACGTGCCGAGCTCCCCATCAACCATGTGGGCCTTGTGGCGCTCGCGATCCCAGATCTCGAGCCGGTCGAGGCAGCCGACAACCATCGCCTCGCCATCGAGCCCCGCGTATTCCCGCAGATGTTCGGGGATCAGTGCGCGACCTTGTCGATCAAGAACGATCGTCTCCTTCGCCCCCACGACCATGCGAACGAAGCGGCGCAAGCGCCGATTCCTCGGCTGCGCCCGGATCATCCTGGCCAACTCGTCTCGCTTGTCGCTCCACTCATCGGGACTGAAGACCGCCAGGCAACCCTCCGAAGCGATCGTCACGCTGATCGCGCTCCCGTAGTCCTCCCCTAACCGGGTGCGGAAGCTCGCTGGAAAGGCCATCCTGCCTTTCGAATCGAGTTTCGAGGTCTTCGAGCCTTCGAACGAGGGCTTCATCGAGCGATCCGCCAGAAAAAAGTGGAGCCGAGAGCGGTTCACCACCGCTCCCCACTCATAGGTGCGTTGCCTAGCCGGGAGAGTAGTGTGAAGATCGAGAGAAGAAAAGACGCCGCCGCATTTTCTCTTCTGACAGGGGATTCGGCCTGCGTAGCGCAAGCTTGAGTCGGTGGGAGCAAGTGGGGAAGGACTCTGATATTGAAGGGGCAGGCTCTTCAGGTCAGCCGGCAGCTCGCCCCTGAGAGCCAGTACCAGGAGCGATCGGAAGGAGATGGGGGACGCACTGGACTCCAGGGCCGTGGACCCCTTCCACGCCTGCGCGGTGGCTGCGCTCCGCCCCGAACCGGCCGCGGAATGGGCTCATCTTGAGCGGACAAGGAGCCTCTTCCCCAGCCGAAGGGCCCCTGACTCCCACGCATGCACCACGTACTCGTGCCGCGTCGCTCCCCAGCTCTCCTTGTAGCGCCGCAGCCCATCGGCCCCCTCGGGTGTCCCCCCGAAGTTGTAGTCGCTCTTTCCCCGCTCGATCGCCCACCGGATCGCCGTGTCGACGAGTGCGTTGTTCGGCCGCAGATGCCACCACTCCCGCTTCGAAGCCGTCAACCAGTTCATAAGAGAACTGCCCGAGCAAAAATGAAGAGTCCCCGCGACCGGCCGGTTCTCGTGATAAGCGAGATGGAAGACACATTCTTTCTTCATCGACTCTAGTATGTTCAGAAAGAGCTCTCGCGGATACACTTTCCCGCCGTGTCGATCAAGTGTTTGCGCCGCGATTTCCGCGAAGGCTCGAACACTGTCTTCATCCCTTACTTCCTCTACCCGCACTCCCTTCTCGCGGGATTGTCGGATCATCTTCCGTACGTTTTGGCTGTAGATCTTCCTGTAAACGTGTTCGTACTCGGACGGCAGTGATATCCGATGAGTGCAGGCTGGAATCCACTCGTAGCCGGGATGGCGGATCACAGAAAGGTCGCGTTCGAGGTCGGCTACATGGACAGAAATCGCACGTATGCTTCGGCTGCGCTCACGGAACGCATCCCAAAGCTCTCGAGCAATACCCGCGGACGCATCCGGCGCGAGAATGGGACCGCCATATGTGCCGAGCGGAAGCGACATTATTCGCGACAGAAACCCGAATCTCGTTTGAACCGCGTAGGGAAAGGCTCCTGAGTATCCACCGTCGTTCTCTACGACAAGCACTCGTCCCTCGATTGACTCGTAACTTCTCGTCAAGGCTTTTAGCCAACCGAGCGAATGAAATGGTGTCGCTGCTGGTGATGACGCGATGAGGCGATTCCAAGCGCGCCGCGCGATCTGCTCCGGGAGGAGCTCCGCTACCCTAATCAGTCCCACAACAACATCTGGCTTTCATTCCGCTTCCACTCGAGATCAAGGAGCTGAGCCCGCGGGAAGGCTGTTTGACTTTCAAGGACTTGGGCTTCCCGGGAGGTTACGATACCGGCGCAGCCCAATCCCATAGTAGTTCGGCGGCCCACCGCGCGTTCCGCCACGCGCCCCGGCGATCCGCCTTGTCATCTGGAGATCGATTCATGCCGATCCGGAACGCGCTTCCCTTCGCGCTCGCCTGCGCCGCGGTCGCGTTGGTCTGCCCCGCCGATGCGGCTACCCTGACCGCCTGCCTCGAGTCCGCGCTCGCGACCGCCCCCGAAGACGAGCCGATCTCCATCAACCTGCGAATGCACGCGCAGCTCGATCTGAGTGCGTTGAGCCCGTACCTCGAGGCCATGAGGAAGACAGAGCGGCGCATGGTCGCGATTCGAGCGGCCAAGGACCTGGCCAGCAATACACAAGCTCCCCTGCTGGAGCAGCTTTCCCTCTGGGTACCCGACGGTGCTGTGTTCTCTATCCGCACTAGCTGGGGAGTGAACGAGATCAATGTGACGGCTCTACCCCGAGTGGCTCGCGCGCTTGCGCACCGTAGTGACTTGGCACACCTGGGGCTCAACGTCGAACGCGACGAATCGATCCTCGCCGATGTGGAATCCGACGAATACGGGAGAATGAACCGAGGCGGCGACGATGCACTGTCGAACCTCGATATGATCGACGCACCCGAGGCCTGGGCAATGGGCTTCGAAGGCCAAGGCGTCGTGATCGCCAACATCGATACCGGAACCGATCGCCACCATTCGGACTACGCTTCTCGCATATGGGAGAATCCCGGCGAGATCGCGTCCAACGCCACGGACGACGACGGCAACGGCTATATCGACGACCTTTGGGGATGGGACTTCGACGGAGACGACAACGATCCTGGCTACGAAGAGTCTTCGCACGGTACACACACCGCGGGAATCCTAGTGGGCGATGGTACCGCCGGCACGATTACGGGTGTCGCACCTCGGGGAACGATGCTGGTGCTTCGAAGCTGCAACAGCGAATTCGATGCTCGATCCGCCTACGAATACGCACTCGCAAACGGAGCTGACATTATCTCGAGCTCGTGCAGCTACAAGTTTCCAGACTGCCCGGACTACGCTGCGTTCCGCCAACTATCCGAGCTCACGGCTGCCGGTGGCCTCTTTCACACCAATTCGATCGGAAACCTCCGCGGTCAGAATGGATACGCAGTTCCTTACAATATCTCCGCGCCGGCGAATGCTCCGGCCGCCTTCATCCACCCCGATCAAACACTTGTCGGATCAACCGCGGGAGTGCATGGCTGCGGGGCGGTCGACTCCGCCGGCGAGCTCAAGCACTATTCGGCGGAAGGCCCAGCGGAACATGAGGCGGGTTCTCCCTCTTGCGGTCCCCAGTATTACTACGACGACTACCCATACGATCCGGAAATGGGGCTTATCAAGCCGGACTATGTCGCGCCTACCGATGTGACAACAACGAGGCCGGGTGGTGGCTACACTTACTCTTTCGGTGGCACTTCCGCTGCCACACCTCACTCGGGCGGCGTTGCCGCGGTCATCCTATCGGCGATCCCTGACGCCACACCCGCTCAGTTGTCGGAGGCGATGCAGATGACCGCCGTGGACCGCGGGCCGGCAGGCAAGGACAACGATTATGGCGCCGGAATCCTCGATTTGGACGACGCAATCGGCTATCTCTTGAAAGATCTCACGATTGCCCTCTCTCCCCCGGCGCTGCAGATCGCACAAGGCGGCGAAATGTCGGTCAGGGCGGAGATCTACAACAACACAGCCGACTCGATCAGCTTCGAGCTTCGGGCGGCTGCGTACCTCTCCGACGGAACCCCTTGCAGCACCAACCCGGTTCTCGGCCCCCGCATGCTCACGATCGAGCCCGGCGAACTGATGGTCAAGAACTTGGCCGGGACTGTCGATGTCCCGCCTGGAATCTATACGGTAGAAGGGATCGTTTCGATCGACGGAGCCGATCTGACAACCGATACCTTTGTTTTCGGTGTGACGCGCTAGTGGCGTTCAGCCGTGCTCAACTGCAAAGGTGATGTCAGAGTGACGAAGGATAAGGCCGAGAGGCGCATGGCGAAGCGCGCATTAGGTGGTGAATCCTGGCTGGTCAACGAGGATCCTCGCACCACCATGCCCACGGGCAGATCGCACCCTCTTACATGGAGCGAAGCGCCGATCGCGAGGGGCGAAGTCCCCTTCACCACAGCCTCTTACTGCCTTGCCCTCTCTACCACCGCCCGCACCGCCCGATCCACCCGCTCCTGACACAGATCGAAATCGGCGTGGCGGACGATCATGTCGCGCGCGGCTCGGCTCAGACGCTCTCGCTCCTGGCGGTCTTCCGCAAGGGAACGGATCGCGTCGGCGATCGAATCGGGGGAACGAGCAGGAACGATCGTTCCCGTCGCGCCCCGATCCGGCCTCGGCACGATCCACTCTCTGTTGCTCGGCAGATCGGATGCAACGACGGCGCAACCAGACGACATTGCTTCCAATAGAGCAACACTCGTGGCGTCGTGAGTCGGCACACTCACGTATATGTCCGCCAGCGACATGAGCGAGACCATTCGCGTTCGCGGCACTTGCTTCAACCAACGGATCCTCGTGGAGCAGGAGTGGCCGGAGACGGCGGAGCGAAGCGGCTTTAGGAGGGGACCGTCACCGGCAACCACGAGGAAAAGGGTGTCGCATGTCTCCATTGCTTGCAACGAACCACGGACGATATCTCCGACGCGATAGAACTCCTCGGAGAGGCTCCGGGCCGAGAGAACGATTGTCGCGGACTCGGGAATCTCGAGTTCGCTCAGTAGAGCTTCGCGGCGCACCGAGCTTCCTGCAATCGGCGAAAAGCGGTCCACCTCGACTCCCCATGGGATCACCAGACTTCGACGGGGCCGCGCCCCGAGCTCCCCCGCCGCCCGCACGGCATCCCGCGAGTCGCCGATGACCAAGTCGGCGGAGCGAAGCGCCGCTCGGGAGAGCAGTTGATCGGCGAGCGTTCGGCTCGGGTTCTTGTAGACATCGGTGCCCCAGATCGTCATCGCCCAAGGGCGGAATCGGAGCCAAGGCGCCAGGTATCCGTAACCGGTGAGGTAGTGGACATGGAGCAGGTCCGGCGCGAGCTTCGCAACCAAACGGCGCAGCTCAGGCACCGCCTCGATGTAGCGGGTGAGCTTGTTGTCGTGGCGACGCAAAGGGTGCAATGTTGCCCCTGGTACTGGGGAAGCTTCGAACGATGCGACGTGGGCTTCGTGCCCGCGGACCACCGAGGCGGCGACCCAACGCCTCAAGTGCTCATTCCCCGCGATTCCGAGATAGAGAATCCGCATCGCTCTAGCGTCTTCCTCTCACCCATCGCCAGAGCGGCGCAAGGCGGTGCCAACTGCGCATGCGCATAACTGATGCTCCAAGCGAGGTCTTGAGACTCTCGGAAATGGCATTCTCCGTGGCGCCGAGATCGTACATCGATCGTCCCTCATCGACCCCTTTCTCCATGGCGGTCCAGTGCAGCAGAGCATCCGCCCCAAGCGTTCTGCCCATTGCGCTGGAGAGAACGATAATATTTTGCATTCTGTCGCCGCGCACGAGATTCACCGTTGCTGCCACGGTCGATATGCCGTCGATCTCCGCGAGGCGGACCTCGATGCCATCCCCCGCCCCGCTGGTAGGCCACGCCAAGAGCAGATCGATCATTCGCCGCGCGATCTCGGGACGGTCCTCATCCTCTGGCCCGATGCTGTTTCTCAGGCCCAAAAGTGCTTGACGCTGCTCTTGCGCCGAGTGCGGAGCTCGCACCGCCAATCCTCGCCGACTCGCCTTGTCGATTCGAGATCGACACTCCGGCGCCATATCTCCGCGCAGGCGTTCCTTCCCTCTTTTCAGATCGACAACGCCACGCGAAGGAAACCGACACTCGACTCCCGGCACGAAGGCCAGATCCTCGCCCGCGGCCGCGGTCGAGTCGACCAGATGAACCTCGGCGACCGAGGGAATCTGGAAGAGGGCGAGGGCCAGGCGTCCTCCCAGAGGAGTTCCACGCTGCCATGCGAGGTCGCTAGCCGCCGGCCACGTCTCGCCACCGGCTGTCCCCGTAGCGTGCTCCCATCCTCCCGGAGCCCCGCAGGCGATCAGAGGACCGCCGCCGGTGCCGAAAGGAAGTGCGAAGATCCGCCGGATCGGCCCAATCCTCTCCTCGACGGCCGCAATTCCGCCGACCAAACGGCCCCGCCAGCGCGCAGTAATCGCCAATGGCCTGGCGCGCCGACTCGCCCCCGCGCACGCGCTCCACCACGCGCTACCGTGGCAAGAGTCGGCCGCCGGATCGGCGGAAACCAGCTCGTCCCAATCGGCCGGAATCACCCCATCGCGCACTTCGATGCATAGCCTCGCCCCCTTCCGATCCGTCTCCCGGTCGTCACCCAACGCTGCGGGTCTCCCCCAGCCGATCCGGAAGCTCCGGGACCAAGCGTTGCATCTCACGCCGAATCCCGGCCACTTCTCCATCGTCCGCGAATTGCTCGAGTCGCTCCAAGACCTCCTTGAACGAGGCGGCCTCCGGCGATCGCGGTTCGGCAAGATGCACCTTCGGCATCTCGGTCGCGGCGAACTCGTCGGTCCAGAGCTCCTCTCTGAGTTTCTCGCCGGCGCGCAGGCCGCTGATTTCGATATCGACCTTTCGCCCCGACATCGCGACCATCTCACGCGCCAGCTCCAAGATCGAAATCTGCTCCCCCATGTCGAGCACGAACACTTCGCCACCCTGCGCCCGCGCCCCGGCAAGGACGACCAGAAGCGCTGCCTCTTTGATCGTCATGAAGTAGCGGGTGGCATCAACATGCGACACAGTTACAGGCCCCCCCCGCTCTATCTGTCGCGCGAAACGCGGAACGACGCTTCCTCGGCTGCCGAGCACATTGCCAAAGCGCACCATCGCCAGTCGTGTGATCGGCTCATCCCCCATCTCCACCGCTCGGTGTTGCAACATGATTTCTGCGATCCGTTTCGACGCCCCCATCACACTGATCGGCCTCACCGCTTTGTCGGTCGATAGCATCACCAAACGGCCGACACTCGCGGCGATCGCCGCGTCTACGACATTCCTGGTGCCAAGAATATTTGTCTTCACCGCCTCATCGGGCTGCTTCTCCATCAAAGGCACGTGCTTGTGCGCCGCTGCATGAAATACAATGTCGGGAGATCGCGCCGCGAGTACTCGGCCGGTTCGAGAAGCATCGCGCACGTCCGCTACATCGACGCGGACCGGCACGTCGCCATGATCGGCGGCCAGCTCCTCCTCGAGCTCGAAAAGCTCGTTCTCGGCATGCCCGAAAAGGGCCACTTCCGCGGCCCCCGATCGACACGCCCACCTGCAGAGCTCCGAACCGATCGATCCGCCCGCTCCGGTGACCAAGACCCGCTTCCCCCCCAATCGCGCCGCTGCCTCGGAGGGCCGCAGCTCCACCGCCTCTCGCCCGAGCAGATCATCGGGCTGAATCGGTCGAATCTGATGCCATCGCACTTCACCGAGCACGATTTCGCGAATGCCGGGAACGATCCGAAGCTCGGCGTCGACCCGTCGACAGGTGCGCAACAGTTTTCGCACCACCTCTCCTTCCGCCGACGGGATCGCGAGAAGCAGCATCTCGACTCCCCTCGTCGTCACGATCGATTCGATCGCCCCCCGATCGCCGAGCACATCGAGGCCGAAGCGCCGCCTCCCCGCCAGCGTCGGATCGTCGTCCACGAAACCGATCACTTCGAGATCGAGCTCGGGGTGGGCGGCGATCTGTTCCGCGGCCATTCTCCCCGCGACTCCGGCGCCGATGATCAGGACTCGCCTGCGGCTCATTCCCTCCTCCCCTCTTTCGCGGCAGCCCGCCCCGCCCCTTTCCCGGCAATCGTGCGGGCAACCACGCGCAACACCACGGTTCCAGTCGCGATCAACGCCGCAAACACGAGAAGGCGCAACCTGCGATCCGGGTGCACCAGAGCCACGGCGACGAGTCCGGCACAGGCTGCGAAGGAGTAGAGGATCGTTACGGTCTGCGGTGTGCTCAGGCCGATATTCAGGAGCTGATGATGCAGATGGTTGCGATCGGCCTCGAAGATCGGCCGGCGGGCCACCGCGCGGCGCATGGTCGTGACGACGATCTCGGTCAGCGGCACCAAGAGCACGACCATCGGGATGATGAGTGCGATGGCGGCGGCACTTTTGAAGTTGGCGACGATCGTTATGAGCGCCAGAGCGGTCCCCAGGAAGAGCGAGCCGGAATCGCCCATGAAGACCGTCGCGGGGTGCAGGTTCCACTTGAGAAAACCGAGTGCCGCGCCGGTCAGCCCCGTCAGGAGCAGGGCCGCCTCGAGATTTCCCCTCAGGACCGAGATGGCGAAGAGCGCGAGTGAAGCGATCACGACCATCCCTCCCGCCAGTCCGTCGACCCCGTCGACGAGGTTTACCGCGTTCATCAAGGTCATGATCCAGGCGACCGTGATCGGAATCCCCCAAAGCCCCAAAGCGATCGATCCGCCGAGGGGACTGCTCAACACATAGATTCTGAATCCGAGGGCCAGCGCCGCTCCCGCGATGAGGAGTTGCAGCACGAATTTCATCCCCCCCCCGACATTCCACAGATCGTCGACCAGACCCAGCAAGAGAGCTGCCGCGCTCACCGCCAGAATTCGCCGCAGGTGCGCATGTCCTGGGAAGAGCAGGTTTTCGTTCGCGCGATCGATCGCGGGCCAGATCCATCTCCAGCGCACCGCGAGCCAGGCCGCCGTCTCACCCGCGAAGTAGGCCGCGAAGATGGCGACGCCGCCGAGGCGGGGCACCGCGCGCTGATGAACGCGACGGCCCCCCGGATGATCGACTGCTCCGAGCCAGCTGGCGACCCTACGCACCATCGGTGTTGCGGCAAGCGAGGCGATGAAGGCGATGCCGAAGGCCAGGGAGAAGGGGATCAGCACCGCGCTCAGGTCCGTTGTTTGGACGAGGGGGGACGCACTCGCGTCGGCACCCGCCCGAAAAGCGCGCCGAAACGCAGTTTCCAGACCAACACGATCGCCTCGCGCACGATCGCTCCGCTCATCTTTGATGCGCCTTGGGTGCGATCGGTGAAGATGATAGGGATCTCGCGCAGGCGGAATCCGGCGCGCCAGGCCTTGAAGTTCATTTCGATCTGGAAGGCATAGCCGTCGGAGCGCACGCGACCGACGTCGATCGCCTCGAGGACCTCGCGGCGAAAGCACTTGAAGCCGCCGGTGGCGTCGAAAATCGGCATGCCGGTGACGAAACGGGCGTAGACCGTGGCGAAGTACGAGAGGAGGAGGCGGGGCATCGGCCAGTTGACGACGCAGACGCCGTGCACGTACCGAGACCCGATGACCAGGTCGGCGTCGCGTGCGGCCTCGATGAAATGGGGCAGATAGTCAGGATCGTGGCTAAGGTCGGCGTCCATCTCGAGTATCAGGTCGTATCCGCCTTCGAGGGCGATGCGGAAACCGTCGCGATAGGCTGACCCGAGCCCCTTCTTCTCTTCGCGGTGGAGAACCCGGACTCGCGCTTCGGTGGCGGCGATCTCGTCGAGGAGCTTGCCGGTACCGTCCGGGGAGTTGTCGTCGACCACGAGCATATCGAGGGCTACGCCGGCGTCGACCGCCAGCACACGGCCCACGAGATCATGGATATTGTCGGCTTCGTTGTAGGTCGGGACGACGACGATCGCTCGCATCGGTTTCGATCCGAATCGGGAGGAGGGTTTGGAGTGCAACTATCCTACGACATCGGGGGGGAGCGCGGTGCTCCAGGATCTCTCCATGCGCGCAGGCGCCGCTGCGCTGATCCCCTCGACTTCGAGCGTGATGTGGGTCACTTGCGGTGATCTACGCCGGATCTCCGCCTCCAACTCGTCGATGATGCTCTCCGCCCGACTCAATGTAACGGTGACCGCGGCGTATGACTCCGCATACGATCGAGCTTGGGCGGTATCTCGCCACCTCGGTTCCACCTCCGCCAAGATCTTTTCGCGCGCTTCCTTCAACGCACTGTCCAGCCCGGGGATGATCGCCTCTTCCTTGAGTTCTACTTCCCCCACCAATATTGTGTAGCTTTCATCGAGGATGATGGAACGAAGATCGTGGTAGCGCTCGACCTCCGCGTGTGCCTCGGCGACGTCGGCGAACACCTGTTCCGCGTTCGCGTCTCGCATGTCGGCGAGGTAGCGCATGTTGGTTCGGCCGAGGTAGAACGCGATCACCCCGAGCATCACGGCGATCAGAGCCGAGAAGAGAACGTCCCATATTTCGTTGCCGGTAAGGGCGGTCAATCCGACTCCAAAGGCGGCGAAGAGAAGACCGAGCATGGCAACGCCGTCTTCGAGCACCACCGCGACCAAGGTGGGGTCTTTCGCCCGGAATAGGTAATTGAAGGGGCTTTTGAAATTGTCATCCCGCATGGCTCCCAAGAAGGCTCTGATCGCAATCACGAAAGAGTACCCCTCGAGCAGGAATGCGATGCCCAGCACGACCAGATTCACCGTCAGAGGGGAGACTTCGATGTGAAAGAGCTGCGTTGCCTCCTCCGCTGGCGAATGCCCCAAATCTCGCCACGAGTGCCAGGCGTGAGAAAGGCCGAGCCCGCAACCGATCGAGAAGAGACCGATCGCACTCCATAGATTCCACAAGTACTTCTTCTGTCCGTGGCCAAAGGCGTAGTGAGCATCGGCGGGTCTGTCCGCCTCTTTCAGGCCGATCAAGAGGAATGCCTGATTCAGTGTGTCCATCAGCGAATGCACCGCCTCGTTCGTCATTGCCGCTGAACCACTGAGGACCGACGCCGTGAACTTGATGACCGTGACGATCGAGTTGGTGACGATGGCGGTGAACACCGCCTTTCTTGAGCCGTGGGCCATGGGGGACTCTCGCGGATGGGTTTGGGGGCCGCGCAAGATTAACTTGTCATCTTGGCGCCCAGATGTGCCGCAGATCTGGGCGCCAAGATGACAAGTTGTTCTTGCGCGAACCCTTTGGGCAGGATGAAGATCCGTCATTCGCAGTCGTTGGCCTATTTCACAACGAGCATTCTCTGGGAGGCGGCGAGATGGTCTTCGAGGACCAGTTGAAGCAGATAAACCCCGGAAGAAAGACCCGCGGCGTGGAGCCGGCGACTGTGGTCACCGGCTACCTGGTACCCTTCGTTCAGAGTCCGAATCTTCCTCCCTTGGACATCGTAGATGTTCAACACGACGTGCGCTGGTCGATCCAACGAATAACGGATTGTCGTGGATGGATTGAATGGGTTTGGGTAGTTGTGGACCTGCTGCACTCTACTATGGTTGGCAGGGGTTTTATCGTCGATACCCACTTCGCCAAGGCCAAGCCGGAAGACTCCTCCGCTTTCCGTCCCAATAAATATGTGCGTAGTCGTAACCGTCACTGCTGTCACATTTCCGCCGCTCACACCGCTCATTCCAATCGGGATGAAGTTGACGAAGTCTACCGAGTAGTAGCCGCTTTCGCCGAACACCAGCACCATTCCAGCCGTCAGCGAGAACGTAAGTGTATTGAAAAGCTCGCTCTCGATCACTGGGAGCCAGCTATCGCCCAGGTCGCTCGACATGTAGAATCCGCCATGTGTCGCGGCCATAACGAGCGATCCGAAAGCTGCCAGTCTCTTCGCGGAAAGCGCGTCGCCGGTCAATCCGTTGTTCTTCTCGGTCCACGTGTTAATTCCATCGGTGGAGAAGTAAACACCGCCTTCCGTCGCGATCACGGTGAAAGACGTCTCGTCGTCGTCGTATCCACTCATGTCGTTAACCTGCAGTCCGGCACCGGAGATCCCTGTGTTTCTGGCAGTCCACGGCCCCAGCTCATTCGCCGCGACGTAGACTCCGCCACCGTCGGTCCCGAGCGCCCAGTCGGTTTCCGGCGTATCGGTGTCGCCAAACCAGTAGTAGTTGGTGTTTCTGTTGGCTACACCGATCGAAGCGTCGGCGTAGATGGCGTGGTCCACTGTCAAATAGGCTCCGTCGTCCGTTGCAGCCCAAATGACCCGGGGGGCGCCCCCTCCACGGATATCGTTGATGCTCGTGGAACCGATATCGCCGCTGATGTCTACCCAGCTCGCTCCTCCGTCCCCGGAGCGGAAAATACCGCCGGCAGTGCCTACCATTACGGTGTCCACGTAGGCGAATAGAGATCGAACAGAAGTATCACCCAAGCCGTTGTTCACTTCCTCCCATGCGCTTTGCGCCAAGGCCGTGTTGATCAGAAGTAGTGACATCCATGCTGGTGTTCTCATAGCGCTGGTCCTTTCTCTTTGGCGGGCGCAGCTTGGTGAGCTACACCAACCGACCGAAGGTAGGATACACTGAGATGGTAGGTTCGTGGTTGCCCGTCATCTTGGGACCGAACATCGTCCAAGAAACTCGGCGAGTTCCGATACCGGAGGAGTAGCGGCGCCCTTTAGGGTTCGCGCAAGAATAGCTTGCTATCTTGGCATCCCCTCCGAATCGAAAGGCGCGATACGCTGGAAACTACCATGACCATTCCGGCTATTGCTCTTCTTCTCTTTCCGTGGGTCGTCGTTGCCTGCGTGCTCTTTCCCGAGGCACCTCGAATGGAGCGGTTGGTGATCGGCTTGGCCGGCGGGGTCGCCGCGAGCACAACCATCGGCTACCTCTTAGCGATGGCCGGCGTGCTGCATCTCTTCTCCGCTTTTCTGATCGGCGCGACGATCTGCGCTTCGCTCTGCTCTCTCCTTTCCTGGGTTCGTTGTGGTTCAGCGCGCTGGTCTTCTGGCTCTGTCTCCTGGACGATGTGTATCGATTCTTCACGAATCTTCTTTTGAACGAGGATCTCACGGCCTTCACACCGTCGCGCTTTCGCGGTTTTGTCGTTTCGATCGCTCCCGATGGCTCTCCCAGGGGCCGCGATCTGGGCCGACCGGAGAAGATGAAATGAGGAAAGAGCGATTCTGTCGTTGGATGCTCTTGGCCGCGCTGGCCATCATGGGAGTGTCATCGCTGCTGGCGGATCGTAGTATCGTTTTCTCCTCCGCGAAAGTATGGGTCCGATCCGCCGATGGTCGCGTCGGCTACGAGGGGCGGGGCGGGATGTAACGGCGCCGGCATCGATAGGCCGAGCAGGAATCGGCGGGTCGGGCAGGCCGAGACTCGGGAGCCGGTGCGCGGCAGACTCCCGGAGACCCTACAATAGGGACATGATACCGGCGCTTCGAGCAGGGTCGATTCACGGAGTGCTATTCGTTGTGGTCCTCTTCTCGCTGGTTGCCGGCTGTGGCCAATCGGAAGAAGAGATCCTGGCACGGATCGAAAAGCAGCTGCGCGAGCTGGCCGCGGAGTGGGACGGCACGCCGTACCGGGACGGCGGGACCTCCCGCGAGGGGATCGATTGCTCCGGACTCGTCCAGACTCTCTACCGCGAGGTCTTCGATCAGGAGCTCCCTCGCAGCGCCAAGGCCCAGGAGAAGGCCTGCTTGGAGATCACCGTCGAGAGCCTGCGGCCGGGCGATCTCATCTTCTTCCGCACCAAGGGGATCGGTCCTTTCTTCAAGCGAAGGCATGTGGGCGTGTATCTGAGCGATCGTGAGTTCGTTCATGCGTCGAGCAGCAAAGGCGTGACGATATCGAGTCTCGACGACCACTACTGGAAGACGAAGTTCCACAAGGCAGCGCGGATCTCGGCGGGCGAGGAGATCTGACTGGAGAGTCGGGGCGATCCGACATCGAGCGAGTTCCTGGCCTATACTGGTGTAGATCGCGGCCGCGTTGAAACCTAGATATCCCGTTCAGCATCTGCGAGCCGCGGAGGAGAGCCAAAATGAAGCTTCGGAATCTGGTTCTTGGATTCTCGTCTCTGGTGTTGATCGCCACTACTCAATCTGCGCAAGCAGTGACGCTGACCCCGGTCGGTAGCTGCCCGGGCCTCATGGATTTCGAAGTGACGGGCGCGACTCCAAACGGTCGGGTCGCGTACGTCTACGCTTTCGGTCTCGGTAGCTTCGTGATTCCCGGCGGCTATCCTTGCACCGGTGTGGTGATGGGCCTGGACAACAGCGCCACGCTCTACTCCTACGAGGAAACCGACGCCTCCGGGAGTGTGACGATTACGGTTCCTGTGCCGGCCTGGGTGTGCGGCAACGTGTACCTACAGGTCGTCGATGCCGATCCGTGCACATTGTCAGGTGTGATTCTCATTATCTAGTTGTTTGGGCCGGGGACGATCCCCCGCGCCTCTTGATCCCCGAGTTCCCCGACGAAGGCATCGAAAGCCGCGATGCCTGCTCGTAGCGACTCGATCGGGAAACCACCGCCGCTCTCTCTCAGGTTGACCTC
>NYZA01000243.1 GCA_002686955.1 Gemmatimonadota bacterium
CCGCCCATGAAGAGGCCTTTTCCGACGCTTCGGCGGCCTGGGAGCGGTCCTCCGGTGCGGCCTGTTCGCCCTTCGAGCGCAGCATGGCCAGCAAAGCGAGAGGAGCGACGGGCTTCTGGAGGGTGTGGCAGGACCCGAGTTCGGTGCGGAGCTCTCCTCCCAGAGGGACCATGATCGCCAGTTTCGAGTGGCGGTGCGCCGAGTGGCTTCGCAGTTTCGCCACCGCCGACGCCAGCCACGAGATCCCCTCCCGGTCATCGATGAGGATCCAGTCGCAGGGGTCGCCCAATCGAAGCGCCTCCATGACCGATGCCGCCGTCCGCGCGGTTGCTCCGAGTTGCTCGACCTGCTCCCGCAACAACATTCGCATGGCATGGCTCGAGTCGATGATTAGCACCACGGTTTCGGGTGGGAGGGGTCGCGTGGGAACCAATGCGCCTCCTCCCAGCTCGACGCGGAACCAGAAGAGACTGCCGCGTCCTCGCGTGCTGTCGACTCCGATCTCGCCACCCATGCACGTGACGAGGCGCTGGCAGATCGTCAACCCCAGTCCGGTGCCACCGTAGCGACGGGTGAACGAGCTGTCTTCTTGGCGGAAGGGCTCGAAAACCGTCAGCAACGCTTCCTCGTCGATGCCGATTCCCGAATCGACGACTTCGAAATAGAGCCCCACCCTTTCCGGTTCAGCACCCCACTCCGCGCGCACCCGGACGATCACCTGCCCCTCGTCGGTGAACTTGATCGCGTTGCCGATGAGATTCATCAGAATCTGGCGCAATCGATGCGGATCACCGATCAGCGAGACCGGAATACAGGGATCGATCGAGCAGCCGATATCGATTCCTCGCTCGGCGGCCTTTGGTGCCATCAACGAAACGATCGACACCACCAGATCGGAGCAATCGAATCCCGTATCTTCGATCACGGTGCCCCCCGCCTCGATCTTCGATAGATCGAGCACGTCGTTGATGAGTGAGAGCAGGGTCGATCCCGAATCTTGTATCAGCTCCGCGCACTGTCTCTGATCGTTTGTCAGCTCGCCGTCGATCAGAAGCTCCGCCATTCCGAGCACACCGTTCATCGGCGTTCGGATTTCGTGGCTCATGGTCGCCAAGAATGCCGACTTCGCCGCGGCTGCCTGACGCGCATCGAGCACGGCCTGCTCGAGCGCGCGATTGGTCGTCTCCAGATGTTCTTCGCGGTCGACGAGCGCGCGCGTGCGCTCTACGACCTTAACTTCGAGCTCTCGATTCGTGCGTTCGACCCGTCTGATCTTCCGCCGGGCGACCCAACGCACCAGGACGATCGCGCACGCCGCCCCGAGCACTCGGAACCAGAGCCATTCCCAGAAAGGCGCTTCAACCGTGAAACGAACCCTCTCCGGCTTGAGAGAGGCGATCCCGTCGCTGTTCAGCGCTTCGACGAGGAAGGTGTACTCGCCTGGAGGCAGATTTGAGTAGGTCGCGTCGTTATCAGCCGTCGGTTCGAGCCAGTGCGGATCGAAGCCGTCGAGCTTGTATCTGTATCTGATACCCTCGGGCGATCTCGTGGAGATTCCGACGAACTCGAACGCAACATGATTGCGATCGTAGGCCAGCACGAGATCTTGCCGGATCTCGACCGCCTCGTATTCGACCTTCATGCCGGTCAGATGGATCTTCGGAGCAACTGGGTTTTCGCGATCGGCCGCCGCGTTGTATCTGAAAGCGCCGCAGATCGTGCCGAACCAGAGCTGATGTTCGGAATCCTCGAAGGTTGCATGCACATTGGTTTCGATACCGGCAAACCCGTCTTCGCTACCGAAGTGGGTGAATCGGCCCGGGTAGCCATCGTAACGATAAAGCCCCTTATTCGTTCCCACGAGCACTCGGTCATCGCGACCGACCGCAAGCAGATAGACCAACTCCTCGGCGATTCTGCTCGAGCCGACGACATTCGTGAAGCGACCACGTTTGAAGAAGTAGACCCCCCCGTCGTCGGTGGCGATCCAGATCCTCCCCTTGCTGTCCTCGTCGATTCCGTTGAGCGATAGATGCTCCAGGCCGGCCGATTCCGCGTGAAAAGTGAAGCAACCGCTGTCACCCACGGCGTCCACCCGCACGAATTCGCCCAGGCCCAGATCGGAGGTCGCGATCCAGATTCCACCCCGAGTGTCGGAAAAAACCTCGTATACACTCGTGTCGAACGAACCATCCATCAGTCGATAGGACTGAGTTGTTCCCAGCGTGCTGTCGGACGAGTCGAATGAGAAAGGCGGTGTGTAGCGAGCGACTCCGGCTTCGAAAAAGCCGATCCAGAGATCGTCGCCATCGCCCGGCGCGAGGGCGAGCAGTTGATTGCTGGGCAGCCCCTGGTCTTCGGTCACTTTGAAGATCGACTGATCCTGGGGGTCGAAGCGGATCAACCCCTCTCCGTCGGTAGCGAGCCAGAGCAATCCGTCGTCGTCGATATGAATGTCTCGAATGCTGTCGTCCGGCAGGCCGGTCTCGGTCGAGTAGACGACGGTCTCGGCACCTCCCTCGCTCAATCTCGCGGGGGTGTAGCGAACGAGTCCGGCCTCCGTGCCGAACCAGAAGCGGCCCTCATCGTCCTCGGCTATCGCCCAGATCGCGCTCAGCTTCGGGTTCGGCGTATGGAGATAGGCTGTGAACGGACTGCCGTGATACAGCGAGACTCCCTGGCCGTCGGTCCCGAACCAGATGTTCCCCTCTCGATCCTCCATCGCGGCCACCACGTCATCGACCGCCAGACCATCCCGAAGCGTGTAGGTGACCGGATCGCCGATCACCTCGTTCACCAGATCGGGCCTGAATCTGATGACGCCGCCGCCGAGCGTGGAGACCCAGATCTGCTCCTCCGTCCCTTGCGAAACCGGCGTGATGGCGTACACCGGCTGGTCGGAAAGACCATGCTCAACGCCGAAAGGCCCCCGCCAGTCGGCGCTGGAGCCGTCCTCTCTCGGGCGCGGGTAGATCGACCCGTCGAGTGTGCCGATCCAGAACGTCCCCCAGGCATCGACGGCCGAGGCGACGACCGGCACATCGGGCGATTCGATTCGAAAGCACCCCTGGGGATTCGCCCCGGGCTCGGTATCCGGGCCGAGCGGGAGGGAGTAGAGGCCCGAGCGCGTGCCGGCGAAGAGACGGTTGTCGAACTGGAGCAGGGTGAAGACCCAATCCCCGGGAAGCCCCGAATCGGGCACGCTCTGAAGCCCGAGCTCGGGGTCGAAGTGCTGCAGCCCATCTCCATAAGTGCCGATCCAGATCCGTCCCCAGCGGTCTTCGAGCAGATCGAGGACCTCAGCGCCGTATGTGCCCTCCGGTTCCGCGAATGCCTCCCATCGATCGTCCTCGTAGCGGGAGAGTCCCCCCATCGGATGCCCGAACCAGAGCCGACCGTGCATGTCGACGAGGCCTGCCGAAAAACGGTTGCTCCGCAGCCCATCCTCGACCGTGTAGGTCTCGAACTCCCGTCCGTCGAAACGGGAAAGGCCGTACTCCGTGCCGAGCCAGACGTACCCATCGCGATCCTGAACGATCGCGCGAATCTGCGACTGGCTGAGCCCGTCATCCACACCGTACTGACGGAATACCGCCTGCTTCGCATCGGCCCTCAGCGCGGCGGCGAGGCACAGGCTCGTGGAGACCAGCACAGAACGGAATGTCGATCGACGTGTCAGCGCAGAGCCCTCCCCTGGCCCTTTCAATCGGTCACGCCGTGGCGGGGAGTGAGCACTGCCCCGAGAAGAATCAGCCCGCCCGGTCCGCCTTCCCGCAACGCTCGACCCACGCCACATAGTCGGGATCGCTCTGTTCGGCGTCGACCTCGAGCACCACGATCTCGACGGTCGAGTAGGGGTGGAGCTCACGGATTCGGTCCCCCAGCGCCGCCAGTCCGCTCCGGGCGACCTTGATCAGGAGGGTGTCTTCGCTCTCCTCCTCCAGCTTGCCCTCCCATTCGTAGAAAGAGCTGACCCCGCCGATCACATTGACGCATGCGGCGAGACCTTCGCGAATGAGCCGCCGGGCGATCGCTCGCGACTCGGCGGGCGGGCAGTTGCAGAGCACGACATTCATCGGTGGCCACCTTTCTTCCTCGAGCGCGCCGGCGGGACTTCCCATTGGGCCCTCGAATCTCCATGATTCCATCGATGTTCGCAAGCCAATCGCTCGATCGACTGCTGAGCCGTCTTGGGCTGCGCTCGACCGCGCAACGGGCCTGGGCGATGTACGACTGGGCGAACTCGGCCATGGTCACGGTCGTCATCACCGCCGTCTACCCTGTCTTTTTCGCCTCGTTCGCGGCCGCCGGCCTCTCGAACGAGAGCGCGACCCTCCGTCACAGCGTGGCCACGACGCTCGCGCTGGCGATCGTGGCCCTGCTCGCGCCATTTCTGGGGGCGGTGGCCGACCATGCCCCGGTCAAGAAGAGGCTGCTCGGCGGATTCCTCGGGCTCGGCGTCGTCGCGGTCGGCTCGATGTACTTCATCTCGCGCGGGCAATGGCTCTTCGCCTCGCTGCTCTTCGTGATGGCGAATATCGGTGCGAATGGGAGCTTCGTCTTCTACGACTCCTTGCTGCCACATGTCGCTGATCGCGATGAAATCGACGCCGTTTCGGCCGGAGGGTACGCCTTCGGCTATTTGGGGGGAGGGATTGTGCTGGGGCTCTGTCTCCTGGTGATCACGAGCCCATCCCTCGTCGGGCTCCCGGCGGGCGAGGCTATTTCCCCTTCCGACTCGTCTCTTCCGGTGCGTCTCTCCCTCGTCTTCGTTGCTCTTTGGTGGGCGGTTTTCTCGATCCCCCTCTTTCGCCGCGTCTCGGAGCCCGACATCTCGCGCCTTCATTCGGGAGCGGTGGAGGTGATTCGGGCTTCAGCGACCGAGTTCGCGCGCACCGCGAGGGCTCTTGGACGGCACAAAGACGCGTTCAGGATGCTCGTCGCCTTCTTGATCTACAACGACGGCATCGGGACGATCATCCGCATGGCGGCGATCTACGGGGCCGAGCGGGGAATCCCGAGCGAGGCGATCATCGGCTCGATCCTGATCGTGCAGTTCGTCGGAGTGCCTTTCGCTTTCCTCTTCGGCGCGCTCGCGAAGAGAATCTCCGCCAAGCGCGCCATCCTTCTGGGCCTCACCGTCTACGCGGGGATCGCCGTACTCGGCTACTACATGAGCACCGCCCTGCACTTTCTGATCCTCGCCTTTCTGGTGGGGACCGTGCAGGGCGGCACGCAGGCGCTCAGCCGCTCTCTCTTCGCCAGCATGATTCCGCGCGAATCGTCAGGGCGCTTTTTCGGTCTATTCGCTGTTTTCGAGAAGTTCGCGGGCATCTTGGGGCCCGCGATCTTCGCCGCCATGATCGTCGTCACCGGCTCGAGCCGGGGCGCGATCCTCTCCGTCATCGCATTTTTCGTCGTCGGAGGCGCGCTCCTCGCGATGGTCGACGTCGAGGCCGGAAGGCGCTCCGCGGCGGATCAGACGAAGATGACCTGAGCCCCCTCCGACTTGTCGATGAAGTCCATCGCCGTGATCACATCTTCGACCTGTTGAGACCACAGTGTTTGAGCTAGTGGAACGATCTCGGGTGGCCCCACTTCCGCCGCGACAATTTCGTTGAGGTGATACCCGAATCCGATCTCATCTTCGCTGGCATCCCGAACTTGGGCCAGGTTCTCCATCGACCGTGCGTATTTCTCTTCGAAGATCCGAAGGATCGACGACGAGTAGGGTGTTCTCCTGCACGTGATTCGCGCCCGACTTCAGCACAGCCGTGGCAACCACCTCGGCGGTATTCCGATCCGCCAGATTCCGACAGAGTCGCCAGTGCGTCTTCTTCAGTGGGATCTGCTCGTCAAGGGCGCGCGCGATCTCCGTCAAACGCACAGATCCCCCCGTCAGCGGGCCGTAGATCGTCTCACGAACGAATCGAGCACCCACCTTGCCCAGTCCGGCAGAGAGCTCCCCCGAAAATCGGTCGATTTGTCCGCGTAGTTTCATGCCGAGCTGCGGTACCACGGCCCTGGGACCTCCGTGCAAGTGCTTGAGTTAATTGGACTTTTCACAAACACTACAATGTCGGAGGTCCCGCCGCACGGAGTTCCCCCAAATCCACTTGCGCGGCGCTCTAACTCACTGGCGTTCCGTTGGTTAGCTGATCTGGAGGTGGGTTTTTGGGGGAGGTCCTGTCGGAAACAGAGAAGCGGCCCCACGCGATTAGCGTGGAGCCGCTTCGAGTGACGGGGTTGGTTCAGTCTCCGGTTCCACCCTTGATGATCTGGAAGCTGTCGCTATCGATCACCGATCCCGGAAAGGTGCCGATCTTGCCCGTGCCGACGTAGTCACCATCGGCCAGCTCGCCCTCCATCGGCAGGCTCGCCGTGCCGCTGATGGTCTGATTGGCCGCCAGGGTCACATCGTGAGGTCCCGAGACGAGTCGCGAGCCACTGATCGTGGCCGTCGAGCCTTCGGCCCAGCCCTGGAAGTTCTGTGTCTGGTTCGACGTGTTGGTGACCGACCAGTCGAACTCGACCGTTCCTCCTTCGCTGGGCACCAGAACCGGATCGCTGATCGGATCGAGCTCGACAGAGAGCCCGGTCGCGCCACCCAGGTAGTCGAGAGCGGCGACGACATCGATTCGGCCGGTTCCGTAGGTGTTGTCTTCACCAGCGGCGCCGAGATCGACGGCCGTGTTCAGCAAGGCTTCCTTGATCTCTTCCGGAGTAGATTGGGGAGATCCGCTCCGAAGCAGCGCAACGGCGCCAGCGACGTGCGGGCAGGCCATCGACGTTCCCGAGAGGGTGCCGTAGCCGCCTCCATCGACCGACGAGCGAACATTGTCACCGCGCGCCGTGACCTCGGGCTTGATGGTCGAATTGTCGCAGCCGGAGGGTCCGCGGCTCGAGAAAGAGGCGATGCTGTTGCTTCCCGCCACGAGGGCGCCGACCGCGAACACGTTGGTGTCGCTCGCGATGCGGTCCGCGGGAGTTCGCAAGGTCTTCGAGCCCGGTCCTTCGTTCCCTGCCGCGTACACGACCGCCGCGCCCGAAGCCTCGCAGTTGTCGATCACGTTCCAAAAAGTGTTGTCGCAATGGGGAACACCGTGCCAGATCGGAGAGATGCCCCAGGAGTTGTTCACGACTGCCGGAACGTCGTCGCTGGTGAAGGGATCGCCGTCGGGATCGGCGAACCACTGGAAGGCGAGGATCGCATCGGCGATGGTCCGGTCGATGCTCACCCGGTCGATCACCGCCGCGGCGATCCACTCGGCTCCCGGCGCCATACCGATCTGATTGGAGCCGCTCGAACCGCACATCGTTCCCAGTGTGTGGGTGCCGTGGCTGCCCCACCAGGCGAACTCGACCGGGAAGGTCGTGTTGGTTACCGGGTCGAACCAGCACTGCGCCGCGGGCTTGCGGAGCCCGAGGTAACGACTGGCGAAGGCGGGATGATCGCCATCCGCTCCGGTGTCCATGTCGCCGACAATGGTCCCGCTGCCGTCGACGCCCAGAGCCCAGAGCTCGGGCGCGCGCGTCGAGGCCACACCCTCTTCGATCGTGAGCAAGGTCGGCTGGCCGAATCCCGTGGATGCGCCGGCCGCCTCGGAGACTGCGTCTACCTCGAGATCATCCACCGGTTCGATCAGCGAGATCGGGTAGTTCGGGTAGACGATATCGACATCGTGGCGAGTCGCCATCGCCTCGATCGTCTCTTTGGTGGCCGTCACGATGACGCCGTTGGTGATCCACAGGGGCTGGTAATCGAGGACCGCCTCGGTCATCAGGCCTTGATCGAGTCGCTCCAGAAGAGCGGCCTGGTCCGTGCGTGAGATCTCTCGAAGTCGGGTCACGGCCTCGACATGTCTTTCGTGCAGGTTCTTGCCCTCGGTCTTCATCTCAGCCACGAAGCCGTCTTTGTCGAGCTGATCGGGGAGCATGACGATGACCCGCACGAGATCGTTCGAGTCGGCGCCCTGGAGCTGCTCCGCCAGGTCGGGGCTGAGGACTCCCGCGTGGGCGGCCATTGTGGCCGCGCAGAGGGCGAAGGCGGGGAAGTGAGCGCTGAAGTATTTTGGCATCGAGGCCTCCGAAACAAGGAAACGCGCCCGGACGCGCGCTTGCGCTGGGTGGGGGGGAGGTGGGGGCCTCGATCCGATCGACCAAGACCCCTACGAGGCCATGGTAACCTCGTATTCTTAGGGCGCGCTCCATGCCAGATCGTCGAGCGTGTGGCCGAGGTGCCAGAGGCTACGGCCTTTCACCTTGAGCATAGAGATACCCGATGCGCTGAACACGATCGGAAGATCTTCGCCGCCGGCGGTCGTGATCTCTTCGAGCACCGTGCCGACGCTGTCGTAGGCGGTGTAGGCGTAGCCGTCGCTGTACCCCGTGTTGCACGATACGAAGAGCTGAAGATCGTCGATCGGCGAGCCCCAGCGGATCCAATTGTTGGTCTCGTGCGTGAAAACGACGTTCGGAAGGCTGTGCGGAGGATACTGGCTGTTCCCATCGGCATTCCAGACCGTCCATCCAGGCGAGAAACTGACTCCCGGGACCTGGCCCGCGACCGGCGAGCCATCTTCGAGATCATCGAAATCGATCACGATCGGAGGAAGGTCGCCTTTGAGGATTCGGAAGGCGTCGGAGTCGGCGACATGACCGGTGTACTCTCCGACCTCGGCCCTTAGCCAGTAGTAGCCGTCCGGAACCGAACCGTTCATCCATTCCGGTTTCGATATGCGTGCCGATCCGGTTTCGATCTCCAGGGGGCCCAAGGTATCGTTCGCGGGACCCCAGACGAGCCGGTCGATTCCGCCGTCCGGGGTGGCCATGAGCCACTCCTCGAAGAGCTCTTCCTGCTCGCCCTCGTTGGTCAAGGTCCAGTCGAAGTCGACGGGACCACCGGCGCTCGGTACGCGAAGCGGATCGGTTGCGGGATCGATCGACACCAGGATTTGACCGCCGGCGCCGCCGAGGTAGTCCAGCGCCGCGACCACGTCGATCCGTCCCATCCCGTATGTGTTGTCCTCTCCCGCCGAGCCGAGGTCGACGGCCGTATTGAGCAGCGCCTCCTTGAGCTCTTCGGGAGTGGCGTCAGGCCGCGCGCTCTTCAACAGAGCAACCGCACCCGCAACGTGGGGAGAGGCCATCGACGTTCCCGAGAGGGTTCCGTAGCCGCCGCCGTCGACCGAAGATCTGACATCGTCGCCGCGAGCGGTAACCTCGGGTTTGATCGTTGCGTTGTCGCAGCCGGAAGGACCTCGGCTCGAAAAGGAGGCGATGTCGTTGCTGCCGGAAAGAAGCGCACCGACCGAGAACACTGTCGTCGCGCCGGCGATACGATCGGCCGGCGTGCGAAGCGTCTTCGATCCCGGTCCTTCATTGCCGGCGGCGAAGACGACTGCGGCTCCGGCTGCCTCACAATTGTCGATCGAATTCCAAAATGTGTTGTCGCAATGGGGCACACCGTGCCAAATCGGCGAGATCCCCCACGAGTTGTTCACGACCGCCGGAACATCGTCGCTGGTGAAGGGGTCGCCATCGGGATCGGCGAACCACTCGAACGACAGGATCGCATCGGCGATTGTTCGCTCGATGCTGACTCGATCGATCACGGCGGCCGCGATCCACTCGGCTCCGGGAGCCATGCCGATCTGGTTGGTACCCTCGGAGCCGCACATCGTTCCCAGAGTATGGGTACCGTGGCTGACCCAACCGAACTCCACCGGGAAGGTCGTGTTGGTCACGGGATCGAACCAGCACTGGGACGCCGGCTTTCTGAGCCCCAAGTAGCGGCTCGCGAAGGCGGGATGGTCGCCGTCGGCACCGGTATCCATGTCGGCGACGATCGCGCCCGTTCCGTCGAAACCCAATGCCCAGAGCTCAGGGGCGCGGGTCGAGGAGATCCCCTCCTCCACTCCCAGCGCGGCCGGCGGGGTCGAGCCGGTGGCCTGGTCCACGTCGAGGTTTCGATCGTCGACTTTCATCTCCTCGATCGGATCGATCAGTGAAATCGGATAGTCCGGGTAGACGATCTCTACATCGGTCCGGTTCGCGATCGACCGCAGAGTGCGCTCGGTCGCCGTGACGATGACCCCGTTGGTGATCCAAAGGGGTCGATAATCGGTCACTTCGTCGGCCAGCAGTTGCAGATTCAACCAGTTCACTAGATCCTGCTGGCGGCTTCGTGAGAGTGTCCTCAGGCGGGTCACCGCCTCGATGTGGCGCTGGTGCATGTTCCTGTCGTTCGAGCGCATCTCTTCCACGAATCCCGCCTTGTCGAACTGATCGGGAAGCATGACGATGGCCCGCACGAGATCGTCCGCGTTCGCTCCCCGCATCTGCTCCTCGAGATCGGGACTCAGGATGCCGGCGGACGCGTTGCTCGAAAACGCCGCGGCAAGAGCGGTCAGGGCGAAGGGTGTGAGAGTTCGTGACATCGATGTATCCTAGGGAGATGGCTTCTGGCCGACCACCGCTCATCGTATGGGGATCGAGCGCGACGGCGGTCAATGAACAGGTCAGGGCGTTGCAAGTTGGTGTAATGATAACCCAAGAATCGGGGGGCTCCTCCAATATCTCGCGGGTCTTTCGGCCCCGCGAAACAAAGAGTACGCAATGCGAATCCTGGTGCTCAATTCCGGCAGCTCTTCCGTCAAATTCCAGATCCTCGATATGGAGGACCAGTCGGTTCTTCTGAAAGGGATCGTGGAGCGCATCGGGTCGACGAGGGCGGTTCTCTCCTATCAGCCCTCGGAAGGCCACAAGATTAGCGATGTGCGTGAGGTGCTCGACCAAGACGCCGCGCTTCGATTGATCGTTCAGACCATTACGAAACCGGAGCTCGGTGTTATCGCGAGCACCGATGAGCTCGATGGCGTCGGCCACAGGGTCGTGCACGGGGGCGAGGAGTTTTCCGAATCGGTCGAGATCGACGAGCGGGTCACGGAGGCGATCGCCCGCTGCGCGCAATTCGCGCCTCTTCACAATCCACCGAATCTCAGAGGAATCGAAGTCTGTCGGAATCTGATGCCGGGTACGCCTCAGGTGGCGGTCTTCGACACTGCGTTTCACAATCAGATGCCGGCACGGGCCTACCTCTACGGTCTGCCGCTCTCGCTCTATAGACTCTTGGGCATTCGGCGCTACGGTTTTCACGGCACTTCGCACAAATATGTCGCTGGAAGGGCGGCGGAGCTTCTTGGGCGGCCGCTCGACGGATCGAAGCTCATCACTTGCCATCTCGGAAACGGAGCGAGTATCTCGGCGATCGAAGCGGGAGTATCGATCGATACTAGCATGGGGTTCACTCCGCTCGAGGGCCTGGTCATGGGGACGCGGTGCGGCGACATCGATCCGGCCATCGTCTCCTATCTGATGCAATCGGAGAAGCTCTCGGCTCGCGAAGTCGAAGCGCTGATGAACGAGCAGTCGGGGCTACTCGGACTGACCGAAACCACCAACGATATTCGTGAAATCCTCGAGGAATCGGAACGCGGGAGTCAGGCCCACGTCCTCGCGCTTTCGGTCTACACCTATCGAGTGAAGAAATACATCGGTGCGTACCTGTCCGCGTTGGGTGGCACCGATGCGATCGTGTTCACCGGGGGCGTGGGTGAGAACGCTCCGGCGGTCAGGGCGATGATCCTGGATGGCTTCGAATACTGCGGCATCGAGATCGACTCGGAGCTCAACGAGAAGAACGAACCGATCGTTTCGATCGGGACGCCCGCGGTGCTGATCGTTCCTACCAACGAGGAGCTTGCAATCGCTCAGGATACGCTTCGAGTTCTGCGCGAGGCGAGCGCGAACGCGGGGGAAGTGGGCGGCGCCGAACGCGCGAGAGAGGAGATCGCGCGGATCACACCGAATCAGAAGGCGCAGCTGATTCTGCTCTGGGCGAGCAACCCCGACGACTCACTCGCCGAGGTGGCACGGAAGTTCAACAATCGATTCCAATCGAGCTTCTCGGCCGAAGCGATCGGGACCTTCCTGTCTGAGATCGGGCTGCTCGATGCAGAGGCACCGAAGGAAGAGGACAGTATTCATGTCTGAGCTCAAAAAGGACGAGGTGGGTTGGGTGCTCTCGCGCATCTGGCTGGATGCACTCGAAGAGACAGCGCGCGATTTTCACGGCAATTGGCCGAAGATGTTCTGTTCGAGAGCGTACGAGCATGCGACCGACACCTGGATGAAGGTGATGGCCAACGAGTACGATCTCGATGCGCGGCCGGAAACCACGATCGTGGGGGCGTTGGGCAGCTATGTCGATCTTGGGGTCAAGGCAGGGCTCTTCACGAGTCATTCCGATTTCAGAATCGAGGCTCTGAGCCCGAACAAGACAGAGGTAACGGTCTTCGAATGTCCTTATCGAAAGCCCTGTATGGACCTGATCGAGAGCGGTTTTTCCGTCAGCGATCTCACCTGCGCTCGCATCGGGTGTTTTCGCGCGGCGGTGAAGAGCATTTCGGGCGTCGAGTGCGACTACGAGGTGACGAGATTCAGCAGCGAAGCCTGTGAAGGTTTCGTGGAGCGGATCTAGAGCCCATGAGTGCTACGAACAACGATATTTCTCATCGTATCGAGGATGCGGTCGACTGGCGCGGTCGACGGCGGGCCGCGATCGAGCTGGGCTGGGAAAAGCCGGCGGGAGCATATGGACTGCTCGTTCGACTTCTGCGCGATCAGGTGCTCGAGGTTCGACAGGCGGCGGTCTTCTCTCTGGGACGACTCGGCGATTATCGCGCGATCCGAGAGCTGACGGTGCCGAAGATCCTCTCGTCGAAGGAACCGGTCATGCGACTGGCGGCCACCGGAGCGATCGGCGAGCTGGGCGGCATGGAGGTGGTCCCGCCGCTCGCCGAGAAGCTCTCCGATCCCGAATGGACGGTGCGCCTCAGAGCTGACGAGATCGTGACCGAAAAGCTCTCGGCGCTCAGTCGATCGGTCGACGGCGACACGGTGCAGATGCTGATACGACTGCTCGACCTGGAGCACAAGGAGGTCCGCAAGACGATCATCGCCACGATCAGCAAGATCGGCAACCTCGACTACGATCAAATCTTCCGTGCACTCAAGGGGGGCAGTCCGCGGATTCAGACTGGACTGATCGAGATTCTCGGGAACATCGGCTACGGCGGATTCACGCCGGTCTTGCTGGAGCATCTCGGGCAGGGCAGCCGCTTCCATCAGATCGCGAGCGCCAGAGCTCTGGGTAGGATCAGAAGTGTGAGCGCGATCGAAGGCTTGGTTGCCGCCCTGGATTCCTATCATCAAGAGGTTGCGCTGGAGGTGAGCGCGGCGCTCGTGGAGATCGGTGATCCCTCCGTCGACACCCTGCTCGAGGCTCTGGCGCACACGACGAAGAAGCACTACCAGATTCACCTCATCCGCGGTCTCGGCAGAATCGGCGCACCACGCTCGATCCCCGCATTGATCGCGGCGTTGTCGAACAGCTACTCGTTGATTCGCAGATTCGCGGTGGAGGCGCTCTCCGCCTTCGACCCGGCCGATGTGATCGATCCTCTTCTCGAGCTCGTCAATCTCCGCGAAGTACCGATCGACGACATCATCAGCGATCTCGACAGCGACGACAACAAGGTCCGCTGGATCAGGGCGGTCCGTGCGCTCGGAGAGATCGGAAGCCATCGCGCCGTGCCGACACTGAAACGCTTGCTGTCCTTGGTAGATCACGGCAAGATCCATGTTGAGATCGAAGATGCGCTCTGCAAGATCGGGTGTAGCTCGTGGGCGCGGGCCGGCGCGGTTCAAGTGCTCGAAAACCTGGGTGACAAGCGGGCAATCGACGCAATTCTCAAGCTCGTTTCCGATGAATCGTACTACGTGCGTCATACGGCCGTAGTGGCGCTCAGACGTTTTCGCAGCGAACGGATCATTCCGGTTTTGCTCCGCGCGATGAGCAGCGATCGTCGGTACTTCGTACGGGCGCAGGCCGCCACTACCTTGGGAGGGCACTGGACCGACCGGGACGACATTTTCTTCGCTTGCATGAAGGCGGCCCAGGAAGATACGAGCTTCTCCGTAAGGGCCGATGCGCTGAGAGTGCTTGCAAGATACATGGATCGTCGTTCGCTGCCGGTTCTGCTGGAAGGGCTGGGCGACGAGCGATTCAGCGTGCGGGAGAACGCAGCTTATGCCCTCGAGAATCTCGGCCCGAGTGCTCTGCCCGAGGTGGCGGAAAAGCTGCGATCGAGTGACGAGATCGTGAGAATCCGCGCACTGAGAATTCTCGCGAAGATCCGCGACGCGAAAGCTCTCGAGCTGATCGAGGATGTCGCCGATGGAAATAGCGACACTCAGGTTGTCGTGGTGGAAGCCAGGATGGCGGCTCGAAACCTGCGCCGGCGCCTCGACGAAGGATAGGTCAGACGGCGGCGTCGCCGAGCAGATGGCGCGCCAGCGCCATCCGTGATGGAATGTCGATCCCGCGTGGGCACGCGGACCGCGCGCGAGCGAAATCCACTGAACCGCTGCCGCGCTCTTGGTCGCTCAATTCGGCGTAAAGCGTGCGCGCTCGCTCCGGCTCCCCGTAGCACTCGCTGTACATGAGATAGCGAAGTGTATCGGCGATACGAACCCCTCCACCCGCCTCCGGCTCGCAGAAGTGTGAGCACCCCAAGCAGTGAAGCGAAGCGTATTCCCGGTCGACGCGTCGAAGCTCCTGAATATCGTGCATGGAGAGCCGCACCGGCGACTTGGCCGCCGCGACATTCTCCGCGAGCTTGGCGGTGTTGTCGATATGGGAGCAGATGGAGCTGATCCGCTCATCGGCCCAGACCGCCTTCAGTTTGGCCTGTGGCAGTGTGAAGTTCTTCGAGGAGAAGCCAACGGCTTTCTCGCTCTTTTCCGGAACCGATTCGATGGTTTTCATCGCGATCAGGCCGATGCCCGATTCGATACAAGCATCGATCGCACGATTCAGCGCGAG
Organism: Gemmatimonadota bacterium; assembly: GCA_002686955.1. Classification (GTDB taxonomy): domain Bacteria. The sequence goes on from NYZA01000243.1 coordinate 14,948, forward strand.
ATCACCGTATCGCGCAAAGCTGTAGCGGAACATGATCGCATCGATGCCGCCCACCTTCGCGGCCTTCTCGAGGAGCTCCGCCACGCGATCACCGTGAGTCGAGAAACCGAAGAAGCGGGTCTTCCCACTCTTGCGCAGGGCTTCTCCCATTCGAATATAGTCCGGCTCCAATAGGGCGAGATCATCGATCTGATGCATGAAATACAGGTCGAGATGGTCAACCCTGAGCTCTTCGATACAGCGATCGAGCCCGGCTGTATAGGCTGCGACCGAGGGCCGACCGGCCGACTCCTTCGAAGTGAGCCAGATCTTGTCTCGGCCACCGATCTGCGGAAGGAAGTTGGCGATTCCGCGGTGAGAGGCGCCTTCGGCGTAGACCCGCGCGGTATCGAAGTAGTCGATCCCCTCGGCGAAGGCCCGGTGCAGAAGCTTGTCGTAAGTCGGATCGAACGACTGTGCACAGCCCAAATTGAGGATTGGAACTTTGGCCCCAGTCCTTCCCAGCTTTCGCCTTGGGATATCGCGGGCGAGCTTTTCCGACCACAGGTCCTGCGCGCTCGCCTTCTGATCGGGAGCCGAAAGACCCACCGCGGCGCCAGCCAGCGTCACCGATTTCAGGAATCCTCGTCTCGATGATCGGTCCATGCTCGGTCCTCTCTATCTATGATCCGTATGCTCGCCCGCGGTCTTCCAGCAGCAATCCACGGGCTCGCGATCGTGTTTCGCCTACGGCGGTCACGTACACCGCCGGCGCGTCGGTCACCGGGCATTCGTTCTGGCAGATCCCGCATCCGATGCACAGATCCGGAACGATGAACGGTTTGTTCAGCACGACGATCTTCCCGAAGACATCCTTGATCTCTTCGTCGACCGTTCGAATCGCTTTCGGGGCGACGGGGCAGACCTCTTCGCAGACTACGCAGGGAATCTCCATGGCGTGAGGGAGACAGCGTCCCAGGTCGTAGAAGGCCGTGCCTAGCCGAATCGGCCCCGCGTCTTTATGAGGCCCCTTGCCCAGCTTCTCCGCGACGGTGATTCGGCGAATCGCTCCGGTCGGACAGACCTCTCCGCACAGATTACACTTGAGCTGGCAATGCCCGATATTGAAGTTCATCACGGGCGTCCAGAGAGCCTCGAAGCCACCCTCAGCGGTCGTCGCCGGCTGCAACACATTTGTAGGGCAGACGTTGATGCACTGATCACATTTGATACATCTCGACAGGAATTCCCCCTCCTCGACCGAGCCGGGGGGACGGATCATCCTGGGCGAGTAGTTGCTGTCGGTGCCGAGGCCGTGCGTCTTGAGAAATGGGAATGTGAGGAGGCCGAACAATCCGGAGAACACGAGCTTCCTGCGCCCGAGGTCAGTGCTGGTGAAGACCTGTTTCATATCCTGTCCCAAGAACGTGTAGCTGAGAGCATCTTCGGGACAGTCGTCGATGCAGTTCATGCAAGCGAAGCACTCGGCGGAACGCAAAACGCTCTGCGGCTCCGCGGCGCCTTCGCATCGCGTGAGACAGGCATCGCAATCGGTACATTCCTTCACATCACGGTTGATTCGAAAAAGACTGAACCGAGACAGAAATCCAAGTAGAGCACCGAGAGGGCAAAGCACGCGACAGAAGAACCGCGGAATCACCAGGTTCATCCCGAGCAGGACGACGAGAAGCGCACCGATCCAGAAGGAGCCCACGAAAACACGCCGCTCGGTATTCGGTGCGAATCTGATCGCGTTGGTCCAGTTGGCGTCGACGCCGGCCTGTTCGATGGAACCGGCGAGGGCATCCACACCCATGTCGGACGCGGGAGCAAGAGAAGCGCTAACGCTTCTCGACAGCAGACAGATCGGATCGAGCAGTCCGATCTGCAGGGCTCCGAATCCCGCGAGGATCAGCAGACCGGCGAGAAGTCCGTATTTCAAGGCATAGAGCGGGCGATATCGATTCGACCGTCGCCGGAGTTTGAGCGGCAAGATGTTGAAGATCCACGCCGCGAACTGATGGAGGGTTCCGAAGGGGCAGATCCAATTGCAGAAGGCGCGTCCAAAGAGCAATGTGATCGCCAGGAGCGAGAGCCCCCACGCGAGGTGGCGATAAAGGCGGCCCGTCGCAAGTGCGGTAGAGACGCCGACGAGGAGATCGATCTCCAGAAAACGGGAGACCGGATACCCTCCGAGGCGGGTGGTCCACGTCGCCCAGAGTCCCAAAAGGAAGACCGACAGGAAGAAGGTCTGCGCTACGATTCGGATGTTCGTTGCTCTGAGAAGTCGCCGAGTGGCGCCGAGCTCAGCGGGCTCGGAAGATGTCACGACACTTCCTTGACTCGACCCGCGAGCTCGGCTCTGCCCGACCCCTTCTCTTCGGCGCGGCGCAGGTACTCCGGCAGGGGGGAGGTGCGGTCGAGGAGGTGTCGGTGACACCATGCATCGATCGCGACCGGATCGACACCAGCGACAACGCAGTCGGTGCCGCGAACATCGCCCAGGTCGCCGCCGGTCGGCCCGCCCCGCATCAAGACTCGGCTCCCATCGACAATCGACAGTGTCGGCCGCATCAGAAGCGCCAAATCGGAGACGATCTCGTGGATGTTCTGATGAAAGCGATTGCGTTGGCCGCCGAGCAAACCGTACCAGTTCTTGATGCCGATCGAGGCGCCGCAGAGATTGTGGTCCTTCGCCGGTGCCACGCCGATGACCTTGTCTACATTGGTGAGCGGACGGTGGAAGACAGGCCATGCGCCGATCAGCGCGGCCCCCGGTGTTTCGACCACACGGAAGGCGTTCGAGTCGGGCAAATAGACCCGCCCACCTGCGCGCTCGACCGCCTGGCGAACGCCGCTTTTGTGGAAGCAGTCCGCGGGCGATTCGATCGGGTTGTCGGCGACCCGTACCTCTTGCGCCCGACAGTCGACCAAGAGCATGCGGATGATCGATGCCAGGATCTCCGGCCCGGTCGTCGCGCCCAGAATCGCGGCGCGATCGAAAGCGACGTTCGGTTTGACCAGCACGATCTCTCCGGGGGCGACGAAATGGCGCAATCCGCCCAGCCCGTCCAGGGCTTTGCGCAGTCGGGTGTCCGGCTCCCCATCCCTCCCGATCGCCACGGGTGAGATGGCGGCGGGCACCGGAACGGAGAAATCGGCCAGACGGAGGGGAGGATCGGTCCGTCGGCGCCTCGATCCGGTCGGATCTCGAATCCCCAGCGGCGAGTCTTCGGGCGCGGTTGCCATATAGGTCGCACCGGATCCGATTCCCAGCGCGCCGGCGATTCGCCCGACGAAGGCTCGCCTACTAAGCGGTGCCTTGACATAGCTTTGGATCGATTCCGCAGGGTCAGATCTCAAGGCGGATGGCCTCCTCGAGGCGACCCGCATCGCGTTCAGCCGCATCGCGATCGGGTGCGCGTTCGACTCCGTAGAGGATCGGACCGATTCGGCTC
>NYZA01000244.1 GCA_002686955.1 Gemmatimonadota bacterium
GCACGCCTCCGCGCGAAACGGTGCGAAGCACCGCCAGGGCACGAATCTGCGCCGCCTCGCGACGAAAGTTGGTGAGACATGCGGGCCAGGAGCCTGTTGCGCATAGTCTTCGCTTCGCCCAGCATCCGTCTTCGTTCCGATCTCTGCGTCGCAAAGTCCTTGAAAGGCAACCAGCCTTCCCACGGACCCAGCTCCTTGATCTCGAAACGAACTCGAACACTGGGCTCGAAAGCCTATGCGCAACAGGCTCCTAGCGCCGCGCCAGAGCGATGGCACTTCACGTTTGGGCGCCCGCCGGGGCCGGCTACTCGCCCGATCTCGGTCCGAGGTGGTGGGTTCTGGTCGGCGAGGCTACTTGGGACCCGCGTCGAAGTGAATCGCTCCAGCGGCAGACAGGGCGTAGCGTTCGGGGACGCGGAGCCGCTGGGCGGGCCTGGCGATGATTGGCGGAGGCCGGCGAGCCAATACTCGGTCATCCCCCTCCTGGTCCCCTGCTTGTCTATGTCGAAAGTTCTGTTCGCCCTTTCCATTTGACCCCACACGCTCGCACGACTAAAATCAGCGATTGTCTCGCGCACCCGTGGCTCAATTGGATAGAGCACCTGACTACGGATCAGGAGGTTCGGGGTTCGAATCCCTGCGGGTGTGCCATCTTTCACTGAGGGCTCGGCGCTGCCGGGCCTTTGGCTTTTTCGCCCGATGACCCGCGATCCGGAAACACGGCCGACCCCGCAGCTCCCCGGTCTTGCGATTGTGCTGGTGGAGCCGCGGGTTCCGGAGAACATCGGAGCCGTTTCCCGCGCGATGATGAACTTCGGCCTCTCGGAGCTGCGCTTGGTCGCGCCGCGCTGCAACCACCTCGGGCGGGGCGCGCGAGCGGTCGCGGTGGGAACCGACCGGATTCTGAAAGGGGCGCTGCTCTTCGATGATCTGGGCGCCGCGGTGGGCGATCGAGGCACGATCATGGCAACGGTTCCTCGGCGTCCGACTCGGTCCTACGGCCTGATCCCCGCGCGGGAGGCCGCGCCACTCTTGATCGAGGCCGCCCTCCCTCCGGCGACCGCCGCCATCGTCTTTGGCCGGGAAGACAACGGTTTGACCGCTGAAGAGCTGAGCCTCGCCTCACAACATGTGGCGATTCCCACCGCCGACGACTACCCCGTTCTGAATCTGGCGCAAAGCGTGCTGCTCGTTGCCAGCGAGCTCTACTCCGCGATGGAGCCACCCCGGCCGGCCGGTCGAAAACACCCCTCTCCACCGGCGCCCAACGACGAGATCGAAGACACCCTCGATCACCTCGATCGAACGATGAAACTGCTTCGCTGCCCCGCGGCGCGCAGGGAGAGGATCCGCCGAGATCTGGCCGAGGTGCTCACTCGGCTACCATGGGAAACGAAGCAGCTCTCCGTACTGCACACCATCCTCCACATGTTCGACGTCTACGATCTCAAGGAGAAGTGGCGCCGTCCTCCGAGCTGAAGAAGAGCACTCTGCGGCGATCCAACTCGAGCAGCTGCTCAACCGCCGCTTTCGGCATGAGCCCCAGCTCGGCCTCGTTCGGTCCAGGCGTCGACGTGGCGGGGCCGCCGGCATAGACACGACGCGTGCGCCGTCCGAAGGTCTGGGGCGTTCGCTCCGGGGCGAGCAGGTTGCGCAGGTCGGCATCGATCGAGACGAGGGCATGCTCGCCGGAAACGATAGACTCGTGCTGCTCGGCGCAGATTTCGACCTGACGCACTTGCCTGGAGCCGTCGACTACGAAGTTCAAGACCGCATCACCCTCGCGAAGTGGAACAAGCTCCGCGCGATAGAGCTCGGCCACCCGCGCCGCAGAGCTCATCGCCTGGGGGGGCTTGGGTGGCCGCTCCTTCTTCTTCGAAGGTCGTTTCTTCCCATCTTTCGGTTTCGACTGGGTCTTGCGCTCGGCTCCCGGTTTCGCCGGCCCATTCTCGCCGCCCTTTCCCTTCCTTCCCCGGGATCTCTTTTGATCGCGATCCGCTCGTTCAACATCTCCCGCCGAGACCAATCCGGCCTTCAGCAACTGCTCTCGTAGGCTGTTCGTCGACATGGCAACGCTTTTACCAGAGCCCCGCCAGCTCGATCAACGCAATATCGTACGAGCCACCCACCGAGTAGACCAACGAATGCCCGTCCGGCATCCAGTCCGGTCCCCGCCGTGCCTTGCCGACCTTCGAAACCAAGAGCCTCGGGCCGCCGCCCTTCATCGGGGCGAGATAGAGATCCGAGTTGCTGGGGTCGGTTCTTTGGAACGCTACATAGACGCCGTCAGGAGAGAAGGAGGGTGCGGTGTCGGCGGTCAAAGGGTCCGATCCGAGGGTGAGTGGACGCTGCTCGCCGGTCTCGAGGTTGAACATCTCAATTCCGGGGGATTCACCCCATTGAACGCTGTATACGATCCAATCGAGATCTTTCGATAGGGAAGGGTAGAGGGGCTTGCCGTCCCGTCCCGCATCGAGCAATACCGGCTCGCTCTCGGCGTCTTCGATATCGAGGCGATAGAGGCCGGTGGTTTCGTTCCGATTCGATGCGAAGATCACGCTCTTTCCGTCGGGAGTGAAGCTCGGCGTTTGATCGTCCGCCGGATCGGTGGTGAGCCGTCTCTCTCTGAGGCCGGGGAATGTCCGCAGATAGATGTCCAAATTGCCTTCACGTCGCGACGAGAACGCAAAGCTCAGGCCTCCGGGGGACCAGACGGGATCGGCGTTTTCCCATCGGTCCTCGGTCACGCGCCGCCGCTCCGTCCTCTCCGGTCGAATATCGGCGACCTCCAGGTCGCCATTGCAGCAATAGAGCACGAGCGTGCGTTGGGGAGAGATGGCCGGCTGCGTCAGGTCGTGCAGCGGATCGCGCAGAATCGAATGCGGAGGCTTGTCCTCCTGATTCAGCCAGATCCACTCCAACGCCGCCGGGTCGTAGCGCGTTACGAGAACCGCCCGGTCCCCCATCCACGATGGGGATGAGCCGAGGGGCGGATCGCCGTCGGTCGCTCTGAGGCGCCGCTTCTCCGTCTCGAGTATGCGAACGACACGCCCCCGCGAGGAGTGCTCGTCGACGGCCACCCATTTGCCGTCCGGAGACCATGCGGGATGGCTCGGGTCGTTGAGATCGACCGCAACGGTTGTCGGCTTCGATCGATCGAGGTCTCCCAGCATCAGCACCCCCTTCTCACCGACGACGCTTCTGAAGAAAAGATGGCTGCCGCCGGGGTCCAGTGCCGGTTGCCTCTGGTCCCCCGGCCCGCCGTAGAGGAGTGTGGGCTCGCCGCCGATCAGGTCGGTCCGGTAGATATCGAGTCCCTCGGTGGTCCCTTCGAGTCTCCTTGCGTACAGGATCGCATCGCCCGAGGGCAGCCAGATCGGATCGAGCGCCTGTTCCCCCTCGGCGGTGAGCGGATTGGGATCCCCGCCGCGTGTGGGCAAGACCCAGATTCGGGTTTCGACGCTGTCCGGAAGTGTGTCGGCATCGAGGCGCAGGCGCCGGAGGTCGTGCGCTTTCCCCGATGCCTGCTGTCCCTGCCCGTCCGAGGCGCCCACGCAGAGAATCCGCTCACCATCCGGCGAAACCCGCGGAGTCGCGACCCGAAGCCCCTCTTGGGAAAGGCGATGGGGAAGGTCGGAGCCGTCCTCCAGCGAATGGAGAGCGGGGCCGGTCCCCAGATCGGCCACATAGACGAAACGGTCGCCGGCGCGTTGCGCGTCCCTCTCATCGGCGGGCGTGACCAGGAGATCTTCCTCGCGAAAACGGACCGCCGCGGGAGCCCGCTCCTCGTCCGCCTGCCCCGAACAGGAGGCGATGAGGGCGGAGGTCGTCCCGAGAACGATGGCCGCGCGGCTGCTCATGGGGCGGTGGGCTCCGCCGCGAGCGCCGCGAGGATGAAGTCGTCGATCTCTCCATCCAGCACCGCCCGCACATCGGTCGACTCGTGCTCACTTCGCGGATCCTGGACACTTCGCCGACCGATCAGCAGCACATTTCGGGCGATCGTCGCCAGCTCGTCGTCGTTCACATCCGACTCGGCCAGTCCGGCGGAGAAGGCGGCCGCCAGCTCTTCCGCCGCCGGGCTCTCGAGTGAGGTGCGCAAGCTCCAGCGCCGGTCTTTGACGCGGAACGATACGATCCCCCGTGGCGCGGAGATGAATTTCGTCTTCGAGGAGCGGCTCGCGCGGTAGCGAAGGTCGTTCGGGCGCGGCGGATCGCCCTGCGGCTCCGGGATCACATGAATCCGCGCCACGACGGTGCTCCTTTCACCATCCGGTCGGGTCTGAACCCGCCGGTGGGTACCGGTCTCGCGCCGGAGCAATCCAAAAGCGAAGGCGCCATCGATGTGCAGCACCGCACTCCCCCGGGTCGATCCCCGAAAACTCCTCTCGCCGACGATTTCAGCCTCCATGCCGCGGCGGGTCCCCCAGCGCTCGTAGAGGCAGGCCAGCTCGTTCACCCAGGCTACATCATCGGGCGTATGGTCTCCCGCGGTGAGGATCACGAATGCGCTCCTGACATCGCCGGGCATCGAGAGCAGGGTTTCCAGCTCCATCTCTTCCGACTTCAGCTCGATCTCGGCAAGCTTCTGGTCCGCTTCGGGGAGCAGCTCGCGGTGCCCCTCTCCCACCAAGTCGGCCAGCAGCGCAGCCTCCTCCAGCTCGACCCGAACCGCTCGGTCGCGATCGAGAAGGCGATTCTGCTCCGCCAAGGAGCGCAGAACCGATGTCGACGTTTCGGAATCGTCCCAAAAACCGGGTCTTTCCATTTCGCGACGAAGCTCCTCCGCCCTCTTTTGGGCGGACGGGATCCCGAGGCTTTCGGCGAGGTGATCGATGCGCGCCTTCGTCGCCTCGATCGCCTCCAAGATCGCCTCGAGGGAGCGATGCTCGCCCGCTTCGGCGGCTTTTGCCACGAGACCCGGTGATGCCGCGACCTCGTGCACGACTTCGGCGACCACCGAACCTTCTCGTGAAACGAGGCGCACCGTGTCTTCGGTCGAAAGGGCATGCCCGGCGAGCAGCCGGGCCAGAGGCACCGCCACGAGCTCTTCGACGGCCCGCTTGAGCTCGCGGGCGCCGTATCGTCCACTCTGTCCTCGATCGAGGACCAGATCGGCGACGCTGGGATCGGTCTCCACCACGATTCCACGACGGACGACCCCTTCGCGGGCGATGCAGCGCCCGATTTCGCGAAGAGCGACCGTGCGAAGATCGTTCAGGGAGAGACGGCGGAAGGGAACGACGCGGTCGATCCGATTCATGAACTCGGGACGGAAGAAACGCTGCACTTCTTCGCGGATCGCCGCGGCCTCGGCGGCGGCGCGGTCGCGGGTGAATCCGAGGCCGCCCTCCGTGCCGCGATCGGAGCCGAGATTCGAGGTCATGATGATGACGCTCTCGTGGAAGCCCACGGTTTCGCCGCGCGTGTCGGTCAATCTACCCTCGCCCAGCACCTGTAGGAGCAGATCGAAAACGCGCGGATGGGCCTTTTCGATCTCGTCGAAGAGGATGACCGAAAGAGGATTCTCCCTTACGGCGCCGGTCAGATGCCCGCGAGCACCGGCCGCCCCCTCGCGGGCTTCGATCAGACGGTCGACTGCGAGCGGATCGGAGAACTCGCTCATATCGAATCGCAACATCCTTTTCTCGTCGGCGAAGAGATAGGCGGCGAGCACCTTGGCCGTCTCGGTCTTGCCGACACCGGTCGGCCCGGTGAAGAGGTAGGTGGCGATCGGGCGCTGCGGATCCTGGAGCCCGGTTTTCATGCGCGCAACCGTGTCTTGCATCGTGGAGAGCGCGTCGTCCTGTCCCAGGATCCGTTCTCTGAAGAAGGTGCGTGTCTGCTCCAGATCGAGTGTTTCGGAGTCGAGCACCAAGAACTTCGGCAGTCCGGTCTTGAGGCTGAGCTCACGGGCCACGTCCTCCGGTGTGACGAGGCTTTCCGATCCCTCCCTTACGGTTTCGAAGGCGGTTCGCAGTAGATCGATCCCCTTCGCGGGGAATCGTTCGTGTCGCAAAAACCGGGCACTCAGGTCGATGACGCGGTCCACCGCCGCGGATTCGATCCTGGGGCCTTCGTTTCTGCGGATCCAGGAGCGCGCCGCCAGCAGGATCTCCCGCACCTGCCGCCGCTCCGGCTCCTTCACGTCGACGAGTGTGAGCGCCCGAGCGAGCTCCGGGCGACTGCGAAGCATGCGTCGCAGAGGTTCGGGGTTGCCGTCGGCGATCACCGTGAGCTGATCCGCGGAAAGCAGGGGCGCAAGCGCGCCGGCCATATCCTCTTCATGCGCGCGCGTGGCGCCGGCGCCCATCAGATGATGGAAGCGGGGGATATAGATGATCGTCCCGGGAGCGCGACGCGCTTCGTCGACCAGGCGGGTGATTTTGGTCTGCCACTCTCCCAGGTACTTGATATCGGTCTGCAGCGCGGTGGGGGAGAGCTCGAGGATTCGGCTCTCTTTAAGCGGCTCAGGGCATTCACCGGCCGCGATGCGTCGCGCGACTTCGTTGATCAGCGCAGTCTTGCCCACTCCCGGCTCTCCGGCCAGGAGGACCGAACGTCGCGCCGGTCGCGACAGGACCCGTATGACGCGGAGAACGAGCTCATCCGATCCTCGCCAGGGCAGGGAGCGCTCCGCGTCGACCGTCATCGGACGGGCGTTCACCGAGAGCACGTCCTGCTCACTCCCGCCCGCCGGACTGGTCACACTGTCGCCGGCCGGCATCGGCGAACCCGACTCGATCCGTGTCTCGAGGGTTTGAAGCGCCGCGGCCAACTCGGGATCATCGAGCCGATCGCGATCGATCTTGGCCAGAAGCTCAGCCGACTCCTCGCCGTCTCCGTATTGATCGAAGAGCAGTCGCGCCAGATCGAGGCGCGACTCCGCGTCATCCGGGTCGACGCTGATCGCATCGCGAAGCCAGCGCTCCGCCATCGGGAAGTTTCCGCGAGCGATGAAGAAGAGTGCCGTTCCAAGGTGAATGGAGGCCGGGCGAGGTGTCTCGATGGCCGCGAGGACCTCTTCGATCGGTCTGCCGTCCGATTCCGCCGCCCATTGCTCGATGACGAGCGAGGAGGGCGCATGGTCGAAGGCATCGATTCCTGCGAGCAGCAACGCTGTTCCCGTTCTTCGGTTCCCACCGAGCAGCTCGATCCAGCCGAGCTCGCGCAGGTTGTGCGGGTCGTGGCCGTGGCGGGTGAGCTTGGTGAGGTGGGCGGCGCGGGCGAACTCCGGACGGCGCACGTGATCCCAGAAGATCAGTCCCAAGGGCAAGTAGGCTTCGGCCGCGGGGGACGGATGGACGACAGCCGCGGCGAGCGCGCTGATTGCGAGATCGAGGTCGCCGTGTGCCTGGGCCAACATGCCGAGGCGAGATTGCAGCTCGGCGTTTCCTTTGTGCTCCCCCAGAGCGCGGGCCGCCTCTGCTCGCGCTTCCGCGCGCAAGTCGAGTCGCTCGAAGATCTCGATCGCATCGAGAGAGACGGCAATCTCCTGTGGAGCGCGGTTCCGCGCCTTTCTCGCCCAGTCCGCGGCCGACTCTCCGTCCTTGGCCAAGATGCAGAGTCTGGCCAGCTCAAAACAGGGGTCGGCGTCGTCGGGGCGGAGCTCGACGAGTCGCTGATAGAGGGGGGCGGCCTCGTCGAGCTGATCGAGGTCGATCAGGGCCGCCCCCTCGAGCGCGATCAGCTCCGGATCGTTCCGCCGAATCTCCGGATCGATCTCCGAGAGCAGCTCCATTGCCGCCTCGCCTCCGGACGATTCCAGCGCCGCGCGAATCTCCGATTTCGTCTCTTCGACCGCTCCGTTCTTCTTGTTCGCCTCGCCTTTTTTCGCTCTCACCGTAAGGTTGCTCTCTCTGCTGGGTTGCCCCTGAAGCACCGCGCCTCCCACACTCCTCCGGCGAGAGAGTACGGGAGGCGGGGGAGGAAGTGGAGAATCCGCGCTACTGAATCGTCACCTCGTAGCGGTCCCACTCCAACGTATCGTCCAAGCTCGTGCCGATCCAGGCCGCGACGCTGTAGGTTCCGGTCGGAGCGGCCATAGGGATCGGGAAGTTCATGGTGTATGTGTCGACGTCTCCCGACATGATCGAGTAGCTGTCCTGGAAGATCGGATTGGGGCCGATCTGGGTGCCGTTCCGGTAGGCGATCATCCAGATCTCGAGATCCTGATCGTTCCGGCTGATGTTCCTCATGTCGATCGGCACGGAGAGCATGTCGCCTCTCGAGACCGTGAAACTGTCACCATCGACATCCATCGGCACCTCGGAGAGCCGTTTCGCGCCGAGGATCTCCTTGTATTCGGGCTCCTGCACATAGACGACGACATTGAGATCGTCCTTCTTCCACGCGCCGTTGATCGAGATCGACTGGCTGAAATAGGTCATGCTGCCAACGTTCTTCCCGTTCAGGTCGATGTTCGCGACATGGTCGCGCAGAACGCCGTTGTAGTGGCGACTTCCGGCCGTCAGGTCGTTTTCGGTGAGCGCGATACGGAGCTCGGGGGTTCCTTGTTGCCAGAGTTGCTCGATGACCTCGACCGAACCCTGCACCGTCCAGGTGTTGTTGCCGGTCATGTCGCCGGTGAGCCGAATGTCGACCATCGGATCGTAGTTGCGCCGGCCGTTGAAGCGTTGGCGATAGGTGTTGTACATCGGACCGCCGGCCCCGATGACCTTGGTAATGCCGCCGAAGATCATGGTCGGCGTTCCAGGATTCCCGTAGTAGGACCGACGAGCGTCGCCATCGGCGTTCGAGAGCGCATCGCTCATGTGGTACTCGATGAAGATGGTGCCGGCGCGGCCCTCCTCTACTCGGAGTTGCTCGGCGGCGGCGTCGGCCTGAGGGCAGTAGCCGCACCACGACGCGGTGACCAGCTCCATCGCGACGCAACGGGGAATGATGTCCTGGGCGGCGTGGGCCGGGGAAAGCGCGACGCCTCCCATCACGGCGAGGGCGAGATATGCGTGCTTGGTCATTCGGTTCTCTCCAAACGAGAAATGGAGTGGTCGGTGAAAGCTAGAAGCGTTGGAGCAGCTCCATCCGCCAGCCTTGGAAGGGCTGGATGAATTTGCAGGTTCCGCCGCGGCACACCACACCGCCCCGTTCTCGGCCGAACTGGAGTCCAAGACGCGACTGCTGGGTGATATCGAGGTCGACCCCGGCGATCCAGTAGAAATCCTCCAGCGGCTCCAATGCTCCTTTATAACCCACAGCCTCCCACTGCTCAGCCTCGTTCGTTCTCTCGTAGCTGACGAATGCCGACAGCCATGGGGATCGAGAGTAGGTCAGCGTGCCGATTCCATCGTGAAATATGGGCGGCCGATCATCCGGGAAGTCGCTTCGGAAGAGCTCCGCGAAACGGCGGTCATCGGTCCTTTGATACTCGAGCGCGACGATCAATCCGTGCACCTCCCCCAGCTCGAGCTCATTGGTCAGGCCGAGGGTCTGCTGCGTCTTCTGGGCTCCGAGATGCCCGTCGACGGTCAGATCGGCAACCAGATGCGCCGACCAACCTTCTCGCACGGGATGATCGACTCTGAGAGTCAGCTCTTCGATCGTGTTGGTGAGACTTCCGGAGAACCCTTCGAATCTCACCCACCGCGGCCAGGCGAGCTCGACCTCGTCGCCGCCCCCAGCGAGATCGAAATACGACCGATCACCGGTCTGCAGATAGAAGAGCGAGAAAGAGCTGCCCGCGTCGGTCTCGAAGGCACCCTCGAGCGAGAATCCGAGCTCGTTGTTCTTGTTGACCAGGAACTGCTTGCGATTGAGTGTCGCGAGATCGGATATCGGCCGCAGTGAAGGCGGCTCCGACCAGGGAACGCCCACACCCGAAAAGGTCGACGTAAACGACTCTTCGCCGAATGCGTAGTTCTTGTAGGCCGCGGTCAGGGTGAAATCATCGAACCAGCGGTCGATCTCGACGAAAAACCCGCTTCCGGAAGGTCCACCGCGGGGGGCGCCGGAGATTCGAAGCCAGTTGCGAACGACTTCGCCATAGACCGATCCCTGATCAAAATCGGCGCGCAGCGTTGTAAGGCTTTTGCGGTTGATGTGCTGGCTCTCCCCCGGCACTCCATCGCGCGTCTCGACATAACCCTGCCCGAGCTCCAGCCAGTCCATTGCCCGGTAGGTGCCGTGCACCGCCCCCACGCGGTCGCGGCGATACCCCTCGGGGAAGTCGAATTGAAGGAAGTTCCCAATCCCCCCCAAGAGGCGCAGAGAGTATCGGTCGACCCGTCTCTCCAGCAAAACCCCTTCGAGCTCTCGATCGACATTGACGGCCGGATCTTCGTAGAGATTCAGGCCGAGTCCTCGTCCGAGAAGCGCGCCAAACGATCCGACGCGCAGGTGGTTGGTGCCGTCCTCGTACTCGAGGAAGCGCTTGCGGACTCCGGTGTACTCGTCGCCGTAGAAGAAGGGATCGAGATGATCGAAGCGTCCGCCCAGGACCCAATTCTCCCAGCGCAGCTCGAGTGTCAGCCGGCTCTCCAGCACCTTCTTGTCCTGGTCGACGGGGCTGAGCCCTTCGAACACCGACTCGTCCCCGCGCTGAATCCACATCGATTCATGCCCGCGAATGGAAACCTCGCCGATCTCGAATGCCGTGGCGACAGGGGCCGCGGCGGCAACGCCGACAAATGCGGAAACGCTGCGTGTCATCATTGTTGGGCGTCGGTGCCCGGGGCGGCGGACAGGAGTTTTTTGATCTCCGCCTCGATCTCATGCTCGTCCCCTGGACGATAGCCGGTAAATGTCCGCACCGATTGCCCCTTCTTGTCCACCAGAATGTTCGTGGGAAGCGCCGCCACACTCATTCGCTTCGAGTACTGCCCCTGCGGGTCGAGCAACACCGGATAGCTGAGCCCGAGCTTGCGCGCCGCGGGCTTCACTTTTCCGACCGAGCTCACATTGTCGACGCTGATCGCGACAACCTGCAAACCCTGAGCCTTGTACTTCTCGAAGAGCTTGATCAAATGTGGCGCTTCTTGCTTGCATGGCTTGCACCAGGTCGCCCAAAAGTTGATCAACAAGGGCCCCTTGCCAAGATAGTCCGCGAGCTTTGCGCGGCCGCCGTTCATCTTCTCGAGATTGAAAGTGGGCGTCTTCTCCGCGGCCAGGGCGGAGGGGATCGAGAGGGCCGTCAGTATCAGGGCGATGAGTGTGGCGCGAATTAGGCGCATGAAGGTCTCCGCGAGAAGGGCCGCTGAGCGTGTCGGATCACTTGAGCAGGAGCATCCGGCGGGTCTGGCTGCTCTCGCCTGTGGTCAGGCGGTAGAGATAGACGCCGCTCGGCAATGAGAGCCCCTGAGCATTGGTGCCGTCCCAGACGACCCTGTGATGTCCGGCGGCCTTGGGGCCATCGACCAGGCTCTTCACCTCGCGCCCGCTCAGATCGAAAACTCTGAGCTGCACCCTTTGTTCGTCGGTCTCGACCTCGTAGGTCAGAGTGGTGCGAGGATTGAAAGGGTTTGGTTGATTCTGATGCAGCAGGGTCGCGGTCGGGCGGGGCAGTCCTCGATCGTCTCCTTCGATGCCGACGGCGCCCACGGGCACATAAATCGTATCGATGACGACCGCTCCCTCGCCGTCGGTGAAGGTCTGGGCGAACGCCAGCGTCGAACCGGGCACCACATCGACATCGAGGATGAATCGACCTCCGCTTCCGTCCACCGTAGCGTCCTTTTCGATGTCGCCGTAGGCTTCATCCGCTTCGATAATGATGACGCTCGGATCGGTGATCGTGAGCTCCGAGGTCACATCGTATGCGATGAATGGCCCCGAATTGTGGGCGCGAGTGATGAACTCGATCGCCTCTCCAGGCTCAGGAATTCCGTTTCCATTTCCGTTGCTTCCACCCAGGTCATCGTCGTCGATCAGCAGCTCGGCGACCTCGAGAGCCACCGCGCCGGAGCGGGCGGTGTAGGTTGAGCCCTTGATGACATCGTAATTCTCGCCGTACTTCATGAAGAAGCTGCTCGTGATGGTCGGATCGGTCGCGCCGATGTCGACCCATTGGAGCTTGACCGTGACGGTCGAATCGGCCGGCATCGTCAGGTCGAGAGAATCGGGGAGGCAGATTCCCCACTCCAGGATGCAGAATGTCGCCAGCCAACCCTGGGCGGTGAGGTCTTCCATCTGCATCCGCATGTCGATCGGATAGGAATTTGGGTTGGTGAGGTAGGTGTTGATCGTTCGCGATGAATCTTCCACTGCCGTCACCAACTCCTCGGTCGACGCGAACTCGGTGAAGAAGAGGCGCGTGGACTGGTCGATCCGTCTGTCGGCGTGATCTTGCACGAACGCGACGACCTCGAGCGCGGGGGTCTTCCACTCCTCTGCGATGGCGAACGACCCGGTGAAGACGGCTTCGTCGCCCTTCTGAACCAGCCCGGCCAGCTCATGGGAGACGATGCGGCGAACGACCGGGCGCATCTCCTCGTTGTCGTCGATCAGCCCGCGCTCCCCGAGCGCCACATAGAGCTTCGGATCGACGTAGTCGGGTGGAGCATCCGCCAGAGCAAGAACCGTGTAGTCGACCCGGTCGCCGGCGACTGTCCCGGTCATCGAGAGCTCGATCTGCGCCTCTTCGACCATGTCGGCATCGATTCGGTTCTTGTAGTCGTCGTAGACCTCATCGTAGCCGCCCACGATCTTCCGGTTGCCGTCGAAAGCGGTGGTGGGAGTACCGCTGATGTTGTAGTAGCTGATCCTGCTGTTCGACTCCGCATTCGAGTACTCGTCGTTCACGTGGTAGCTGATCACGACGAAGCGGTCGTAGTCGTACTCCCCTTCGAGATCGTGGAGGGCGGACTCCGCCCAAGGGCAGTAGCCGCACCATGTAGCGGTCATGAGCTCCGCCATGACACTTCGATCCGCGGCCCGGGCGGAGCCGGCGGCGAGAGCGATCGTGCAGGCGAGGGCGATTCTGGGCGCGCGCTTCATTCCTATATCCTTGGAGACGGTGTGCTTCAAATAGGGCTATGAATGCAGTATGGGCTGATTAGTATGGTAAGCGTATGAGCGCCCGTGTTGACGGGTCAATCCGGCGATCTTCGATCAGGAAGCGATCATGACGCGAAAGACCACCGCAAACCGTTACGTGACTTGGGGCACGGCGGCACTCTCCTTCGCATTCTCGCCGGCCCTCGGCGTCACCGTCGGCGATCCGGCTCCCCCCTTCGACGTCCCGGAGGCGGATGGAGGCAACGTCTCGCTGGCCGAACACGCCGGCAAGGTGATCCTCCTGAACTTCTGGGCGTCGTGGTGCGGCCCCTGCCTCGAGGAGATTCCACAGATCGAGACCGACATTCATCAGGTTTACGGTCCCGACCAGTTCACCGCGATCAGCATGAACGAGTTCGACGCGTTGAGCATAATCGGGCTCTACAAACACGGGCTGCTGGGGCTGGAGATGACCTATCCCTTCGGGGACGATGACGGCACGGTGTTCTCCGCCTACGGCGTTTCCGCTCTGCCTCGGAACTTCATCATCGACCAGGACGGAATCATCCGCTACGACGAAGAGGGGTTCACGAAACAGGAGATCATCGATCTGATCGAGGAGCTCCTCGCGTCGGTGGCAGTGCAGTCCACCACCTGGGGTAGCATGAAGGCGCGCGGGGAGCGCTGAGCCACCGCGAGAAATCCTGGACGCGCCGCCTCGACGAGCGGCGCCTGCTGCGAAGATACGAAGAGCGTGACCAGCCTGTGATATTCGACGCAATTCCGCGGGCTCCGGTGCCGGGGTCTACCAAACCGACGGCAATCTGGTCGTGCGAGAGTGCAGGATTGCCGGAAATGTCGGAATGGGACTCCGCAAGATCGGCGGATCGTTGGCTATTGAATCAACTACGATCTGGGAGAACTCCGACCCACCCTGGCCGCACATCGACTGCGGTGGCCTTTGTGTCGATTACGTGGACGTCGACATCAGCAACAGTATCATCTGGAACCATGAAGCCGAGACAATCAGTGACTGGGGATCGACACTCGATATCGAATGGTGCGACATTTCCGGTGGCTGGCCGGGGGACGGGAATATAGACGCTGATCCCCTCTTCTGCAACGAGCCCTGTACGCCCACCGATCTGAGCCTGTCGCGCCTCTCGCCCTGTCGAAATGCGGGAAGGAACGGCGCCGACATCGGAGCCGGGGGGATGGGCTGCGAGGAGCCGTACGTCCATACGGCACGAACGATCCATGTGCCCTCCGATCAGGCCACGATCGCCGATGCCATCGACGCAGGCTGCGAAGGCGACACCGTGCTCATTGCTGCGGGCGCCTACTTCGAGGGCGATCTCGAATTCCAGCGACGGAACATCGTCGTGCGGGGCGAGAAGATGCCGCGCGGCATCGACGACGACGAAGTAGCGGTTGTCGACGCGCGTGACCACGGTTACGGATTCCGTTTCATGCTCGACGAAGGGTCCGACACCGAGCTTTCGAGGCTCGTGATCGCCAATGCTCGAGGACGAGGCATCGTAGCCGCGGTGCCGGCGGCGCCCACTATCGAAAACTGCATCGTGAGGGGGAACCGTGGTGGAGGCATCGAATGTCAAGGCGCTTCCGAGATCCGCGGCTGCATTGTCACCGGCAATTCGGCCGATGCGGGCGGTGGGATCTCGATACCGCTGTGGGAGGCTCGGCCTCAGATCATCAACTGCGTAATCGAAAACAATGTTGCATCGGTCGGCGGTGGCCTTTACATATCTCAGTCGGAGGATGGACTGGTCGAGAATTGCGTCATTCGTGGGAACGTCGCGACGGCAGGCTCCAACGGTGGCGGGGGCGGTTTCTTCGGTGCCCATTGGTACACCTTCGACGTCGCGAACTCGATAATCTGGGACAATTCGCCCAATCAGATCGGTGTCTTCGATTCGGTCGCCGTGGCAATCTCCCACTCAAACGTCATGGGCGGTTGGCCAGGCGAAGGGAATATCGATGCCGATCCGCTCTTTGCGACCTGGCACGGGCGCCCCAGCGTGCTGCGGCCCGCATCGCCCTGCATCGATTCCGGCGATCCGATGTCGGGTTCCGACGGCATCGATTGGCCGCCGCGTTACGACAACGACCCAGCACGAGCCGACATGGGCGCCTATGGGGGGCCGGGAGCGGACATCTGGCTGCCCTGACCGGCCTCGTCAATCCCTGGAAACCACCTCCACATCGACCGCGTCGAAATCGTAAGGAGTGCTCGGGTGGACGCCGACCGTATTCTCGACCGTGTAGGCCCCTTCCGGTGCGGCCAATGGAACGGTGAGCCCCACCCCTCGCGTGCCCGACTGCCCGGCGGGGATATCGATATCGTTCGCCAGGACCAACAGTCCTTCACCGACCGGACCCGATATCCGCAGCCACACATCGACGGTTTGCGGCTGGGCCGTGTTGTTCGAGACATTCAGCTCCCACTCGACGAATTCGCCGGCGGTAACCGTCGCGGGTGCTCCAAGCGCGGCGATGGAAACATCGGGTAGGGTGCTGTCCACGACCATGTCGTCGATGTGCCAGCCTTCTTCGGTCACGTAGCCGTCGGTACCGAAGCGGAAGCGCAGATAAGCCTCACCGGCGAAGGCGGAAAGATCGAAGCTCTCCTCTCGCCAGTCATGGGTACCACTGAAACAGGGTGTTCCCGGGTCGAAGGGCGAGGCCGGGTTGTCGACGATTGTGTACGGATAACCACCATCGGGAGTGATCTGCGCGAAGTCGACCCCGTTGGTCGAGATCTCGACGATGCCCCCATCCCAGGCTGTGGTAGCCGTCTCGATTTCAGCGTCCATCCAATGCCAAAAGCTCAAGATGCTGCCCGGCCGCAGATCGAGGCAGTGTGTTACCAGGCCCGCGTCCACCAGATCGCTGTAGTCGCCGGGGCCATCAGCGCCACACTTCCAGGAAGTGTCGCCCCCAGGTGTGTGGTTTCTCTCTTGCGACAGATGCCATTCATCGAGATAGCTCGGGGTGACGGCGGCATGCGTCCATCCGTTCTCGCCCGATTCCATGTCGTCGACCTCGAGGTCGAGCAACGTTATATCGCCGCTGGCAACCTGGTTTGCGACGACGGTGATTTGGCGTCCCCCAGGGAGCAATCCGCACGAGCTGGCCCCGAGCTGATAGGTGGAGTCCGCCGGCACGTCGTCGATTCGGTAGGCACCCAAACCGTCCGTCGTGGTCGCCTCGATCGGTGTGTTCAGCACGGCGACATCCGCACCCACCAAAGGCACGCCGCCGATATCGCGCACGACTCCAGCGATGCTCCCGGTCGGAACCGGATCGAGGTCGACGAGCATTTGCAATGTGTCGCTCGGCGCGATATTCACCTGGAAGGCCGCGGGCGCATAGCCGAAGTAGGTGGTCTCGATATCGAAGGTGGAATCGGCGGGGAGCGGCAAGACGAAAAGACCGTCCTCGTCCGCGCGCGTTTGGCGCGGCGTTCCGAGCACCTGGATGCCGGCGGGAAGCGGATCGGCCGTCTCGGAATCCTGTACGAGACCGGAGAGTGTTCCGAACCCATTGGTGGCGGCGATGAAAGCCGCGTATAGATCGATGATGCCGTTGCCGTAGGTGTTGTCCTCACCTGGGGAGCCGGCGTCGCGAGCGGTCTCGATCAGAATCGTCTTGACCGTCTCGGGGTCCAGGCTCGGGTTCACCTCTTTCAGGAGCGCGACGGCTCCCGCCACGTGGGGTGCCGCCATCGAGGTGCCGGAGAGCAGCCCGTAGCCGGATGGCATCGTGGATCGCACATCGTCGCCGGGAGCAGTCGCCTCAGGCTTGATCGTCACGTGGTCGCAATAGGACGGGCCGCGGGAGGAGAACGACGCGATCGATTCGTTGCTCTGCAGAGCACCGGTGGCGAAGATATTAACCGGTGTCGTCGCGCGGTTTTTCGGTGATGTGATCGACTCCGGACTCGGGCCGGAATTGCCCGCGCTGAAGACGACGGCGGCACCGGCGGCCTCTGCATTGTCGATCGCTTCGAGTAGCGTGTTTTGGCACCTGGGCTGCAGATCGGTCCACGAATTGCTGATCACATCGGGATGGTCGGGCGTGCCCGGATCACCGTCCGGATCGGCTGCCCATTCGAAGGCCTGAAGCGTCTTCGAGATGAAATCCCCCGAGCCGCCGATCGTGAGTGCCGCGATCCACTGCGCGCCCGGTGCAACACCCACTGTGTCGCCGACTTCCGAAGCGACCATGGTCCCCATCGTGTGGGTTCCGTGGTAGCTGTCGTCGATTGGGAAGCTCGATCCCGTGCTGGGATCGAACCAATGGTGTTGCCAGTCGCCACCCTCGGCACCGCGCCACTTGTCCTGCAGCGCCGGATGCGTTCCCTCCACACCGGTGTCGAGGTTGCAGACGACCCGGCCGGCACCGAAGTAGCCCATCGCCCAGACCTCGGGAGCGCGAATCATGTCGATCCCCCATTCGCGGGCCTGAATGCTCGGGGCGTCGAAGTGCATCTCGACCGGCTCTTCGAGGGCGACGCGGGAATCCTCCACGATTTCGCTCACGCCGAGAGCGCCGGCCGCTCCGCGAATGGCTTCAGCGGTGGCTTCGAAGGCGATCGCGTTGACGATCCAAAGGGGCGTGATCTCGCCTACCAAGCCCTCGAGCGCCGCTCGCCGCAGCTCGCGAAAGAGAGGGCCTTGGCTGCGGGCGGCGGCGATTTGCAACTCACAAACGACCTTCTCGTGCCGTTCCGCCGGGCTCCACCCTTCTACGTAGAGCCTGCGTGCGAGAGCCGGCGCATCGGGTCGATCGTCGAGTGTCGCGATCACGCGGAACTCGGTATTCGGCGATGCAGCGCGCAGCCGCATCTCCAGATCGGGGTCGAGATCGCCCGCCCAAGCGGGAGGCGACACGAGGTTCATGGCTGCGATCAGAGCGGCGAAGGCTGGGGTGGAACCGAGTTTCATGCTGCCTCCCAGGGTTCGGGTGGAGTAAGAACCGCCTATTTTCAGCCTAAGCCGGTTTTTGGACGTGCGCGTCGATATCGCCCTCGGTCGCGGGCTCACCCGTGGATTGTCACTCCGCGGACCGCGGCCACAGCACGAGCCCGATCCCGACCGCCATCAGACCCACGCTGAAAAGCTGCGCCGCGGTGAGCGGCCCGAGCGCCGGCTCGTTCAAGCGCCAGGATTCGATGACGATTCGCTCCAGCGCCATGGCACACATCCCCAGGCCCAGCATGCGACCAGCTGGGGGGCGGCGGAGGCGCAGGGGCCACACAAGGGCAAAGAGAGCCCAGCTAAGGACGATTTCGAATAAAGGGGTGTTGAGGACCGGAGCGCCGGGTGTCAGACCGAGGCCGATGAGAGCGGGGTGGCGGTGCGGGGGCACGAGAGCGTCGGGGATCGAGACCGCGAAGGGGAAGGGGAGGGAGGAGGGGGGGCCGTAGTCGCCGTCCCCCGCGAGCAGACAGCCGACGCGGCCGAATCCGTAGCCGAGCAGGAGCACGGGGAAGATCATATCGGCGATCCGCAAGGGGCTCTCGTTGCGGCGGCGAACGATCCAGATCACGGCCAGTGCGCCTCCGATCGCGCCGCCGTAGAAAACAAGGCCGCTACCGGAAAGAAGGCCGCCGAGTGGATCTTCGAGGAACTCCTGCCATTTTTCCGCCACCGACCAGATACGGGCGCCGACGATTCCGCCGATCACCGCGGCCATCAGCGCTGAATCGGCGAGACCGGGATCGCGCCCGGTCCGCTCCAACTCCTTTCGAAAGAGGTGCCCGCAAGAGAGAAAAGCAACCGCGAGCATGAAGCCGTAGGCGTAGATATTGAGCGGGCCGATGGAGAGCAGGATCGGATACACGCGGATCTCCGCGTTGAGGGTGGTGTGAAGGCCTGGACGTTATCGGTCCAATGTAGAGATCGCAAGTCGAGTCAGAGCCCAGGATCCGCCACCTAATGCGTGCCCGAGCCTTGCGAAACTCGCTAGTTATTCTTGCGCGGACCCCCTAAGCCCAAGAGGCGCATGGCGAAGCACGTATTAGGTGGTGGATCCTGGGAGCCGCGCGGCCAGTCGGCAGCCCTGCTCTATCGCTCTCTTTGCGTCGAGGCCCGCGGCTCCTTCCGCGCCCCCGATCAGATGCACCCTTTGGCCGGCTAGGCGATCGGCGAGCTCGCGGCACGGCTCCTGGCCGGCGCAGATGACGACGGTATCAACTTCGAGAACTCGCTCTTCGCCCGCGACGACGATATGCAATCCAGCGTCGTCGATTTTCCGGTAGCCGACGCCATTCAGCATCCGCACTCCCCGCCGTTGGAGAATCGAGCGGTGGACCCATCCGGTGGTTCGCCCGAGGTCATTGCCTAGCTTCGTTGGCTTCCGCTGCAAGAGGTATACTCTTCTCGGGCTTTCTCGGACCACCGACTCGATCAGTCCGGCTCGCGCCCCTCCGCTCATATCGATGCCCCACGTGCGCATGAATGCGGCCACGTCGCGGTCTGCATCATCGCCCGGATCGCTGAGGAGTGTCGCGATGTCGAATCCGATCCCTCCCGCACCGATGATCGCTACGGCATTCCCGACTTCGGCGCCTTGCAACACTTCACGATACCCGAGAGCCTTGGCATGATCGATCCCCTCGATCTCGGGTATTCGGGGCGCGACACCGGTGGCGACGACTATGTGGTCGAAGGAGCCCGCGACGAGCCTATCCGCGCCGACGCGGGTTTCAAGGCAAAGCCGGACCTCGGTCATCTCGAGCCGTCCGCGGAAGTAACGTAACGTCTCCCCGAGTTCGGACTTCCCGGGGATCTTGATAGCCAGGTTGAGCTGACCACCGATCTTGCTCGCCGCCTCGAAGAGGGTAACTCTATGTCCCCTCTCCGCGGCGACGACGGCGAACGAGAGGCCCGCCGGCCCGGCGCCCACCACCGCGATCTCTTTCGGCAAGTCGGTTGGACGATAGTGCAGCTCAGTTTCGTGGCAAGCGCGTGGATTAACCAAGCACGAAGCCTCCTTCATTTCAAAAGTGTGATCCAGGCAAGCCTGATTGCACGCGATGCAAGTGTTGATCTCATTCGCGCGCCCCTCGGCGGCCTTGCGAACGAACTCCGCATCGGCCAGCAGAGGGCGGGCGAGAGAGACCATGTCGGCTTCGCCCTTGGAGAGCACTGCTTCCGCCACGGACGGGTCGTTGATCCGATTCGAGGCGATAACCGGCAGCCCAAGCTTGCGCCTCAGCCGTCCGGTGGCCCAAGCAAACGCAGCCCGCGGCACCATCGCCGCGATGGTCGGGATGCGCGCTTCATGCCATCCGATCCCAGTATTGATCATGGTCGCGCCGGCCGCTTCGATTGCACGGCCCAGTCGGACGACCTCGTCCCAACTGCTCCCCCCTTCGACTAGATCGAGCACCGAGAGACGGAATATGAGGATGAAGCGCTCGCCGACCGCCGCGCGCACCCGCGTCATAAGTTCAACTGGCAGACGGATCCTGTTTTCGAAAACCCCTCCCCAGGCATCGTCGCGACGATTGGTTCGCGCTGCGATGAACTGGTTGATGAAATAGCCCTCGGAACCCATGATCTCGATACCGTCGTAGCCGGCGTCCTGGGCGAGCTTCGCGGTGGAGACAAAATCGCTGATCTGCTTCTCGATGCCTTCTTCGTCAAGGGCGGTCGGTTTGAAGGGGTTGATCGGAGAGCGAATCGCCGACGGACCGACCGCTCCGCCGCCGTAGCGGTAGCGCCCAGCGTGCAGAATCTGCAGGCAGATTCTGCCACCTTCCTCGTGGACCGCGTTTGTCACAACCTTATGTGCATCTGCCTCCTCAATCGTCGTCATCTTCGCCGATCCCGGGAACATCGCTCCCTCCTCGTTCGGAGCGAAACCGCCCGTCACGATCAGCGCGACGCCGCCGCGGACACGCTCCGCATAGAACACGCCCAGCCTTTCGAGACCGCCCTCCGCCTCTTCCAGATTGGTGTGCATCGAACCCATTACCGTTCGATTCGGGAGAACGGCGAAGCCGAGATCGAGAGGCGAAAGCAGCAGGGGGAAGGACATGTCCGCCGGCGCGGCCTATCCTACGATGCCGAAGGCATTGTATAGCAAGATGCGCAGCTTATTGCGCAGCATTCGATATGAGAAGTGCTTCAGTGCAAGCTGGAAGTTCGTCTCTCCCCCGTGCTTGGCGTAGTCGGGATCGTCCATCAGGCGCCTGGCCTGCTCGACCGTATCGTCGGTGATGAAATCATCGAAAACGACGACTTCGAAGCCCTTAGTTCTGATGTCGGTCTCGTAGATCGTGTAGTTGTTCACGACGATCGGTTTGCGAAAATACACGGCCTCGAGAAATGCGTTGCCGAATCCCTCGAAGAGGGAAGGATAGGTGACAAGGTCGGCGAATGGGTAGACATCCCACAGGCTGTAGATCTTCTTGCCGTCGGCGTTGGTCCTTCTGACTTCGTCGAAGTGTTGCTCCGCAAAAAGGATGTTCACGCCGAGCAGTCCGGCGTAGCTGACGACACGATCGACGTAGCCCACATCGTCGTCACCGGTGGCATGGGAGATGACCAGGCGCGCCTTCATGTCCAGTCGGCTGATGAGCTCGACCGCATGTTCGATCCCTTTTCGTTGGACCACCCGCGTCGGCTGCAAGATCAGCCGCTCATCTGGATCGAGGCCGAGTGTTTGGCGAATATCGGTCGTGTAATCGTCGGGTTCGGGCGGATCGATCTCGTAGTTCATGACGTTTGGGATAATAGTAGACGATAGGCCCCGCCTACGCGCCAGCTGGTATCTGGCCGACGAGTTGATAACCACATGCTGAACCGTGCTCAGGGTCGGCGGGAACGCCATCGTGAGGTAGTCACAGACCGAATTCACCAGGTACGGTTTCCGTTCCCAGTAGAAATCGTGGTGATGGGCGATTGTCTGGATTCCGCGCTCGGCGATCAGCTCGGTCAGGGCGATCGTGAGTGGGATGTTCAGCGGATAACAGAAGAGATTCTGGGGAATCAGAAGATCGATCGAGAATTCGTCGACGAAACGCTTGACATGGCCGTAGAAGAACTCCGTTTTCTCCTTGATCCAAAGCGTGTCCTCGTGACGGCGATCGGTGAACGCCCAAAAATGCCGGTGCTTTCCCACGATCTCAGAATGCTGGAAATGCGCATCTTCGACCACCATCGACACCTTCGCCGGCCGATCGGATTCGCCCGAGAAGTAGAAGCATCTGTGCCCCAGATCCTCCAGGACTTCCGCCCATTTGGCCGTCTCGAGCGAGACGCCGTCGGTTCCGCAGAATCGGAACGAGATGAAGCCGATGTTGAGCGATCTGTCCTGTGCCATCGATGAGTGCCCCTTTCTGGGCTGCAGGAACGTGTATCGAGAGGACGGGAGTCCATCATATACGCCGAGGGCGATACGTGGGGCGGCTGTCGCGCTATGCTCGCACGGACCCTCAGGGTCCGCGCAAGAATAGCTTGTCATTTGGCATCCCATCTGCACCTCATCTCCGCCCGATCGGCGAGCCCCGAAAGCCTCGAAGTAGCGCTGCTACTCCTCCGGTTTCGGAACTCACCGATCGGCCAGATCTGCGGCACA
>NYZA01000245.1 GCA_002686955.1 Gemmatimonadota bacterium
GACCGGATTCACGAGCCGGCGCGCCGCCACGAGCTCCTGCATCTGGTCGCGCTGAGCCTGGCAAGAGAAGGGATCGACTCCCGGGCCGCGTTCACCGAAGCGATCGAAGCGCTGGAGGAGTGGGTGCGCAGAGTCCCCCCCGAGCAGATGCGGCTCGAGATCTTGGAGGATTCATTCCGCCTCTTCAGCGACGCGCTAACGAATCTGCCGAGCGACGAATCGGCGCCGCGGGCCGGCTTCGAGCTCTGCGAGCGCTCTAGAGCACGTGTCTTCGTCGACGGGATGGCCGGCTCCACGCCGACTCTTCACCAAGACCCGCGCGTGCGGGAGGCGGAGTCGGAGCTGCGCGCGGCTCAGGGCGCTCTACGGAGAGAGCAGGAGGCCGCGCACCCGCGCGAGGCGATCCTCACCCACCTTCGCCGCCGCATCGCCGGGATCCGCGCCCGTCACGAGCAGGCCCTGCAAGACCTGGCGCTCCGCAGGCCCCACGCCGCCGCCGAAGAGGGCCTGGCGCCGCTGATGCCGGCCGAGAGCATCCAGCGGATCCTCTGCGGCGACGGCGAGACCGCCCTGCTCGAGTACTACGTGACCGACGAGCAGACTTTGCTTCTGATCCTCTTGCGGGACACGCTCCAGCTCGAGCGCATCCCGATTGGGCATCGAGACCTCTCGAAACGGATCGGCGCGGCGCTCCAGCCGATCGATCAGACCTCGCGCAGCGCCAATCCTCTCCATCTCTGGCGCTTGAAGACCCAACCACTGCGCGAGCTCGCGGGGCTTCTCATCGGACCCGCGCTCCCCGCTCTGGGCTCTGTTCGCCGACTCCTAATCGTGCCCGCGCCGGTGCTCCAGCCGCTGCCCTTCGAGATGCTCGTGCTCCGAATGCCCGGGGAGCGGGGCTGGAAGCCGCCGCCGGACGCCGATCGCTACAGCGCGCCGGAGTATCTCGTGGAGCGCTTCGAAGTGGCCTACGGTGCCTCGGCCAACGCCCTGGCTCTGAGCTGCCCCCGCTCCGCGCCCCCAAACCGCGACACCAAGGTCGTCGCCTTCGGCGACCCCGAGGCTCTTCCTCCTTTGCCGGCCACCGGGCTCGAGCTGGAGGCGATAGCCGCGCACTACCCCCGCGCGCACCTGCTGCGCGGCTCCGAGGCCGGCATCGCTCGCTACCGCGAGCTGGCGCCGCGTGCCGATCTCCTTCACCTCGGCTGCCATGGCGTGATCGATCTAGATCGCCCCGCCTACTCCGGCCTCCTTCTCGCCGGCAAGGAGGGGGAAGACGCGCTCCTGCAAAGCTACGAGATCGCCGAGATCCTGCTCCCGCGAGCGCCCACCGTGGTTCTGAGCGGCTGCCGCGTAGCGGGCGGAAAGCTCTCGAGGGTCGAGGGGTATCTCGGGCTCTGTCGCGCCTTCTCTCTGGCCGGCGCGGGGATCGTGCTCGGATCGATCTGGCCGGTGGAGGAAGAGGCGGGCGCCGCTCTCTGCCGCGCCTTCTACGCGGCCTTGCGGCACAGCCACGGAGACGCGCTGGCTGCGATCTCCGCCGCCAAGAGATCGATGCTCCGGCGGGAGAGCCGCGACCGGCCCTTGGCCCGATCTCATCCCTATTTCTGGGCGGGCTTTCGGGCACACGGAGCGGCCCCCGCGCCTTCCGGTGGCCAAATCGCCGAGCATCGGACATAAGGGATTGGGCAAGGAGTGGAAGGGCCGATCCGCATGCACGCTCCGGCGGCAATGACCTCGAAAACCTGCCAATGCAAGTTGTCGAACCCAGGAACGTGCACAGGTTAGAGTCATCGGAGGAGATTCGATCCGGGGGGTTCCATGCGCTCAGCGATTTTTCTCACTGCACTGGCGATCGCCGCTCCCGCGCCGGCGCAGCTCGTCATCAACGAGATCATGCCGAACCCCGTTTTGGTGATCGATCCCCTGGGGGAGTGGTTCGAGCTCTACAACTCGTCGCCCGATTCGATCAACATCGAGGGCTACATCTTCAGCGACAACGACGGCGACAGCTTCGAGGTCTCCACGCCTGTGTGGATCGAGCCCGGGGACTACGCGGTCCTGGGTGCCTCCGCCGATACCCTGCTGAACGGCGGGGTCGAAATCGACTACGCCTACTCCGGCCAGATGACGCTTCAGACCGCAAGTGACGAGTTGGTCGTCTTCGCGCCCGGATTGGGGGAGCTCGATCGAGTGGAATGGGACGGGGGCCCGAGCTTCCCCGCGCCGGTGGGCGCTTCGATGTCGCTGCTGAATCCAGGCCTGGACAACTCCGTGGGAGAGAACTGGTTCGAAGCGACGATCCTGCGCTACAACGCGATCGACGTGGGCACCCCCGGCATCGACAACGAACCGATTGTCTGGATCACAACCGACGACGCGCCCGAGATGGTCTACCGGCCGGGACCGTTGAGCTTCACGGTTCAGTTGGTGAACCCGACCTGGGTGGGAGCCGACTTCGATGCCTGGCTGAATGTCGTGGGCCCTGGCGGCATCGACACCGACGTGCTCTCGTACCTGAATCTCTCGCTCGCCCCCGGCGACACGGCTCTCGCTCAGGTCGTCCTCCCGATTCCCCCCTTGGCCCCCGACGGAACCTACACATTGAGCACTCGCCTCGGTGCATTCCCCCCCTCCCAGACGATCTGGTGGCACAACGCCTTCGTAACCACCCTGGGCACTCTCGCCGGGCACGATCCGACTGAGGATTCGCATTGACGCTCGGAACCGACACGTCACGATCCCACGCGCCCCTTTCGACGCAGGAGTCCGGAGTCGAGTTCTGGACATTGGTCAAGCGGGCGGACTGGTGCCGAATCGGTCCGCGGCTCACTTTTCACGCCCTCATATCCGCCCGGGAGCTCGGCTGGGCGGGAGCGGGGACGGGCACGGAGCTTCACGGTGGTTGGACGGCGCGCGATGTCGCGCAAGAGGCGATGGTCGTTTTGTTGAAGCGGGGACCCGACTGGGAGTGCGGCGACGATTTCAACCTGGTGGCCTATCTGAAGGGGATGGTGTATCGCATGCTCCTGCAGCTGCGACGCTCCCGCGGCCGGCACAAGGAAGTGCCGATCCCGAATGGAGAGGGGACGAGTGCCTGGATCGAGGCGATGCCGCGCGACGAATCGCTCGAGGCCGATCCCGAGCGCCAGTGGCTCGAGCAGCTCAGAAAGAGGACGGTACTGGATCAGGTCGAGCGGCTGCGGGAGCGGATCGACGGCGACGCTGAACTGCTGCGGTTGGTGGATACGATGTTGCTCATGGAGGAGACCCGGCCTCGCCATCTGGCCAAGGAGCTGGGTGTGCCCGTCGAGCAGATCTACATTCGCATCAAGCGCCTGAGAAGGAAGGCGAGGCGCAAGCCTGGGCGCGCGGACTCGCGACAACACAAGACGAAGGGGGACCGATCATGAATCGTCCCGGCAGCGAAATCGACGATGACGCCAAGGAGTTCCGAGACGCGACCGACGCGCTACGCCGCGAGGGTATCGATGTGAATCGGCTGGGAGCGGAGTTCGCCTCGCTTGCCGAGGGGACCATCCGCGATGTAGAGCGCGGGAGTACCCGCACGATCGCCCGGATCCCCGAGCTGATCGAACGTTTCATCGAGCATCTGGCGACACTCTGGACACCCACCGCCCCGATCCTCGCCTTTAGGGACGAGCCGACTGCTTCACCCGAACCGAAGGAGGCACGTTTCTCCGACGCTGTCTGGCAAATCAACAGCGGACACTTCGGTGAGGCGGTGAAGGGCCTGAGAGCGGCCGTGGACGAGGCCGAGGACGAGGCGGAAGAAGGTCGGGCGCGCTGGGCGTTGGCCCACGCTCTCTTGGGCAGCGAGCGGGTGGCGGACGCGAAAGCGGAGTTGCTGCGGGTGCGCGGCGAGCTGGCGGAAGAGGCGCTCGCGCTACACGCCGAGCTCAGTGACGAAAGCCGGTAATGGGCGGCGCCCCCACCGGACTGAAGACGGCGAATCCGGCGCGTCGCCGAATCATGCGTCGCCACAAAGAACAAGAAGACGCGCGCCGGGGTCCTCCGAGACCCGCGACGCGCGCCTGAACTCACCATCGACGGTTGTAGCGGAGCTCAGGGACACGCTCCGATCTTCGTGATCTCGACCGAGAGATCATCGAGCAGTCCACCTTCCCACCACTCGAAGTCTATGCGCCAGGTGTCGCTTGCGATCGGCGTGACCAGATAGTAGGGATCGCCCGGATAGAGTGAACCGTGCGCCGTGTTGATGTGGGAGCCACCCCAGAAGTCTCCGGACGCGGTGGCCTCACAGTAGACGCCAAAGCGGAAGCAGTAGCTCGACCAGCCGCTGCTGAACGTGGCCACGTCGCCGATCTGCCAGCCCTGGGTGAAGAGCTTTCGCATCGTGCCGGTGCCGTGCACCGTCGGATAGCCCTGATTCAGCTTGTGAGTGGGCGGAATGTACCAGCCGATGTCGCCCGAGCCTTCGTGGGCGGAGGATAGGATCGTCACTTGGTATTCACCGGGGTTCCAGAGGAAGGGTGTCTCGGCCGACGCTGTCGATGCGATGCAGCCGGCCAAAGCCAGCGCGGAGATGAAAGTGCGAAACATGGGAGTCTCCAAAACTGAGGTTATCGATGCAACCGGAGCGGCGTCTCCGCCCCGCGTTGATTCCTCATGGCTGCTCCGCTCGTTTTTGGCCAAGGAATCCGCCCTGGCCCCCGAAAAAAGATCAGGGACCGGCCGGCGAGTGTCGAGACCGGCGCGGTCGCGGTGCCATTACCTGCGCCACTCCAGCCCCAGCCCGACCAAAGGACCTCCGTATCCGATCGAGCCCCCGCACCCCTCGAAATCTTCGCATCCCTGCTCTTTGAATAGTCCGCCCCCGCCGACACTGGGGCTCAAGTACAGCGACCCCCGATCGCCCGAGCCGGCGAGCAGCACGCGCAGGCCGATCTCGCCGAATCCGTAGCCGGTGGGCTCGCCGCCGCCGCCGCGCGCGATGAACCACAACCCCTCGGAGACCGGGAGCTGCAGAGTCGCCGAAGTCCCGCCGTAGTTGAATCGTTCGTGATAGTAGAGAAATGTGTTATAGACGGAAATATGCAGACCGTCGCGCGATCCGAGGCGAGCCCCCTGCGCGATCGAGAGGCCGGATCTCGCTTCACTTTCCCCGAATCGCTCGCCCTTCTCCCCGACGCTGTCGCCGGCAGCCGCGTTGATGGCCGCCCAGCCGAGCCCGAGCCCGACGCTGAAGAGGCGATTGTCGTACGATCCGATCAGGTTCCCCGCCAGAGCGACGATATTTCCCTCGTCGGCGATTCCGATGCTCATCGGCTCCAGCCTCGCCTCGACCGCCCAGGGAGATTCGAAGCGGCGGCGCGCGGTGGCGTCGGAGATCGTGCCGAATCCGAGTCGGCCCAGGGCAAGAAAGGGGCGCGCGGTGAGCTCGAACTCCCAGATGCCGTCGATCCGTGGCGGCTGTGTGCGGCTGCTGGTGATCGCTTTGGAGCTGGGCCGGGCCATCGCGCCGGTCGGCACGCGCTCGTTCACCCCGAGCTTCACGATGGCCCGCTGGGGGGAAACACCCGTGACCTTGCCCACCATCACGAGCTCCTCCCCGGTCGCCTGCTCTCCGCCGCCGACGTCCACGCTGTGCCGGAGGAAGATCTCCATCCGCCCGCCCCGCTTCACGCCTTCGTCCGCGCCGATTCCTACGACAACGCCCTCCGCGAGACGCTCCAGCACCTCGGCTTCGGGGGCCGTTCCGGATGGCTCCTCGCTAGAAAAAGGTGTCGCGGGTGACACAACGTCATTTGGCTTGCCCGCAACGATCCCTGCCTCGAGCGGCCGTGCCTCCAGCCGCCGCACGCGGGCCCAGATCGCCCCATCCAGAACGAAGAAGCCGGTCACAGCGCCGCCCAGCTCGCGCCGTCCGAGCTCTTTCAGCGCGGCCGGGTCCGACACATCCACGACCAGCGCACCGTGGGGGCCGCAGGCGACGTAGACTTTCTCCTCATGGACGAGCAGGGCCTGTCCCGCCGTGGAGAGCTCGAGCTCGATCGCCTCGCCCTCGGCGGGTGTGTATTGGAGGACGCGGCCTTCCAGCGTGTATTGCTCCGCCGCGGACGGCGAGGCCAAAAGAGCGACAATCGCGAACAAGTATGTTGCATTCATTTGTGAATCCTGTTGCTTGACCTCAGCCACGCCAGGGTCGTACTCGCAACGACCGCCATCAGGGCGGCGAGGGCGTTGACTCCGACATCGCGGACGTCGTACACGCGGTTCGGAAGGAGCGCCTGTATCCCCTCGTCGATCCAGCCCAGCAGCGCGGTCGAGACGATAGCGAGGAGGGCGGGGACCGGAACGCGACGGCCCTTGCGCGCACCTTCGCTGAACGCCTGGTGGATGAGGAACGCCACCAGTCCATATTCGAAGAGGTGGGTACGCTCCTCGGGACCGATTCCCATCCGGACCCCCACCATTCCGTACGCAACAATGAGGCAGAGGGTCACCCAGATCTCGCGCCATCTCGAGTGCTTGAAGAGCGTGCCGGCGACAACGGCCGCGATCGCCAGGGCGAAAGCGAGAATGTAGGCGGCATCCAGTTGCTCGCGCGCGGGCAACATCTGGACCAATCGCCCCGCCAGCCCCAGGGTGGAGTAGATCGCCACCACCGCGGCCAGCGCGCAGAGCCAGAGTCGGCGCTCGCGATCGGCGACGACGAGGGAGATCGACCGATCCGGTTTCGAACTGTTCATGGTGGGTCCTAGAGATGGAGATTGATCAAGGGCAGCAGCCGCAGCCAGCGCGGGTTGTTCCCCGCGTAGTTGACCAGCCCGAGCTGCACGCCCCGGAGTCGCGCCGTGTAGTTCACGATCCCGATCGAAAGCCCCACGAAGCGCCGGTTCGCCAGGTTGAAGTGGAGGAAATCTTCCAGATCGATCCGGTCGATGTAGAGGCCGTTCAACCCGCCCGCGGCGATCCCCCGGACTTCGGGGGCGAAGGAGAGCAAGCCGCCGAGGGCGACCCCCCGGATCCGCTCGCTCGCCCCGACACCGAGACCGGCCAACATGATGCCATCGAGGGTCTCGCCGCCGATGCCGCCGAGGGTGCAAGCGACGCCATCGAGGTTTCGGGTGCCGATGAAGAGGCCGCTGGCGAAGGCGCCGCGCAGCTCCTCCCCGCCGCCGCCGACCCCGCCCAGACCGATCCCTCGAAGATGGGCGGAGTAGAAGCCGCCCGGGCTGAGCGCGAGACCGCTGAGGCTCCGGAGCCCGACGGCGCCCAGCCCCCCGATGGCGGCTCCTCGCAAGTTCTTGGCCGAAGCGCTCCCCAGGCTGAGGGCGAGGCCGTCGAAGCGCTCACACTCCCCGGTCCAGAACCCCCCGGCGGCGATCCCACGCGTGTGCTCTCGGATGTCGACCATGACCAGGCCGCCCGCCACGCCCTCGAGGCGGCCCGCGCCCACCCCCAGCGCCCCCGCGGCGATCCCGCGCACCCGTTCCCTCGCGTTCACCCCGATCCCGCTGAGGGCGATCCCTTCGATCCGCCTCGCCTTCGTGCCGATCAGTCCAAGCGCGATCCCCTCGTAGAGGGCGTCCCGATTCTCGCCCGGATTCCACAGGCTCAGATTCAGACCCCGCACCCGCTCGACCCCGCTGTCCACGGCGTTGATCCGCAAACCGGTGAATCGACGCGAGTTTCCGATGCTCAGACCATGGTCGGCCAGGGTGATCTCCACCGATTGGGCTCGGGCGGAACCGGCAAAAATGGCGAGGAAGGTAGCGAGGCAGGCGGCGAGGACGATGAGCGCTTTCATGGACGGCTCTCTTTCTCCGCTGGGCGGTGTTGACACTGTCAACATAGCATGGTTGTTGACGCCGTCAACATTTTTCTTCATACTCCTCGAAGAATGATCAATAAAGCACGCAACTATCACCATGGAGACCTCCGCGCGGCGCTGCTCTCCGAAGCCGCGGAGATGATCGCGGAGGGCGGAACCCAGAGCTTGACGATGCGGGCGATCAGCGCTCGTCTCGGCGTGTCGCGCGCCGCCCCCTACCGCCATTTCCCGGACAAATCATCGCTGCTCTGCGCGGTCGCCGCCGCCGGTTTCGAGCGCCTGACCCTTCGCCTTCGCTCGATCGAAGCGGCCGCGCGGCGACCCAGCGCCGAGCAGTTCCGGCGAATGGGCGAGGAGTATGTGCATTTCGCCATCGAGAACCCGGCGCACTACCGTCTCATGTACGGAAAGGAAGCGCTCGCGCGCGAGAGTGTGCCGCAGCTGCGCGAAGCCGCCGACGGCCTGCTCGATTTTCTGATCGCCGTGATTCGCGCCCAACAGCGCGGCGGCGGAATCAAGCGACAGAATCCAAGAACGCTCGCCTACGCCGCCTGGGGCGCCGTACACGGACTGGCATCACTAATGATCGAGGGACAGATCGATCCCACGGTCGACGCCGATCGCTTGATCCGTCAGACTACGCGTACGCTTCTGGAAGGGTTTCGGTCTCGGCGGAGAGAGTAAGAAGAGGACGGGGGGCGCTGTGCGCTTTCCGGCACTCGACCACCGGAGCCACGCATGCGCGATCGCTGCTCGCCCAATCCCGGCTGGACCGCCCGGGCTTTTGAACGCGTGTGCGGGGAGGCGGCGTGCATCGGTGAGCAACGCATCCAACCCACGCTCGAGGATGCGGGCCAGATCCCCGTCGGGAAGCGAGTGACTGAGCTGTGCACGGGCCTCTTCGAGCTTCTCCGCGAACC
>NYZA01000246.1 GCA_002686955.1 Gemmatimonadota bacterium
CGTGCCCTGGCGGTGCTTCGCACCGTTTCGCGCGGAGGCGTGCTGGTTGCACGTCGCGCAAAGCGAAACGGGGGGAAGTGCTGCCAGGGTGCGGAGATGCGCCGCCACAGCAGAAAGTTGGTGAGAAATGCGGGTTTAGCGCTGACCCATGAATCTCATCCTCAAACCTTCAGGAGCCATCGGTGACGATGAAGTTGTCGAAATAGGCGTAGACCGTCGTGGGTTCGCCACCGCGCAGAGGTGTCCACCTCGCGTCGCCACCTCCGTGGAATGTGCTGAAGAGGAAGTTCTGAATCTGCGTGTCGGGACCGCCGTACTTGCGAAACGCAACTCCTAGGGTTTTCATCACTTCTTCCTCGTCGATCCGGATGAGGGCGGATCCGTTCGCATCTCCGGGGTCGTTGAGATCGACGTCGAATTCCACGTGGTGCCATTGCCCCGCCACGAAGACCGGGCGTGGCGTCGTTCGGCCGATTCCCCACTTCGCGGTCTTGTGCTGATCATAGAGATAAGTGGCGCAGCGACCGCCTGGCTTGAAGAGCATCCGAGCGCTCCACCCTCGCGGCCGGCGCTTCCGGCCGCCGGTGACGGGGTGTTTCGGAGCGAGCCCATGGAGCTTGCCGCCCCTGGTCCAATCGAAATCCTCTTCGAAACAGACATCGAAAGAGAGGCGGGCGAAGTCTGTCGTATGCTCCAAGGGGTACGTGCATCCCACTCGCTCACTGCCACGTTCATTGCCAACGTACGCGACACGGATGGCGCTCGATTCGCCGTGGCCGAATCCCTCGGTCAAGGTGATTCGGTGATCGTCGAGCAGCACCGCGGCCAACCCCTCGTCCAAATCTCCGTCGAAATCCTCTCTGAGTAGAACACGGGGCGGCTTCGGAGCGAGGGTGGGAGGCTCCATCCCGCGCCACGCACAACCCTGCATGAACAGGAGCATGCACAGAAGGGGAGGCGTTCGGATCATGGGGTTTCTTGTCGTTGTCATCGCTCCATTCTAGCCGGTCTTCGGCTGTTCTCTGGGCGGCGAGTGCTATCCTCGAACGACGTCGTCACAATCGCCACCGACCCACCGAGGTAATCATGAGCCTCCCCCTCCCCCTTGGCCCTGCCCTCCTTCTCGCATCCATGATCAGCAGTGTCTCCGTCGCCCAGTCGACGCCGGAGCTCAGAGAGCTTCTCTTCGGAGAGGCCGACGCAATCGTTGCCGAGGCGCGAGCGGCGCGGGCTCAGTTACTCGCCCCCGAGAGCTTCGCCAAGGGGCTCGATCACCACCGTAAGGCGGACGAGAAACTGAGCGATGGCAAAAAGGTCGAGGACATTCGGAAGGAGCTCGACAAGACGATGCGGACCATGAACGGCGCCATCGAGGCGGCGAAGCTGGCCGAGATCACGCTCGCCCTCTCGATCGCCGCCCGGGCCGACGCCGAAGCGGCCGAGGCGCCTCGCGCGGCGACGGAGCTCTGGCGGAAGGGGGAGAAGGAGTTCAACAGCGCCGCCCGCATATTGGAGAAGGGTGACCTCAGTGACGCCAAGAAGAAGGGCAAGAAGGCGGAGACACTATTTCGAGAAGCGGAGCTGGCGGCCATCAAATCTACCTTTCTCGACGAGACCCGGGCGCTTCTGGCGCGGGCTGAAAGCGGCAAGGTGGATGATGTGGCGCCCGCCACGCTCGGCCGGGCGTCGGAGCTCCTGCACCAATCGGAGCGTGAGCTGGAACAGAATCGTTATGACACCGATCTGGCCAGGTCCTTGGCCCAACAGTCGAACTACGAGGCGAAGCATGCGCTGTACCTGGCCGGAGTGCTGAGGCAGGTGAAGAAGGGTTCGCTGACCCCTGAACATCTCGTTCTGAGTTGGGAGACAGAGCTCGCCGAGGTGGCGGCCGCCGCGGGGGTGACGGCCCGATTCGACGCAGCGGCGGACTCGGTGACGAATGAAGTGGTCGAGTGGATTCAGGCGGCGGCCCGGGAGCGGCGACGCCTTGCCGGCGATGTGGCGGACCGGGACCGGTTGATCACCGACCTCGAGACGCAGGTCGCCGATCTGGAAAAGGCGCTGGGCGGATTCAACGAGGAGCAGATGAAGCTCAAACAGAAGATGGAGACTCAGGCCGAAGCCCGAAGACGGTACGAGCGGGTCGAGTGGATGTTCGGTCTGGGTGAGGCGGACATACTCCGCCAGAAGAACGGCCTGACCATCCGACTGGTGGGTCTGAGCTTTCGCTCAGGGGGCTCGTCCATCGACTCGCAGTACTACGGCCTTCTCGCGAAGCTGAGCGATGCGATCGCCCTTTTCCCGGGGGCGGAGGTCGTGATCGAGGGGCACACCGACTCTCATGGTGGCGATGAATTGAACCTCGGACTGTCGAGAGCCAGGGCGAGTGCGGTGCGCGAGTACCTGACCCTGAATTCATCCATCGAGTGGGAGAAGATCGAGGCGATCGGACACGGCGAAATGCGCCCGATCGCAAGCAACGAAACCTCGGTGGGGCGTGCCCGCAATCGCCGCATCGATGTTGTTGTTCGCACCGGGCGGTAGGCGCCACCTCGGGAGGAGGCTGCACTTTAGCCACCAAGCAACGATCGACTTCGGTATGAAAGTCGAAGACCCCAGGGGGGACCGCGCACTGGTCCTCTGATCTCCGCCCTTCACAGCCAGGCATGCCCCCCGGCTCCGCTCGCCCGAACCGGCAAGTCCGTGAGCGCGCAGCGGCAACACCAATTCGCCCGCCTTCATCGTGCGGCGTCGGGCTCCCGCCCGAAGGCCCGGCCCACCCGCACGATCTCCACATCAAGGGCGCGCTGGTGCGGGTTCTGGTGGATGGTCCGCGCCCCGTGGGCCTGCACCGCGTGCGTTGGGACGGCCTGAGCTCTGCCGGGCTCGCGGTCCCGAGCGGCGTCTACGTTGCCCGACTCGAAACGGGCGATGTTCGGGAGACCAGGAGGTTGCTCTTGGTCAAGTAAGGGTTGCCGTCTCCGCCCCTACTCCCCCTTCATCGACTCCGGCGCCGATCCCGGCGCCCTCGATCCCGATCGGCCCCACCCCCGACATCGGCGCCTACGAGCTCCCTTACGCCACACCCGCCACTGCCGACATCCACTCCCCCGATGCCGTCGCGCCGTCTCGGCGCTGTCGCTCGCCTCCGCGTTCGTCGCGCTCCGGAGCGCCCCGGCCCAGGCCGCGGGCATCCTCGTCCAACCCGAAGTCCTGATCTCTCGGACGGCGTCGACTATCGACCAGTCCCAAGACGAGATCTTCGATGTGCTGCAGTACAGCAGCCTCGTCATCCAGCGGCTTGGACGACTATCCTCATCGGTACGTCGGCACGGTCGGCGTTGGGGTAAACAGGCCCTGTGGCTGGTTCGCAATCGCGGGCCGGCGCTTTCGGCTACTCTCGAAGGCAGCTTCTTCCCCTTCTGCTCGACGACAATCACACCTCCCCATCGACGCGGAGAGCTTGGCCGCCGACGTTTCGTGTTTCTCTGCCCTTTCCCCCGGATACCTGACCATACGCCCGATCGGGGGGATGTCGTATGCACCGATCGATGTGGTGGGGATCGGGGGAGCACACCATCAGGCGGTGACAGCCGCGAGACAGTAGATGCGTTGTCGAGACGATCGACCCGAGAGAGAAGAGGCCGACATGATCTTCACGCGAATCATCGAGACCGGCGTGCCGGTTCAGCGGCTGCTGATCGCAGCGATCGGGCTGCTGATCTGCTCGAGCCTGGGCGCGAGCGCCACCGCCAGAACCATCCGAGTGCCCTCGGAGTACGGAAAGATCCAGCAAGCGATCGATGTGGCGGTGGACGGAGACGTTGTAGTCATCGCGCCCGGCACCTATCGGGAAATGGGGATCTCCTTTCTCGGAAAGAAGATCATGGTGAGGGGCGTCGATCCATGGGATGACGAAGTGGTACAGGCGACCACGGTAGTGGGCGACACGACCTCGCCCGATCGCCATTTTGTTTTCGAGTCTGGAGAGGACTCCATGAGCGTACTGGCCGGAATCAGGCTCTCCGGGGAGAATCAGGTGTTTGACGGTGGCACCGGCGGCATTTCCGTATCGGCCTCTTCGCCTACGATTGCTCTATGCTGGATCGAGGGGTGTCATGCACCATCCGATCAGATCATAGAGGAGGGAGGGGGGGCGTGGGTGGGCCCGAACAGCGCCCCTCTATTCGTGCGATGTTGGTTTCAGAGAAACTACGGCTACCACGCGGGGGGAGGGATCAGGGTGAAGGGGCCGGCCCAGCCGCGGATCCTGGCCTGTGGTTTCGAGGAGAACCGGGTGACGTCTCTCGGTGGCGGTGTCGCGTGTACGAGCTCCGCCTTCACAGTCGCGAACTGTCTGTTCATCGCGAACGAGCTGTGCGGCGGAGCGAATCAAGGAGGAGGCATAAGAGTAGGTGATGGAGGCGGGACCATTGTGAACTGTACTTTCTACGGGAATGCCGAAGTGTGTAT
Source organism: Gemmatimonadota bacterium (assembly GCA_002686955.1). Taxonomy (GTDB): domain Bacteria. Next base: position 4,474 of record NYZA01000246.1, read on the forward strand.
CAGTGAAGATCACGGCATCTACATGAAGTGGGATTCGACGGCAGTGAACAACTGTGTCCTTGTCGGCGATTACCCTACCGTGAAGCAGAGAGACAACAGTCAAAGCACGATCTCCTACACCAACCTACCGGAGGGCTGGCCCGGCCCGGGGAATATCAGCGATAGCCCACGCCTACAGACCGTTCGCGAATGGCCTTTTGTGTTGGGGGCCGGCTCTCCCTGCATCGACGCCGGAGACCCGAGCATCGAGGACGGGGTGAGGTGGCCGACACAGTATCGCAACGGTTCAAGAAGCGACATGGGGGCCTATGGGGGTCCGTACAGCGGCCTTTGGCTGGGGCGCTGGCCGCGGGGGTTGGAATGGCTGAAAGGGCATTTGGGGGAAGTGAGGGAGGCAGGCGGGGAAGCGCATTAGCCGTTGGGATCATTCTACTTCGTGCGTAGAGAGTTCTTTCCGGGGCGCATGCGGCGATTGGCGCTCCGTGATCGCGAGGCTCGGGAGGTTGGCGCGGACGCGATCAGGCCCGCCCCCCCGCACACGCGTTCAAAAGCCCCCGCGCCGAGCCCCATTCGGGCAGGCAGCCCCCGCGCAGGCGTCGCTCCCGTGGTCGAAAACCGGAAAACGCACAGCGCCCCCCCGGGAAGTCATTGCCCCATCCCCGGAAGGACGCCGCCCGAGAGACGAAGCCCCATCCCCGCACCAGGCCGGGAACTTCGACGCGAAAGATCGCGGATGCAATGCCGCGAAGCCACGATCAACCGCTAACATTGGGGGTTAGATCAGCCGCCCCCATCCGCAGGCCCGCCCGATCCATCTCATGGAGATTACTCCCACCCCCGACGCCGCGAATTCCCGCTCCGCCTCGAAGGTGGCGGTGCACCGCCTGCTCGCCGATCCGCCGGGGGGCCGGAGCCTGCTTCTGGGGAACGAGGCGATCGTTCGGGGGGCGCTCGAAGCGGGGGTCGGTTTCGCCACGGGCTATCCCGGCACGCCCTCGTCGGAGGTAACCGATTCGTTCGCGGAGCTGAGCGACGAGGCGGGGCTGGTTTTCGAGTACGCGGTCAACGAGAAAATCTGTCTCGAGCTGGCGTTTGGGGCTTCGCTGGCGGGGGCGCGGGCGATCTGCGCGATGAAGCATCTGGGGTTGATCGTGGCGGGGGATCCTTCGTGCCTGACCAGTCCGAACGAGCAGGATCAGCGTCATCTCGGGAGGATGCTGCACTTTAGCCGCCATGCAACGATCGACTCCGGAATTGAAGTCGAAGACCCCCGGGGGGATCGCGCACTGGTCCTCTAATCTCCGCCCTTCGCAGCCAGGCATGCCCTCCGGCTCCGCTCGCCCGAACCGGCAAGTCCGTGAGCGCGCACCGGCAACACCAATTCGCCAGCCTTCATCGTTCGGTCTCGGGCTCCCGCCCGAAGGCTCGTTCCACCCGCACGATCTCCACATCGACCAGATCGCTCGCCTCGATCGAGCTCCCGAAGAGCCCCCAGCGCGCCTTGACGCGGTCTGGCGAACTGCAAGCGCACTGCCCGTATCCAAACGTCAGGGCCGCACGTTGCTCCGGCTTGTCCTCATTGTCTCGGTGGCCCATACTGAGTGTCAGAGAGGGCAATCGCGCCCCCGCGGAGTGCGCGCAATGAGGCGAAAACCGTTGACACAGTGTGATATGCAAGGGACCTTCAGGCGCCCGGGCCTACCCCTCGCCCCACGCCGCTGACGCGGCGAGGCTGTCCCTCTACCCGACCGAACGAAGCGATTTCAGACCCCACGAGCCCAGCAGCCGGCGCGTGGGGTTTTCTTTTTCCCCGGCTTCCACTGGAGGTTCATCCATGACTCGCCAACACTTTTTCCCCCGATGCCGTCGCGTCTTCACGGCGCTGTCACTCGCCTCCGCGTTCATCGTGCTCCGGAGCGCCCCGGCCCAGGCCGCGGGCATCCTCGTCCAGCCCGAAGTCCTTATCTCTCGGACGGCGTCGACTATCGACCAGTCCCAAGACGAGATCTTCGATGTGCTGCAGTACACCAGCCTCGTCATCCAGGTGAAGGTCCACGAGGAGAACATCACCGCCAACAAGTGGGTCAAGGTGCACTTGCAGACAGGGAACACCCTTTCGACGCAGGACTACAAGACGATTCAGTCGGTGGTCTTCGACAAGACATCCGACACCGCTCCCGATGTCTGGCTCGAGATGGTCTCGATCGACTCCGCCACGCCCCTCGGCCGGTATCTGCGCTGGCAGGCGGAGTTCGAGGACCCGACCTCCAGCCAGTGGTTCACCTTCAGCGCGGTTGCGGTCGGGCGGAACTAGCCGACTCGGGAAGGAAGGCACGCCATGCGCCCAAACAGAATCGCCTTGTTCGCGATCCCGCTTCTTTCACTTGTCGCGATTCAGCCGCCAGCATCGGCACAGATCGGGCAAGGCCAGCAGGAGATCCAGATCACGCGCACCGCCGCGACCGTCGCTCAGCCGCAGGAGGAGGTCTGGGACGTGATGCCCTACACCCACGCCACGCTCCAGCTCAAGGTCACCGAGCTCAGCTTGACCGGCGGCGCCAGCATTCACTTCTATCTGCAAACATCGAACACCCTCTCCGATCAGGACTGGGTGCCGATGGACACTCTGACCGTGCCCGCGGCGGCCACGATGCCGCAGTTCGACATCGTCGAGCTCTCGCTGGATAGCCCGAATCCACTCGGCCACTACCTGCGCTGGCAGGCGGAGTTTTCCCACTCTTCGAGCACGCAGTACGCGGTGTTCTGGGTGGATTTGGTGGGGCGGAGGTGAGGGCGGGGAGGGGCTCGGCGGGGGCGACGCCTAGGCGCGCCCGATCGGGCGTCGTACTCTTGCTCTTGTCGTCATCTTTCGTGCTCGCGAGCGCCGAGCGCCTGTCTTGGCGGCGCGATACATCCCACTACTTCGATTGGTTACCCACCCCCATGGGCGAAGAGAGCTACATGCCATGGACCTGGCCGGAGGCTCCGGGGACGACCAAGTCTCGCCCTTCCGACAGCATCTTCCGCCGTCTTGTGATGCTCGACATCAACCAGGATGGTCTGGCCGATCTCGTGGGTGCGTCGAGGGCCGACTTTGATGCCTACGCCGACGATCCGACGGGCGGTTGGCTCGAGCAGTGGCCCTGCTACTGGCTCAATATCGGAACGAGAGAGCGCCCGCTCTGGAAGACCGATTGGATATGGCAGGACGATCTCGAGCTGGAGGGGGCGACCATCGGCCACGCCGCGAGCGCCACGCCGGTCTTTCTTCCCGGCGACGAGTACCCCGATCTCTACATCGGCATCTCCGAGCCCGCTCCGGGAAGCGGCTACACTCCTCATCTGCTCGCCGTCACCAATACCGGCGCCCCACCGTACTACGCCTATCATAGATCGTTCTCCCCCACGCTGCACCCGCAGCACCTTGCGGACGGAACCCCGGTGCCTTTTCCGGAGATAGCGGGATTCACCGACTACGGCTTCTGGTCGCCTGGCGTGTACAATCCGGATCTGACTCTCGCCGGTCCTCAAAGCCTCGTCATCGGTTCCTACTTGACGGGTCAAGACACCGCGGTGGGTCGCCTCCACGGATTCGAGAACACGAATCTCGGCGGGGATTGGACAGTCTGGGAGCGGATGGATCCCGACCCCTTCGAGGGCTTGGAGATTCCCTATGGCGGGGAGTTGGATCCGCGCAACGACGAGTGGCGCGTGACCGCTGAATCGGCCTGGGCCCGCCACACCTACCCCTACCCCTCTCTCGCCCACCGAGCAAACCCCGCCTTCGCCGATCTCGACGGTGATGGCGAGCAAGAGATGATCGTCGGCGGCGGAGATGGAGAGCTGCACGCGTACGAGCGAAGCGGCGACGGCTGGGAGCCGGCCGATGATCTCATCGCCGAGATCATCGAGGAGCGAAGGCGATTCGGCGTTGTTGTCGTCACCGATGCATCAGCGACGGGTGAATGGCCCGAGCAGACCAATGCGCCACGCACCGACATCGCCAAAGGCAAACTCGCATCCCGCTTCGACACGGTGCCCAGCGCGCTTGATTTCGACGGAGACGGCGACCAGGACCTCCTCATCTGGAATCATCGAGGTGCGCTTCTCTATCTCAACGAAGGCCTGACACCGCGGAACGCGCTCTCCGCAACGATCGTCGCGGATGGATATGTGTACCACCTCGATGAGGACCTATTCTCCTCGCACTTGATCCTCACGAACAACGCCCCGACAGCGCGCGATCTGGACATCGTCACGCGCCTTTTCGGCCCCGAGAACGAGCTGGCTTCCGTTCTCCACGAGGACGTCGTCTCGATCGAAGCCAACTCCACGCGTCGTCTCGACCTACAGTCGGTTGGCGTTGGCGTTGCGTGGCCCGAGGGTCCCTGCCGTGTCACGATTCGCGTCACTCCATCGCCCAGTGACCCGGAGGCTGCCTCCGCATACGCCTCCGTCAATATCCTGGTCAAAGATGTACCGACCTTTGAGGTCGAGGAGACCCCTTTCGTACCCGACGACACGAATCTCTTCGCCCACATACCGGATCACTTCAACGGGAACGGGTTCGTGCATCTGGTCGATGTCGGGGATATCAATGGCGATGGCACGGCTGATGTGGTCTTCACAGCGACACAGAAAAACCACAATTATCGATCTTCGCATCCTGGCTTTGCGATCAACCGAGGGATCTTGGGGCGTCCGTCCTGGGACGCGGGCTGGAATTTCGGCCTGCTATTGGTGTGTTACCTGGGCCGTGCCACGAAATACGGACAGAACACTGTTTCGAGTTTGGGAGATTTCGATAGGGATGGGTGGGGTGATATCTTCATCGGTGAGAAGAAGGGGCGGGACTCAGGTCCCGCGAGCTGGCTGGATGCATCAGAACCGACGTATGAGGCCGGTGAAGAGAGAGAGCATTGGTATTATCGCTTCCACGGAGGCCTGGGACACCCAGAGCGCTACTTGCCTTGGCCGGACTTTCCTTGCCCGCCAATCCCGGACAACTATGAGGATTGTGATTGCTTGTCCCCGGCCCGCAGCATCGAGATCGATGAATGCGGGCACGAGGAGTGCCTGGAAGGCGAGCCCGACTGCCCACATTGGTGCTGTGCATGCGACGCGAACTGCTTGCCGAGGCACCTTACCGTCAACTGGGGAAAACAGATCTACGGGTGGTGGGTCGACTCCGGCGCGGGCGAATGGTGGGCGCCGACGGCCGGGCATTGGGATCGAGATGGTCTATTGGACGTGCTCGTCGGTTTCCGCATGGGGTTGACCAAAGCCTACGGTAACGATGGCTACGTAGCGCTTCTAGCACGGACAGAGCTCGCTCGAGAAGAAGGGCTTGACCAGCGGATGATGGGCGCTGTGAGTAACTGTCTCGATTGGCTCGACAGTGATTACGATACAATGTTCGACTTTCCGACAATGGAAGGCTATCCGGATGGAGAACATGGGCTTGAGGAAGATTGGTACAATTTGGAGCTTCTCCCAAGAGAGGCTGGCTATCGACCGGACTACACGATTGGACCACGCGCCTTGCCGGCTATGGCCGACATCGACGAGGATGGCGTATTGGAGCTCTATGTCGGGAGGGCTGACGGCAACATATATCAGTACAGCCGGGAAGGCGGCCCGTGGCAACCGACCGATATGTTGGTGGGCATCGAGGAACGAAACGACGGTGGTCTATACTCTCCTCACGAGGGTCTAACCACTCGCCCCTCATTCTACGACTGGGACGGAGACGGTGATGACGACGTGCTGATATCGGATGTCAACGGCCTGCACCCGTACGAGAACGTGAAGTACCGGCGGGCGATCGATGTGGAGTTGAACTCAGATGTGTCACATGTCAGTGACACGGGGCCAGGCTCGGTCGTTCGGCTGACCGCCCGAGTGAGCAACGAGTTCAAGGCGGGCGATTCGGATGTCAAACGGATCATCGTGAGCAGAAGCGAGATCATTCACGCCGCACCCGACAATCATCCGCTGGAAACGATCGTTGTCGGCGGGCGGCGCGAGCTGGAACCGGAACAGGCTTGGAGCAAGGAGTTGACGGTGAATCTCGAGGGCGACACGCCGGGGGAGCATCGCTTTGGGTTACGAGTCAGCGGCGTAATGGTGCCGCTTGGCGAGCGGGTGCGAGGAAGCACCAACTGGATGCCGACCGCGGAAGGCCCAATGGAGATCGTGGGGGACCGTGTGGCGGTACCGGTGGAGCCCGCCGGACAGCGAATCGGCGGGCTGGCGGATGTACCGATTCAGGTGATGGCCGGCGCGGAGGGCGCCATGATGTCGATTGGAGGCAGGCGACGATGAAAGGGTCCACCAGACGCCCCAGCTGCGCACTCGCATTACTGCCGTGGCTCGCATGCCACGGTCTCGCCCTCTCCGCGATCTTGCGCGTACCCCAAGACCACGCCACGATCCAGGGCGCCATCGACGCGGCCCAAGACGGCGATCGCGTGATCATCGAGCCCGGCACCTACAAAGAATGGGCCGTGGACTTTCGGGGCAAGGCGATCAGCGTGGAGGGTACTGATCCATGCAGCCGAGCGGTGATAGAGGCTACGGTTGTTGATGGGGATTCAATTGACTCAGTAGTGGTGTTCCGTTCAGGGGAAGACACAACATCTGTTCTGTGCGGCCTGACCATAACTGGTGGCATGCCCAGGAACCATGGCGGCGGTGGAGTGTGGTGTGACAACAGCGCCAGCCCCCGGATCAGCGACTGCAATATCGTACACAATCATGCATTGGGAGGGAATGGCGGGGGAGTGAGTGTTGCTAACTATTCAGGGGGGAGCCACCCGATCATCGAGAGATGTAGAATCGCGCATAATTCGGGCGCGAGTCAAGGGGGCGGCGTGGCCGTCGGGGACTTTGGCGGCGACGTGGAGCTACGAAATTGCCTTGTCACTCACAATCGGGCGAGCATGTACGGAGGTGGCGTGGGCGTGAGGGGTCGCTCCGCCTACCTTCACAGCACGCTGCTCCTCGACAATTCGGCTGGACTCAAAGGGACCAGCGTAAGCGTCAGATACGCAGATGAGCTGAAGATGAGCTTCTGCACAGTCGCCGGGAATAGGGGGGATGCGGACAACGCCATCCACATACGCTTCGGCGTTGACGCGACACTCTCCAACTGCATCATCTACAACAACGTCATGCCCCCGCTAGGCGAAGACCCCATGAACGTGAGCTTCTCCGACGTTGAGGGCGGCTACGAGGGAGAGGGAAATATCGACGCCACTCCGCTTTTCCGTTCTTACCGCGTCGGTAGCTACCTCCTGCGGCCCGGCTCTCCCTGCGTCGATGCCGGCGATCCGCAGTTGGCCGACGGTTTCAGGTGGCCGCCGTGGTACGACAACGATTGGCGAAGAGCCGACATGGGAGCCTTCGGCGGGCCCGGGAACCGTGGATGGGTGCCGGGGGGGTGCGAAGAGAGCGTTTTCGTGCCGGAAGTGGGGTTGGATCCGAGAGGGGAGCATTGAGCGCCGGCGCTCCGTGATCGCGAGGCTCGGGAGGTTGGCGCGAACGCGCTTCGGCCCGGCCCGGGTCGCCTACCGCACACGCGTTCAAAAGCCCCCGCGCCGAGCCCCATTCGGGCCGGCAGCCCCCGCGCAGGCGTCGCTCCCATGTTCGAAGACCGGAAAACGCACAGCGCCCCCCGGGGAAGTCATTGCCCCATCCCCGGAAAGACGCCGCCCGAGAGACGAAGCCCCATCCCCGCACCCGGCCGGGAACTTCGACGCGAAAGA
>NYZA01000247.1 GCA_002686955.1 Gemmatimonadota bacterium
CACGCAGACCCAGTCGGTGACGATCGGCGACGGCGAGACGAAGTCGATCGACTTCGCGTTCAGCGGTTAGCCCCCGCGAACAGTCATTGCGACGCCCTCTCGGCCCGGGACTCCTGCTCGCCGCGACTTCGGTCGGCGGCAGTCATCTGCTCCTCGGGCCGGAGCTCGGTGCGCGATTCGGCCTCGATCTGCTCTGGATCGTGGTTCTCGCGCACCTGCTGAAGTACCCCGCCTTCGAGGCGGGTCCACTCTACGCGGCGGCGACTGGGGAATCGCTTCTCGATGGCTATCTGAAGGTCCCCGGTCCGCGGGGCTGGCCGCTGTGGATCGGGCTGATCGATATGGTCGTCGAGAGCGTGGGTGTGCTCGCGGCGGTGATCGGTCTGACCGCCTCTTTTCTGCACGGCGCGTTTCGCTTCGGCGGGTTGCCCTGCTGGGGGGCGGGTGTCGCGCTAGCCGCACTCGCTCTCGTCTGGACCGGGGGCTACCGCCGCCTGGCGAAGGTCAACCTGGGGATCATGGCGGCGCTGGTGATCGGGACCCTCCTCGCCTTCGCGACCGCTCTCCCGGAGCCGGGGGCGGTGGCTCGGGGGCTGGTCCCCGGGGCGATCCCCGCGGGTGGGGTCGTGCTGGTGGCCTCGGTGCTCGGCTGGATGCCGACCGGTGTGGGGGTGTCGATCTGGCACTCGCTCTGGATGCAGAGGAGCCTCGAGGATCGGGACGTGGTCCGCGACGGAGGGACGGTTCGCTGGGCTCGGATCGACACTGCGCGGGGGTACGGGCTCTCGCTGGTGCTGGCGATCGTTTTCGTCTGCCTGGGGTCGGTGGTTCTGCGCCCGGCGGGGATCGTGCTGGAGGCCGAGGTCGATGTGGCGCTCGCTCTCGCCTCCCTCTACGAGCAGGCTCGCCCCTGGATGGGGTCGGTCTTTCTCGTGGTCGCCTTCTCGGCGATGTTCAGCACCTGCTACGCGGCGATGGACGGCTTTCCGCGCACGCTCGTGGCCACCTTCGATCTGCTGCGCGGGGCGCCCCGATGCAGGCAGCCGCAGTCGCGCAAGATCTACCGGCTCTATCTGGTCTGCGCGACGCTGGGGGGGATGGCGGTGCTCGCGGCCATTCCCGATCCGGTGCGGCTGATTCGCGTCCTGGGGGCGGTCACGCTGCTGGTGACGCCGATCTATGCCGCATTGAACCACTACTGCGTCGTTCGCCTCGTTCCCGGCGAGCTTCCGGGGCCGGGTCGGGCGTGGCGGGTGCTATCGCTCTGCGGCATCGCTTTCCTGGCCTTCTCCGCGGTGTCCTTGGCCTGGATCGTGCTCGTTGGAGGCGCGTAGGTCTCTCGGCGGAAAGCCGGCGCGGGCTCCGGCGCACGCGTTCAAAAGCAGCGGCGGTCCAGCTCGGCGACGATGCGCGGCGGGTGAAGATTGCGTCGTTTCAGCGGTCGACGTGGAAGAGCGCGCATATCGCCTCCACCCCGGGTTGGCACCACGATCGAGCGACCTTGATGGGGGGGCGAAAAAAGGGCCGGTCGGCAGTCTCCGATTCCGCCCGGCTCGTGATAGAGTCTCGCCCCTTCATCTACATATTCATCAGATTCCGGCAACGATCCGAGTTGACAGAGGGAGAGTTTCAGTGGATCGAATCGGACGCCGTGCATTTGTATGGCTGTGCGTGGCGGCGATGGGCTGCCGATACGGCATCGGCGGCTTTCTGCCCGACCATCTCCACAGCATCTCAATTCCGCCCGTGACGATCGACGGAGCGGATGTTCCCGCGTCGCTCGAAGCGGAAACGGTCCTGACCGAGGCGCTTCGAGACGCCTTCGTTCAGGACAACAGTTTGACGGTTCTCCCCGGGCGGAGGGGAGACAGCCGGCTCGACGTCACGCTCAGTTCATACGAGATCGTCGAGGGGGCCGAGGGGACCGATCTCTCGTTGCGGGTCGGCTTCCTCTTTCGGGACGCCGTGCGGGGAGTCGATCTGGCGTCTTCGAGCGATGTGGAAGGAACGGTGGCGATCAAGGGATCGGGGGACGACGAGGGGGCGGTGGCCCTCGCGTTGGAGTCGCTGGCGGACGAGCTGGCGACCGAGATCGTATCTTCAACCGTGAGAGGGTGGTGAGGCAGTGGAGCCCAAAGGAGGCGACCGGCGTAGTAGTGAGTTGTGGAGGTCTGGTGGGCAGCGGCGCCCCTCCACGGCAAATAAAGTGGCGGGAAATCCAGAAATGGGGTCATTATTCCAGTATACTGGTCAAATCGCGCTGGTGAGTCGGCCGCATCGATCGGGCGGCGCCGGCCTTATCCGTGAGGGACCCCCCGAGGTGCTCGATAGCCCAGGAGATAGATCAAGACGGCATGGCAGGCCGCGGGCGCACGGTGTTTGCGCCGGCGCGCTCCGTCCCCTCGATGTCGAGGTGCTGGTCGCGGCGGCGCATGGGCAGAGCGTTCCTCCGGCGCCTTCGACGCGAATGGGCGTAGTGCCGCGGGTTCGTGTGTGCCGCGATGTGGCCGAGATTCACGATCGTCTGGTCGCGGCTGACCAGAGCGCCGATGCGATTCTGGTCTGGCTCCCCGATGCGGTCTGGCCCTCGGCGGAGATCCGACGCCTGCTGGCCGCCGCGCTGCCTCCCGTTTTCCTGGCCTTGCCGAGCCGGCCTTCCGGTCGCGAGTGGCGGGGGGAGGCCACCCTTCTGGTCCACGACGGGACTCTGGCCGATGCCTGGGGCCAGTTGCTCGTAGAGCTGGGGCGAGGCTCCGAGGGGCGCGGCGTCGTCGAGCCATCCGGCGAGACGGACGAGATCCCGGTGTCGGTGATGAGAATCCCGAAAGAGGGAAGCGTCCCCCGCCGGGATCATGCCACGGGAGATGAGGAGCTGGCGGCGCGTCTGCAGGCGGCCAGATTCGCGACCCTTCAGGAATCGGCGGCGGGGCTCGCGCATGAGATGAACAACCTCGTCACGCCGATCGCGGGGTACGCGCAGCTCCTGCGATCGTATACGGCGGACGAGACGGTGGGACGGAAGCTCGACATCATCGCGAACAGCGCGTTTCGGGCAAGCGAGCTGATCGCGGAGCTTCTCACCTTCACCAAGTCGCCGATCCTGTCACTGGAGCCGGTTCGGTCGGCCGAGTGGTTGGCGGAGTTCGTGGCGGACCTGGCGCCCCGCGTCGAGGAGTGCGGCGTGCATCTGGTCTCCCGCGCGCCGCTGGATCTGCCCAGCGTTCGGATGGACCCCGAGCGGATGCGCAAGGCGCTGGATCACATTGTCTGGAACGGTGTGCATGCTATGGAGGAGGCGGGTCGAGAGGGGACGATTCAGCTCGAGGCGAGTGTCTTGGAACGGCTTTCGGAAGAGGACCACCGCCGCTTCGGGCTGGAGGCCCTCGACGCGGTCGAGGATTCGATGGCTTCGATGCAGGTGGGGGATTCGGTTCTGCGAATCGATGTACGGGACGAAGGGCCGGGGGTTCCGGACCATCTGATCCAGAAGATGTTCTTTCCTTTCGTCACCACCCGTGGCCCCGATTGCGGGCGAGGACTCGGCCTCTCGGTCACCTACGGCATCGTTCGCTCGCACGGGGGGGCGATCGCGGTCAGCTCTTCGCCCGGTGAAGGGGCGCTGGTGTCGCTATTGTTGCCCCTTTCGGGGCCGGGCCGGTCTTGACGCCCCACCCCGCCAAACCGTACCCTTAAGGTTTCCCCCTGGATACGGCAGGACGCCGTGGAACCGTGTTTTCGGAGGTTGCTGCATGCTCCGCCCCTGCTATTTGACCCTCGTTCTGTTGGCCGCGTCGTTTCCAGCCCAAGCCCAAGAGGCCGATCCTCGCGGGGAGATGTCGGTCAATGAGCGAAAGGTCGTCGATCCTTCGAAGCAGCACTTCAACGAGGGGAATGCGGCGTTCAAGGCCCGCGACTATCAGGGCGCCCTGGCGTCGTACAAGAAGTCGATCGAGGCGAACGATCAGAATGCCAACGCTTTTTTCGGGCTGGGCCTCTCCTATCGCAAGCTTCGCAAGCCGAAGGAAGCCCTGGTCGCGCTCGATCGCGCGGTGGCGATCAAGCCGGACCATGACAAGGCCATCTCCACGCGCGGCAGCGTGAAGATGGATCTGCGCGACTACTCCGGCAGCGTGGCCGATTACAAGGCGGTCATCGAGCTCCGGCCGCGCGACGTGAAGACCTACTTCAAGCTCGCCCTGGCGCACGACAAGCAGGGGAGCCCGGCCGCGGCGATCGGGGCGTACGAGAAGGCGGTGGAGATCAAGCCGTCCTATACGAAGGCGCACAAGAACCTCGGGCTGCTCCTGGAGAAGCAGGGCGACACGGCCAAGGCGGTGACAGCGTTCCGCCACGCATGCGAAGGGAGCCGCTCCGATGCTTCCGCGTGCACCAAGTGGGCCGAGAACCTGACGAAGCTCCAGCGATTCTCCGCCGCGGAGAAGGCAGCCGAGAAGGCGCTCGAACGGAAGCCGGGGGACGCCTTTGCTCTCGTGACCCTCGGTGAAGCTCTCGAAGGGCAACGGCTTTATGATGCGGCGCTCGAAAAGTACGAGCAGGCGAAGAACGACCCGACCTGGGGTCCAACGGCGGTCTACAAGATCGAGGCGCTCAAGAAGAAGAGGGGCTGAGATCGATTCGGGTGGGACAGCGATCATCGGCGCGCGCGATGAGCGTTAGACCTCGCGCCGCCACGGCTGTTCTTCCGATCTACGAGCCGGGGCGCGACGCCGCCGCGGTCGCGAGATCGACCGGTCGCGACGATATCGTCAAGCTCGCTTCGAACGAGAGTCCGTACGGCGCATCGCCCCGCGTGCTCGAGGCCCTCCGGGACGCGGTCGACGATGTCCATCTCTATCCCGATGCCGCCGGCGCCCGATTGCGAGAGGCTCTCGCCGCTCGCCACGGGGTCGAGGCCGATTGGATCGTCTTGGGAAACGGCTCCGTCGAGCTGATCGAGAACACGGCCAAGGCTTTTCTCGATGCCGGGGACGAGGCGGTTCTCGCCCGCCCCTCCTTTCTGAAATTCGCGATCGCGACTCGGCTCATGGGTGCCCGGTCGATCGAGATCCCGACGATCGACGATCAGGCGGATCTCGAGGCGATGGCTGCCGCGGTCGGCAGCCGGACGAAGGTGGTCTTCCTGGCCAATCCGGACAATCCGACCGGACGGATGGTCACCGCCGCTGAGCTGCTGGAGTTCATCGACGGCATACCGGAGACGGTTCTGCTCTTCCTCGATCAAGCGTATTTCGAGTATGTCGCGGAGGAAGCACCCTCGCTGCGCTCCCGGATCGAGCGGGGCAATCTGGTCGTGTCGAGGACTTTTTCAAAGGCGTTCGGCCTGGCGGGACTCAGAATCGGCTACGGAGTCGGCCATCCCGAGCTGATGAGGTCGATCGGTCGCGTGAGGGAGCATTTCAATACTTCGAGCATCGCTCAGGTCGCGGCGCTGGCCGCCCTCGGCGATTTCGATCACGTCGCGCGAACGATCCGACTGAACCGGGAGCAGAGGGAGTTCCTGGCGAGGGAGCTGAGCGAGCGCGGGCTCCGTGTCACCCCTTCCTACACCAACTTCCTGCTCGTCCGTCCGCCGAAAGAGGGTCCCTTGGCCCGGGTGGGTCTGGCCGGCGCGCTCATGGAGGAGGGGGTCATCGTTCGTCCCATGGGGTTCTACGGCATGCCGGAGGCCGTTCGGATCTCGGTCGGTACGGCGGACGAGAACCGGCGGCTGGTGCAGGCCCTCGACCGCGCCCGGGGTTCGCGCGAAAGCGCCCCGCTCGAGTCGTGAGCGATTCCCGCCGATCGCGAATTCGGTTGGCGCGCCGCGCCATCCGCGTCAGACTCCCCGGGTCGTTCGGGCGGTCGAGCGCGGACCGGACATTCCAGGAGAACACGCGTCGATAGAGCAAGCGTCAGGAGAACATCGGTGTCGTACGAGAATATCGTCTTGGAGAAACGGGAGGGCATCGCCTTTCTGCGCGTCGATCGTCCCTCGGCCCTGAACGCACTCAATGCGGCCACCATCACCGAGCTCGAGCACGCCATCGACGATGTGGCGAAGGACGAGCAGGTCGGTGCGCTGATCTGGCACGGTGAAGGGAAGGCGTTCATCGCGGGTGCCGACATCAAGGAGCTCGCCACCCTGAGCCCGATCGAGGCGAAGCGCCTGGCACGCAGGGGACAGCTCCTGCTGGGTCGACTCGAGGGGATGGGCAAGCCCTCGGTCGCCGCGATTGGCGGCTTTGCGCTGGGTGGAGGCTGCGAAGTGGCGCTGGCCTGCACTTTGAGAGTCGCGGGCGATCGTGCCCGTCTCGGTCTGCCCGAGGTCGGGTTGGGGCTGATACCGGGCTATGGCGGCACACAGCGCCTGCCCCGGATTGTGGGGACGGGGAGGGCGCTCGAGCTGATCCTGACCGCCGAGATGGTCGGTGCCGAAGAGGCACACCGAATCGGTCTGGTCAACCGGATCGTGGACGACGCCGAACTGCTCGACGCCGCGACGGCTTTGGCCAAAAGGATTATGGCGAACGGCCCCCTGGCGGTCGAGGCCGCGATCGAATCGGTGCATCGCGGATCGGATCTCGCCCTCGACGACGGGCTGGTTCTCGAGACCTGTCAATTCGGCGTGCTCGCGGGCACCAACGACATGCGCGAAGGCACACAGGCCTTCATCGAGAAGCGCAAGCCCGATTTCAAACGAAGCTGATCGAAGGGGAGCGGCGAGGAAAGGAGAGCCATGAAAGACCTGGTCCAAGAGTTGATCTACGACTGGAACGTGGCGATCGAGCCGCCTCCTCCCGCGCCGGTGGCGCTCGACGACGAGACACTCCGCGACGGGCAGCAGTCCCCATCCTGCGCGACCTTCTCGATCGAGACGAAGATCAAGCTGCTCCATCTGATGGACCAGCTTCAGATCGACATCGCTGATCTGGGGCTGCCGGGCGCCGGTAAAGCCGTGGCTGACGATGTTCGCATCCTGGCCCGAGAGATTGTCGAGGCGAAGCTCTCGATCGCCGCCGATTGCGCCGCTCGCACCGTCATCGCCGATATCGAGCCGGTCGCTCGGATCAGCCAGGAGGTGGGTCTCCCGATAGAGGTCTCCACATTCATCGGGTCGAGCCCGATCCGCATGTTCGCCGAGGGCTGGAACCTCGACCTTCTGCTGCGCCGCACCGAAGAGGCGGTCTCGTTCGCCGTGAAGGAAGGGCTTTCGGTGATGTTCGTCACCGAAGACACGACCCGCGCCGCTCCCGCCGATGTCGAAGCGCTCTATCGCACGGCGATCAACTGCGGGGCGAGGCGGATCTGTGTCTGCGACACGGTGGGGCATGTGACTCCGGCCGGCGTGCGGGCGCTGATCGGTCACGTCAAGCGGATCGTCTTCGATTCGGGTGAAGATGTCGCGATCGATTGGCACGGCCACCGCGACCGCGGGCTCGCGTTGCCGAACTCTCTGGCGGCCCTCGAGGCCGGCGCCGATCGCTTGCACGGGACAGCGCTCGGGATCGGCGAGCGGGCCGGCAATACCGAGATGGATCTGCTCCTGGTCAACCTGCGCCTGCTCCGCTACATCGATCGAGACCTCACCGCCCTCGCGGAGTACTGCGAGACGGTGGCCGAGGCATCGGGGATTCCCCTCCCGATCAACTACCCGGTCGCGGGAGACGACGCCTTCCGCACCGGCACGGGCGTGCACGCGGCCGCGATCATCAAGGCGGAGGACAAAGGGGACGCGGACCTCGCGGATTGCGTCTACAGCGGTGTTCCGGCGCACTGGTTCGGGCGCAGTCAGACGATCGAGATCGGACCGATGAGTGGCGAGTCGAACGTGATCTATTGGCTCGAGAAACGTGGATACGACGTGACGCGAGAGCGGATCGATCGGGTGTTCCAGGCCGCGAAGCGTTCGCGGAACAGCCTGAGCAGCGATCGGATTCGAGCGCTCGTGGAAGAGAGCTGAAACCCCCTGGAAAAAGGAGAGTAGCGTGGCAGAGCACCGAATCGCCGTGGTCGGAGGTGATGGAATCGGTCCCGAGGTGGCCCGTGAGGGTGTGCGCTGCCTGCGCGCCTTGGCGGAGATCGGTGGGTTCTCTTTGCGATTCGAGGATCTCCCCTATGGATCGGAGCATTATCTCGAGACCGGGGAGTTCCTCCCCGACGATGTTTTCGAGTCGTTCAAGACCGATTTCGGCGCCATCTATCTGGGCGCGATCGGCGATCCGCGGGTCGAACCCGGCTTGGTGGAGCGGCAGATCATCGCGCGGATCCGATTCGATCTCGACCTATTCGTGAACTACCGGCCGATTAACCTCTTCGCCGAGCATCTGTGTCCCCTCAAGGATCGCGGGCCCGAAGATATCGACATGGTCGTGATCCGCGAGAATACCGAGGATGCCTACACGGGACTCGGCGGGATCTTCAAGAAGGGCACACCCGACGAGGTCGCGATCGCCGAGATGATTTACACCCGGAAAGGCGTTGAGCGGGTAGTGCGTTACGCATTCGAGACGGCGAGCAGGACGCCGCGCTTCAAGAGGGTCACACTCGTCGACAAGGCGAACGCCATACGAGCGCAAGATATCTGGACCAGGACCTTCGCGGAGGTCGCCACCGAGTTTCCGGATATCGAGACCGACCACGCCTATGTCGACGCGGCGTGCATGTGGATGATCAAGAACCCGGATGCTTTCGATGTGATGGTCGTGCCGAACCTCTTCGGCGACATCGTGACCGACCTGGGGGCCATGATCCAGGGCGGCATGGGGATCGCCGCGTCGGGGAATCTGCACCCCGGGCGGGTCTCGATGTTCGAGCCGATTCACGGCTCAGCACCGAAATACAAGGGTCAGAACAGAGCGAACCCCTTGGCTGCGATCGCGGCGGGCCAGCTGATGCTCGACCACTTCGGCGAACACGATGCGGCCGCTCGGCTCGAGGGGGCGATCCGGCGGGTGCTTTCGGAGCGGCGTCTGCCCTCTCTCGATGCCCGGAGCGGCTTCGGCACCGACCGGATCGGCGATCTCGTTCTGGAGGCGATCGAAGAGGAGTAGAACCGGTGGAATTTCGGAAAGAGAAATCGCTTGAGGGGGGCGATTACCGGGTTAGAGTGATTCTTCGACAATCGAGTGTTCGCCGCGCCTTCAAACGGGGGTTTGGGCTTGAGGAACGGCGGACCCACAATCGTGCCAAGCGGCCACCGCGCGCTGGCGCTGACGGATCGGTCAACCGTCCCCCGCCGGCGAAAACGCGGCGGTCACCTTTATGAGGATCGGCAATGGGCAAAGCCCTGGAGCACCGGGCGGTCGTGGCGACCGCTGTGCAGTTCAAACCCCTGGAAGCCCGCGATAGGGGACCCCGTGGAGACCTCACGGGCTTAAGTCTCGAGACCCGTCTTCTGATCAAGAGAGGGGTCGATCTCGTCATCGCCCTCGGACTCTGCCTCATCTGCCTGCCCGCGCTCCTCATTCTCGGCTCGATGGTTCGGATGAGCTCCAAGGGACCGGTCTTCTTCAGGCAGGTTCGGATCGGCCAGGATCGACGAAGTGGGTCCGCTTGCGGGCGTGCGGGCGACGAGCGGCGAAGGGAGAACCTCGGCGGTCGTCGCTTCGAGATCTACAAGTTCAGAACAATGTATGCGGATGCGCCCGCCTATGCGCCCACGCCCTCCGACGTCGCCGATCCCAGAATCGTCCCGATCGGCAGGCTTCTCCGGCGTACCTGCCTCGACGAGCTTCCTCAACTCATCAATGTCATCAAGGGTGAGATGAGCCTCGTGGGTCCTCGTCCCGAAATGCCTTTCATCGTCGCGAAGTACGATCGGATCCAGCGACGCCGGCTGGGCGCGAAGCCGGGGATCACGGGACCGTGGCAGATCAAGTGCGGGCGGAACGGCGGCATGCACGACGTGGTCGGCTGGGATCTCGACTACGTGATGAACTGGTCGCTGCGGAAAGACCTCTGGCTGCTGGCGGAGACCTTCCTGTTCGCCCTTCGCAGGCGAAATATCTGACCGAGGAGCGGTTATAGTCCTCCCTCTCTCCCACGGATGCGGAGAGCGGAGACGGACGTATGCTGCAATCGTGGATCCCACTGCTGCTCATCTCGATCGGTGCCGGCGCGCGCCCCGACGGTCTCGCGGGGGTAGAAGCGGTTCCTCTCGAAGGCGCCTGGGCGATTGCGGGGAATGCGGCGGCGCTCGGGGTCGGCGAGGAGAGCTGGGCGGTGCTCGCCGATCTGGGTTCAGGAGATGTTAGGCGCTACGCTTTGGTGCAAGGGAATGCACTGGCGCGCGGACCCGCCGGGATTCTGCTGGAAGAGGGGGGCGATGTCGACCGGTGGCAGCTCTCCTTCGTGCTTCCGGATCTGCCGGGGGTCGCCTACGGCTTCGACCTCGAATACCTCGGAGGCGATATCGACCGCTTCTCTTTCGATCTGAACGCCGTGGCGCGCATCGACTACGGGGTGGCGCTGGGCGTGTCGGTGCGCGATGTCGCGGAGAACGCTCCGGGAGGTCGGCGAACCGGAGTGGGTGCGACCTACCGGGGTGCGGGTGGAGGCGCGATCCTGTTGGAGGCCGACGGAATCAGCGGCTGGGACGCAGAGCTGATTCGAGCGGCGCTGGCGCTGACCGACCAGGGGTTCGAGTGCAGGGCGGGCGTGATCTGGCACGAGGGTGATCGGGCCTGGACGCTCGGGATCGGAACCACCCCTCAATACCGCCTGATCTTCGACTATGCGTGGACGCGCGAGGCGGAGTCGCCCAACCGGCATCGCTTCGGCGTTGGAATTCGCTACCGATGAGGATTCGGAGGGGATAGAGGCGATGATGGCACAGGCGAAGCGAGGGGCAAAGCGGGTCGAAATCGAAGCGGCCGAGCTGAGTGCTTGGCTCGAGCGCGGCGATTCTCCGCGTTTCGTGCTGGTGGTCGGCGAGGAGACGATCTTGAGAGATCGGGCGCTCGAACAGCTTCTCGATCACTTCGTCGATCCCGGTCTCGCCGATTTCAATCTCGATCGCTTCAGTGGAGACACGATCGAGGTCGACCGCGTCCTCTCCTCGTGCGCGACCCTGCCGATGATGTCCGACCGGCGGGTCGTGCTCGTCAGGAGTCTTCAGGCCGCGCACCACGCCCGACGAAGCAAACTGCTCGAGGGGCTCGCCGACACGCCGCC
>NYZA01000248.1 GCA_002686955.1 Gemmatimonadota bacterium
GCGGCTCTCCACCGCGTTGCGCGAAAGGGGCGGCGCGATCCGTGGTCGCTGGCGGGCGGTGCGGGAGGGGCGTTGGAAACTGCTGCGCGTGCCGGCGATCGGCGGTGACCGGTATCGGCTTTTCGATCTCGAAGCCGACCCCTCCGAGCTGCTCGATGTGGCGTCCGGCCATCCGGAGGTCGCGGGCAGGCTCGCGTCGATTCTCGAGCGGCGGCTTGAGGATGCTCCGGCGCCTTTGTCCGCGCCGAATCGAGACGCCGCCGCGGAGGCGGAGGTGGACCGCCGATTGCGCACTCTTGGCTATATCGATTGATGCGGGGATCGATCCGTGATGCCAACCGATCTTGAGGCTCTTCGATCGACGGCGATGCTGCTCCTGCTACTCATGGCGGGAGCGTGCTCGCCCGCGATCGCGGCTCCGCTCTGCCCCGTCTGCGAGCGTGAGGCGTCCGTCTCGGCACCACTGGACCGAGACACCGGGCTCCGCTACCACGAGTCGTGCGTCGAGAAAGGAGCCGTCCCTCGCTGCGATCAGTGCGACGGGCCCGCTCCGCGACGGATCGTCGTCGAAAAGGGGGAGTTTCACGAAAGCTGCTTTCGCGAGCATATGGCGCCCCGTTGCGTGGAATGTGGACTGCCGGTCGGCCGCCACGGCATCGACGACGGGCCCATGCACCCTTCCTGTTTCCGGCGGCTGCAAAGGAGGGAGCCCACCCTGCCCGGCTCGATGAACGAGCCGCCCTTGCGTTGCGATCTCTGCGGAGACGCGATCTCCGGGGAGCTCGAGGTCGGAGCATGGGGCGAGATCTACCATTCGCGGCATGCCGAGAGGACGGCCCATTGCGACGCGTGCGGCAGGCTGGCGGCCGAACATCTTTCGGGGGAGCCCTTCGCCTGCGCGGATGGGCGCACGCTCTGCGGCGTTTGCGCCGAGACCGCCATCTCGACGAAGAGCGAAGCGCGGAGACTGTTCGCGCATGTCGGCGCCCGTCTCGCCGAGCGGCGGATCGATGTCGATGCGGGGCGGGTGAAACTGGTGCTCGCCGGATTGCAAGAGCTGAGCAACGAGAGGAACGATGGCCGCCGCGCGCGCGGACTCAGCGAGCACACCTACGACCGAAAAGGCTGGACCGGCTCGACGATCCATCTACTCGCACCCCTTCCCGAAGTGGAGCTACGGGGCGTTCTGGCGCACGAGCTGGGCCACGTATGGCTGGCATCGAGGGGGCTCGGAGATCGGGCGGCTTGGGCGGTGGAGGGAACCTGCAATCTCTTGCAGCTCTGGGAGCTGCGGCACCGCGGGGGCGAGCTGGGCACCCGGCTCATCGAGAAGCTGGAAGAGGACGACGACGAGGTCTACGGTGAGGGGCTTCGCCGGGTGCGCCGTCGTGTATCGTCCACCGGTTGGAAGGGCTGGACCGAGGAGTTTAGCGAGATGCCCGCGATACCCGAGAGGAGCTTCGGCGAGCGATGAGCAAGGAAGAAGGGCAGACGTCGGCTCAGCTCGACGATTCGCTCTTGCCCTACCTCAGGGCGGCCGCCGCGCTGCTCCTGGCCTTGATGTTGCTTCCGGCGCTGGCGGGGCGAATCCCTATCGCGGACGATCTTGGAGGGGCCCATCTTCCGCTGCGGCGCTTCTTCGCCACCTGCCTCGCGAATGGAGATCGTTCCGATTGGTTGCCGGCGATCTTCTCGGGCTTCTTCCTCCTCGGCGAAGGACAGGCGGGGACGTGGCACCCCTTCCACCTCTTGATCTACCGTTTGCTCCCTCTCCCCGCGGCCTATCACGTGGAGCTCCTGGCCAGCACGCCGATCATTTGGTTCGGGACCAACCGGCTCCTCGGGCGCTGGCGGATCGGGAGCGCGGGCGCGATCTGGGGAGCCACGGCATTCGCTTTCTCCGCGTTCAATCTTCTCCACTACATACATATCAACTTGATCGCGGTCGTGGCGCACATTCCGTGGATCGTTCTGGCGATCGATATCGCGCTGCGAGATCGATCGCCCCACCGGAGAGCCCTGGCGTGGGTGGCGGTGGCGCTGCTCACCGGTTCGCAGCTGCTCCTCGGCCACCCACAGGCGGTGTGGCTCTCGATCGTGGCGGAGGTCAGCTATTGCGTCGCGACCGCTGTGCGCCTGCGAATCGGACCGATGCGGGTCGGCTCCCTGGTTCCCGCCAAATGCGCTGGTGTGCTGGTGGGGTGCGCTCAGTTGATCCCCACACTGGACGGGCTCGGCCACTCCACCCGGGCCACCGTCGACGCGGTCTTCGGCACGACCCACTCCCTTCACCCTCTCAATCTCTACCAGCTCGTCGCCCCCTATCTCCTCGAAGAGCGGGTCGTTCGGATCCTGGGGGGGAACACACACGAGTTCGGGCTCTACACCGGCGCCGGACCTCTGGTGCTATGCGCCTGGCTCCTGATCCGCCGGCGAAGGCTCGGCCCGTCGAAGCCACTCGTTCTCGGCCTTCTCGTCACGGGATTCATCGCGTTCCTCCTCGCGACCGGCAAGTACGGCGGGATCTACCGCTTGATGGCTCTCCTGCCGGGTGTCGGCTTCTTCCGCGTTCCGAGCCGCTTCTTGCTCTTCTTTCACTTCGCGACCGCCGTGCTCTCCGCCATCGCTCTCGTCGATCTCGATCGCGTGGCCGGAGGGGCGGAGCGGATCGCTTGGCGCCGCTTCGTCCCGATTGCCCTGCTCCCGGTTTCCAGCGTTCTGGTCGCGGCGCTGGCCTTGCGCTTCGAGGTCTCGGCCGTTCATCGCGTGAGCGAGGCACTCAACGGCGACTGGCGGCTGATCGCCGCCGGCCCGCTGGTCATATCCCTCTGCGCGCTCTTGGTGATTCTGGCGGCTCGCGGCCGTCTATGGGCGCTGCCGGCGCTGGTCCTGGTGTCCGCGGCCGATCTGGGGGCGTACGGGCTCAGCTACGGTGTCTACGGTCCCTGGCAATCGATCGAAGCGCTGTCGAATCCGGCCACCGGTCTGCCCGAAGAGGCGGCCGGTCGGGTGGTCGCAGGGCTGTCGAACACGGCGATCACAAGCGGTCATCGCACGATCGATGGATATGTGGGGTTGTTCCCGCGGAAGCTCCTCGACTACGACGATCTCGACGATCTCCGCCTTGCCGGCGTCGAGTGGGTGTCGCGGGGCTATGCCGAAGAAGCCGGATTGGAGCTCGCGCGAAACGGCTCGCCCTGGCTTCGGATCCCGAATCCGCTCGCGCGAATCCGAATGGTTTCCGAGGCCCAGCCGCGTCCCGATCCGCCCGATTCGGCGCCGCCGCCCGATCCGCGCACCAGCGCCTGGGTCGAAGAGGAGGTCGTGCTCGGAGGTGGCGCGGTGGGGCAGGCCGAGCTGCGAGAGGAGTCCCCCGGACGGATGCTGGTGGGGACGAATGCCCAAAGTCGCCAGCTCCTGGTCGTCGCCGAGAGCTTCCATCCGGGATGGACCGCCGAAGTGGACGGCCGAGCGACCGCGGTGCTCCGCGTCAACCGCGATTTCATCGGATGTGTCGTCGAAGCGGGAGAGCATGAGATCAGGCTCGTATTCGATCCTCCGAGCCGAAGACTCGGGCTGGTGCTCAGCGCCCTGGGAATGGTCTGGGTGGTCCTGCAGGGTGTGTGGCTCTGGTGCAGGGCCGGGGCGATCGCGCTCGCCCGGGGCTGAAGACCGACACTCGGCGGACGACGCGCAACCGCCGCGCGCGGCGTGGCTACCGGTCCCGCCCACGAGATTAGCGCGTCCCCAGTCTCTCTAATCCGACTTTTTTTCGCTTGGTGCCCAAATGTGGTCGTTGTCTCGACGGAGGAAGCCGGAGATCGAAACGCCCTTGGGCGTCCAGCGCGTAGCCCAGCGATTTCAGCACGCCGATCGCGCCGGATCGATCGCAGCCGAGCCAGCTCGGAATCTCCTCGGGCAACACGAACTCGCCCGCCTTGCGCAGCCGCCGCAGCAGCGCCGCGACCCGTTCCAAAACGTCGACGCGGATCCAGCGCGGACCCGCCTGCGCGTAACCGAGTGCTCGGGCGAAGTCCGCGGGGGTCAGCGCCGCCAGCGGCAGCGATGGAGGGGATTCGGCGCTCACCTCGGGGTGGTCTTCCAGCCCCCGCGCTACGGTCCAGAGCACCGCCCGCGCTTGCATCGACGCCGGGCGCAAGAGCGAGCGAACGAAGACATTCTTGGCGCCCAGGCGGATGTCCAGGCGGGAGAGGGTTCGCCGGTCCTGCTCCGTGAGCGATCGGATCAGCTCTTTGATGTTTTTCCGCCTCGCGAAGCCGAACCCCTCGCGCAGTCGATAGCAGAGCCCGCGGCCCGCCGCCCCGAGCGCCTCCGACGCCGGGCGGGAGAGGGGCGCGAAGAGCTCCTCTACATGGTCGAGCGCGGCCGCCCGCAGGCGCCGCCGCACGCGGTCACGCATCGCGCCGTCCAGCTGCTCGCTCTCGATCGCTTCGGCCGAAGGGCGCACGGGAGATTCCCCCTTCACGAGCCTGCCCACCGGTGCGCCCTTCCAGTGGATCCATGCGTGGTGATCGATGTGGAATGCGCTCGATTCAGCGGCCTCCAGCTCGGTGACCCTCGCTTCGAGATGCGGAACGAGTCCCCGCTCCACCAGCGCCCGCACGCTCGGCCCGAGCCCTTCGATCGGTTCGAAAACGAGCCCTTTCAGCGTGCCCACGTCGATTCCGTCAGCCTCGACCCGATCGTCTCCGGCGATCTTCAGCTCACAGCTCTCCCCTCGCGGCCTCTTCGCGAGCAAGATGCTGGCCCGGCGATCGACGAATCGTTGCGTGAGGCGATCGTGTAGGGCGTCGGAGAGACGATCCTCGACCTCTCGCGCCCGCTCCTGCCATTCGCCGGCGCCACGGACCCAACCTGGACGGTGCGCGATGTAGCTCCAGGTGCGGATGGCGGCCATTCGGTCGATCAGCCCGTCGCAGTCCCCGATGGGATCATCGATGGGCTCGATCCGCCGGGCGATCCAGTCCGCCGGGACCTCGCTCGCCGGCCCGCGCAGTTGGGTGAAGAGCTCCCCGAGCAGATTCAGATGCTCCAGAGACATGCCGCCCGCGAAATCGGGGATTCCGCAGACCTCCCAGAGAAGGCGAATCCCTTCTTCGTCCCCCGTTTCCGCCTGAATGGAGTTGCGCTCCAGGAGCTCCCCGAACGCCCTCTCGTCGTCGGCGCCGCGCTGCCTCTTCAGGAAGGGATGCGGCGGGGAAGCAGCGAGTGAGGCCCGAAGGTCGGCGACCGTGCTGAAGTCGAGGCGCGACTCCCGGTAGCGCATCTGAGCTATCGGGGGGAAGAGATGGGATTCCACCGCGGCGACGAGCGCTTCCGGCAGAGGGGAGAGGGGGGACATCGGGCCGAAAGTGCCGTCGGCGCGAAACCGGCCGGCCCGACCCGCGATCTGGGCGAGCTCGGCCGGGTGCAGATCGCGGAACTGGCGGCCGTCGAACTTTCGCAGCGAAGCGATCGCCACATGGTCGACGTCCATATTCAATCCCATTCCGATCGCATCGGTCGCGACGATGTAGTGCACCTCGCGCGACTGATAGAGCGCCACCTGCGCGTTGCGCGCCCGCGGAGAGAGCGCCCCCAGCACGACCGCCGCTCCGCCGTGTCTGCTCTTGAGCCGCTCCGCGATCTCATAAACATCGGCAGCCGAGAAGGCCACGACGGCGGTGCGCGGAGGGAGCTGGTGGAGTTTTCGCGGCCCCGCGTAGCTCAGAGTCGACAGGCGCGGGCGGGTCTGGACGGCCACCTCGGGCACCAGACGCCGCAGCAACCCCTCGATCGTGCCCGATCCGAGAAAGAGGGTTTCGGTCCGGCCCCGAGCTCGCAGAATCCGATCGGTGAAGATATGTCCCCGCTCGTCGTGCTCCGCGAGCTGTACCTCGTCGACCGCCAGAAAATCGACCTCCTTCTCCCAAGGCATCGACTCGACGGTACACACGTGGAATCGGGGAGCGGCGGGGATCCGCTTCTCCTCGCCGGTTACCAGCGCCACCGCCCCCTCGCCGACTTCGCCCACGACGCGATCATAGACCTCCCGCGCCAGCAGACGGAGCGGCAGACCGATCATGCCGCTGCGGTGGGCGATCATCCGCTCGACGGCGAGATGGGTCTTGCCGGTGTTGGTCGGCCCGAGAATCGCTTCGACCGCGGGTCGCCGGTCGGCCTCGCGGGATGGGGACATCACGAAGGAGCTCCTTTTGCCACCTAGCATAACGGTTCGCCCTCTGCCTGGCCGCCCCATCCGTTAGTCTTTCCGCCGGGAGTGAACGGAAAGAATGAACGAACCTCGACTCACAACTCTGGTGCCCGCCGGCGGCTGAGCGCGCAAGCTCGGCGCGAAGGACCTGGTCGAGGTCCTCGGCAAAGTGGCGGCCTTTCCTCATCCATGGGTCCGGCAAGATGTGGGACCGATGGAGGATGGCGCTCTATTGTCTCCACCCGCCGATCAGGGGCTCGTATTCACGGTCGATTTCATCACGCCGATCGTCGACGATGCCGAGACTTTCGGAGCGATCGCGGCGGCCAACGCCCTCTCCGATGTGTACGCCATGGGGGGCGAGCCCCAAGTGGCCCTGGCGACCTGCGGCTTCCCCGAGGATCGCATCGGCACCGACCTCCTCGCGCGCATCTTCCAGGGGGGGCGGGACAAGGCTGCCGAGGCCGGCTGCGCGGTGGTCGGGGGGCACACCGTGGTCGACCCCGAGCTGAAATACGGGCTCTGCGTGATCGGCAAGGTCGATCCGGAGCGAGCTCTAAGACAGATCGGAGCGCGCGCGGGCGATCGTCTCGTCCTGACGAAGCCGCTCGGTTCCGGCATCTCGGCCCAGGCCTTTCGCAAGGGGCGGATCGGAGACACCGAAATGGCGGGGGTCATCGCACTGATGACTGCGCTCAACCGCGAGGCGAAGGACGCGGCGCTGGCGGCTGGCGCGAGCGCCGCGACCGACGTGACCGGCTTCGGGCTGCTTGGCCATCTGCACCATCTTCTGAAGGCCTCGGGCATGTCCGCGACGCTTTCAGCCCGTGACGTGCCCCGCTTGGACGCGATCGATGACCTGGCGGCCGGGGGATTCGTGCCGGGCGGATCGAAGCGGAACCTCGAATATGTGTCGTCACATCTGCATTGCGACGGGCAAATCGCGGAGTCGGAGCGGCTGGTGCTCGCCGACGCTCAGACCTCGGGTGGGCTATTGGTCGCGGTCCCGCCCGAGGGCGCGCGGAGCATGGTCGAGCGGCTCGATGCGGCCGGGGCGACCGGTGCGGCCGTGATCGGAGAGATCGAGGACGGCCCCGCGGGAGAGATCCGGGTCGCGCGGTAGGGCGGAAGGGGAGCGGCGGGTCGGCAATGGCTCTGGAATCGATTCCGACTCTCATCGCGGCCGCCGGAGATCCCTTGCCGATTCTGATCCTGGTGGGGTGCTGCTTCTGGTGCTCCGATCCGCGTGAGGCAGCCACGTCGGCCTGGCCGGTTGGGCTGCTCTGGGCTGCGCTCGTGCTCACGGGGGGCGGCGAGGTGATCGCTACGCCGGAGCGGTGGTGGGTTCTGGCGGGGAGTGGGGCGGAGGAGAGCGCGCGGCTCTCGTCGCGCGTGGCGCTCTCGGTTGCCTTCTTCGGAGCGTTGGCGTTGAGAAGAGGGGGATGGGGGGGAGTCCGAGCGATCGCCGCGATCGTCCCGGTGGCGGTCGCTTGCTGCGAGCTTCTTTCGGCGGGACCGCGTCCGATCGGGACGGGACTTGCCGCGGGATTGCCTTTCGCGCTGCTCACGCGAGCTCAGCTCGTGGAATCGATCGGAGGAGCGGCAAGACCAATCCCGGCGACGATTCGGATCGGATTCCCGGCGGCGCTCGCAATCGTTGCGCTGGTGCTCGGACGACAGGCCGGCGCCTTCGAGACGGTGGGGGTGATCGCGGGAGGGGCGATCGCGGGTACGATCATCGTGCGCTGGCTAGGCGATCGCCTCCCGATCCCTTCCGGGCGATACGCGTTGTTCGCTCGCGTGCTGATCGGCACCAGCACGACCCTCGCGCTCCGCTGGTGGATGGTCGAGGCCCTCCCGCCCGAGCCGCCCGCCCTCCTCCTCCGGGGCGCGCTTCTGGGCCTCTGGGCGATCGGGGGAGTCCCTTTCCTGGCGCGGAAGCCGGAGTTTCCGTCGGAGGGTGGGGCGCCGCCCTTGTAGCGCTCCGCCGCGACCGTTGTGGGGGGGAAGCGATACGCGACCTCGCCCGCCGCGCGCCGCTGCGACGCAATTCCTCAACGGCGGTCAGTCACGGCGGTACTCAGCGCGGTGGCTTTTGAACGCGTGCGCGGGGGCTGGCGACACCGCGTGGGGGCCGGCGGAGACTCTCGATTCGCCCGCTTCAGGGCATCATTCCTCTCCACACCAACGCCGACCAGGATCATCGGTGGGCCTCACCCTCCGCGAAGTCCAGCATTTCCTGCAGATTCAGGATGCCGGGCGGCATCCTCGGGCTACCGCCATTCAAGGGTTGCAGTTGACAAGGAGCATGTGAGGCCGCTCGGCCTCGATCGGACACCAGGCCGGCGCGGAGTGTTTCGTTGACCGCGGTTTTGAACGGAATCCCCCGGTCGGCGCAAACCTGGCGCAGCGCGACGGCTACATCTTCATCCAGTGTGAGTGTCGTTCTCATGCTGTCAATATGGCCGAGAAGAGATGTCTTGATGTCCAGAGTGCGATGCATGGCCATCGACGAAGGTGGAGCGAGTTTCGATTCTACTCCTGGTTGGGGATGGCTCGCGAGAGGCTCGAAGTCAGCCCTCCTGAGGGTGCCGGTCCGAAGGAGGAGCCCGCGCAGCGGCTTGGGGTGTCGACTCGCCCCGGGGCGAGCTTTCCGTTGCCCCCACGCCAATCGGATCGGCCAATGCGAGGTTTTCGCTCCGAGGGGGGAAATTTGACCGCATTCTCTAACCAAGCTAACTTGACTTAGTCAAGGAGAGCGAATGGACGCTGTACCGATTCACTACGCCAAGACCCATCTCTCACGACTCATCGAACGAGCCCGCGCGGGGGAGGAGGTGATCATCGCCAGGGGGAAGACACCGGTCGTGCGTCTGGTGCCGATACCTCAGGGCAAGAAGGGGAGGGTCTTCGGCGCGATGCGAGATCTGGTCACGGTGGACGACTCCTTCTTCGAGCCGCTCTCGGATGAGGAGCTCGCCCGCTGGGAAGGCCGGGAATGAGACTCCTGCTGGATACGCACGCGCTCCTGTGGTGGCTCGCGGGAGACGAGCGGCTCACCCGTGTTGCCAGAACCGCGATATCGAAGTTGGAGAACCAGGTGCTGGTCAGCGCGGCATCGGCATGGGAGATCTGCACCAAGGTCAGGCTCGGGAAGCTGCCGGGGGCGGTGGTGTTGGCGGCCGACTTTCCAGGCTGTCTTGCCGCTCAGGGATTCACGCCGCTCGCCATCTCCGTCGTTCATGCCCAGCGCGCCGGCAGCCTGCCGGGGCCGCACCGCGATCCTTTCGACCGCATGCTGATCGCGCAGGCCCAGGCGATGGAGGTGCCGCTGGTTAGCAACGAGCTTCAATTCGATCGGTACGGCATTCGACGGCTCTGGTGACGTCAGCTGGACCGCCGCGAGTCGACGCAATCGGAGTCGGGTGAAGATGCGGGCTACTGGAACATCCGCGAGTGCGCGGCGGAGAAGGCGCGGAGTTCCCCCACCCGCAGCGTGAGGAAGGGGTTGGGGTTGGCGATTTCGGCCACGGTGGCGGCCATGGAGCCCACGGCGGCGTCGTCGACCCGCTCGATCTGGCGCGCGTAGGCGTCGGGATTCAGGGGACCCAGGTGGTCCTCGAAGTTGGCGCCGATGTTCAGCTTGATCAGGGCGCCGAGCGCCACGGACACGTCGCCGGTGACGGTCAGCGCGCCGCGATCGGCCGACATCTCCGCCCACTTGTGCCATTCCATGTACTGCATCAGCACGCCGCTCACCAGGTAGTTGGCGATGGTGTCGGGCAGCGCCCGCTCGAGGATGGCCTTGATGCCCTGCACCATGTCGAGCATGAAGACGTGCTCGCAACGGATATGGGCCACGGCGCGGGCGATCAAGAAGCGGAGCTCGTCGGCGGAGAACGCCCAGAGGAAGCTCGAGCCGATGATAATTGTCGGCTCGCGGAAGTTGGTGACAGTGATTTGCTCGGCGGGCTCGCGCACGATGAACACATTGGGCGGCTGGTCGACGCCGAGCAGGTAGCAGGCATCGGTGATCATCTCGTGGACGAGCGGCAGCTGATCGGCGCCGACACGAATCCCCAGCGCGGAGAGCCGCCCGATGGAATAGTGTTGCTTCCAGCGCTCGTAGTAGAGAGTCCAGGCCAGACGCAGCATCGAGGAGCTGCCCTTCTCGCGTAGCTCTCGCATCAGCTCGAAGTCCTCGGGGAGCTGATAGGAGGGGCGGGTGCCGTCGGCGCCCAGACTGAAATGCTCGATCTGATAGGAGCGGGCCTCGGTGCTGAGCGACTGCCAGCGGCGCGCGGCAATCAGGGCGAGGCAGGCCAGGAGCGCGAGGCTGAGGAGGAGCCGCGGGTGGGGGATGCGGCGCAGGGGGGTTCGCTTGGGTTGGGGGGGGCGTTTGGGGTGTTGGGCGCGGGTCATTGCGGATTGTGGGCCAGCGCCGCGGCGGGAACGAGGGCGAAGTCGGGGGCTCCTGGGAGGGCCCATTCGAGGCGGATGTCGGCGAAGGTCTTAGCCTCGTAGAACTCGACGATCAGCGGCGTCCAGCCCTGCTCCTGCACGCGAAAGTCGGCAGTTCTGACACCGTCGAATGCGTGCCAGAGGTCGTAGGCCTTTGCCCCACCGATCCAGATCCGTACGCCGTCATCGTGGGTGATGCGAAATGAGTATGTCCCCGTGGAATCGAAGTGGATCAGACCCGTCCACCGAACACCGAACCAGTCGGCATGGATGCGAGGGACGGGGCTCGCGCTCTTCCAGGCGAAATTGAGACTCTGGTCGATGCGCTGAAAAACCGGTTTGCTTTGTGGCAGCTCGGATGATCCCGGTGGGAGATTGTAGTAGCTCCCCACCAGCCCCGGCTCGCGCTTCGGCTCCGCCGGCTTTTTGGACCGGCCTGGGGTCCGGTTGGGGCCGGAGTCGGGTGGCTCGGGTACCCCATCGACCGCCGCTGCTTGCCACCCCACGACCCGCGACTCCAGCGCCTTGACCACGTCGTCCTTGGTCAAGGTGGAGCGCGCCGCGGCCA
>NYZA01000249.1 GCA_002686955.1 Gemmatimonadota bacterium
CGAGGAGCTGATCCACAAAACCCTCACCCCGCTCCCAAGCTCCGAAGAGCGCAAGAGCATGGTCCCGAGGGTCGCGTCCCCGGGTCACTTCCCCGGAACGCCCTGGGTCGGCGAGGAGGGCGATGCGTACTCCTTTTCGGCCATGCGACCGGCCATGAATGCCTCGCGACCGGCTTCGACCGCCAGGCGCATCGCGCGCGCCATTCGTGGCGGATCGGCGGCGAGCGCGAGCGCGGTGTTCATCAGGATTCCGTCGATCCCCAGCTCCATCGCTTCGGCCGCATGCGAAGCGGTCCCCACGCCGGCGTCGACGATCAAGGGGACCGAAATGCTCTCGCGGATGAAGCGGATCGGCAGCGGATTCAGAACACCCCGACCAGAACCGATCGGCGAAGCGAGCGGCATGACCGCGGCGACACCGAGCTGCTCCAGCCTTCTCGCGGTGATGAGATCGTCGCTGGTATAGGCGAGCACCGTGAATCCTTCGCCCACCAGGACCTCCGTCGCCCTCAGCAGCTCGTGCACATCGGGAAGCAAAGTTCGCTCGTCCCCGAGCACCTCGAGCTTGATCAGATCGCCGAAACCGGCCGCCCGTGCCAGGTGTGCGATGCGGATCGCTTCGTCGGCCGTGTACGCGCCGGCGGTATTCGGAAGGATCGTGAAACGCGATCGGTCGATGTGATCGAACCAGTGCTCTCCCTCGCGCGGCGCGTCGAGATCGACCCGACGCATCGCCACGGTGACCATCTCGGCGCCCGACGCTTCATGTGTGCGCACCATCGTATCCGCATCGGAGAACTTGCCCGTTCCGACGATCAATCTGGATCGAAAAACGTGGTCACCGATCTTCAGGACGTCGTCCATGGTGAGATCTCCGTTCGCGGGGTGTCTGGGAGCCTATCGGGATTAGATCAGATGCGCCGCTCCGTTTCCAGCCGGAACTTCGCGACACAATTTCTCCTACGCGCTCTTCATGTGCCCACGTATCGATCGTAGAAGGCGCGCGCGCGATCCGCGTTGCCGGCCCCTTCGATCAGCGCGCGCCCATCGGCGAAGACCGTCAGTCTCTCGGCACCGAGATCGAGACGCAGGAAAAGACGGTTGACGAGAAGATGGTCGCTCTCGGCGTCCAGGCGATCGGCCAGAGCTTCCAGGTCGAGCCGGGGCCCCGGAGGAGGCAGAATCTGGTGCGTATCGCGGCCGCAGAGCTCGATGACGCGGGTGGAACGTTCGTCGTGCAAGAAGTCCCTCTCGCCGAGGGCGCAGGCGGGGCAGTCGGCACGTGGCGGCAGCGCGATGTCGCGAACACGCCAATCCCAGAAATCGATCGTACGGAGCTTGCGCGCTTCGGGCTGCGACGCTCCCGCCAAGATCTTCATCGCTTCGATCGCGGCCATGGCCCCCATCGCGGTCGGGATCGGTCCGAGAACGCCGGCCGTATCGCAGGTGGCGAGGCTGCCCGGCGGCGGAGGCTCGGGAAGGAAACAGCGCAGACAGGGGCCGCGGGGCGGCACGATCGGCAGAAGCATGCCCTCTCCCCCTACCGCACCGACATAGACCCAGGGCACGCCCGTTTCGAAGCACCAGTCGTTCAGCAGAAAGCGGGTCGAAATATTGTCGGTTCCGTCGAGCACGATCGACACGTTGTCGAGAATCCGGTCCACATTGGAGGCATCGAGATGGGTGGCCTCGACAGTGAGGCGGATCGCGGAGCTCACGCGCCGAAGATGCTCCCCCGCCGCGACCGCTTTCGGGCGCCCCTCACGGGCATCCTCTTCGTCGAAGAGCACCTGCCGGTGCAGGTTGTCGAGGGCCACGATGTCGCGGTCGATCAGGATCAGGCGCCCCGCCCCGGCCCGCGTGAGAAGCTCGGCGGCCGCTCCGCCGGTCGCGCCGCAGCCGACGACCGCCACCGTGGCCGCGGCGAGCGCTGCCTGACCCTCGCTCCCGAAAGGCCCGAAAGCGACCTGGCGCCGGTGCCGATCATCCACCGCCGACAAAACGGACCACCTCCAGCTCGTCGCCCTCACGCAGGCGATTCGTCTCCAGCGCCGCGGCCCCCAAAACCTCGCGGTTCCTTTCCACCACGACGGTCGCGGGATCGATCTCTCGGTCGCGCAGCAGCTCCGCGATCGTGATCTCGTCCCCCGTCTCGATCTCCCGTCCGTTCAGCACCAACTTCATGCGCGCCCCTTCGTCCTTTCGCCGCGATCGAGAGCTTCGCGGATCGCGCCGATCGACCGCCTCGGCTCCGAAGGCCCGAAGACCGCCCCTTGGACCGCCACTCCCGAGAAGCCCATGCGCAGAACCTCGTCGATTACACCTTCATCCACGCCCCCGATCGCCACGATAGGAACCGTGCCGGCCGCCGCGATCGAGGCGGCCGCCCCGGAGCGATCGAGTGGCGGCGCCCCGCGATGAGATGCGGTCGGGAAGATGTGCCCCAGAAAGACCCAGTCCGCTCCCGCTTCGATCGCCGCAGCGACGCCCGCGGCATCGTGGCGAGACGCTCCGACCTCGACCGGCGCCAGGCCAAACTCCTCTTCCAGCAAAGCCCTCGCCACCGGAGGCTCGAACGATCGCTCCGGGAGCTGAATCGACCGGATGCCGAGCGCCGCCGCCAGATCGATCCGATCGTTCACGACGACACCGCACGATTCCGTCCCCCCG
The DNA here is from genome assembly GCA_002686955.1 of Gemmatimonadota bacterium. Taxonomy (GTDB): domain Bacteria. Next base: position 2,671 of record NYZA01000249.1, read on the forward strand.
ATACCGGCCAGCAGCTCTTCACCCAGCTCGAGCGCCCGAGAGGTGGAGAGATCCGGCGCCCGCAGATGGATCCGATCGGCCCCACCCAGGGCGACTTCGCGGGCAAGCTCGCAGGCGCCTAGATCTAGCCAGCGCTCGGGAGAGACGATCACGTGCAGCTGTCCTCCGCTCATCCCTCCGTCCCCAGACGCTCGCCCCCTTGCAAGGGACGCCCCAGCAGATAGGCATCGGCGGGCATCGGCGGACGCCCCGCCGGCCCCACCCGCACCAGGCGCAAGGCTCCGCCTGAGCACTGCACGGCGCAGCCGCGGTCGAGAGGAAAGAGAGAGCCCGCTTCGAGACCGGAGGAAGCCGTCACCGGCTCCGCTTCGAGCACCTTGAGCAGCTCACCGTCCCTGCGGGTGCGCGCGCCCGGGGCCGGTGCGAGCCCGCGGATCGTTCGGTCGAGGGTGGTGGCGTCCAGGCCCCAATCGAGCTCCAGATCGTCGCCCTCGATTCTGGGAGCGTAGGTGGCCCGATCATGGTCTTGGGGGCGCGGCTCGATCTCGGGAAGTCGCGCGAGCGTCTCCACGAGCAGCGCCGCCGCCACCGGCGCCAGGCGATCGTGCAGGTCGCCCGCCGTATCGCGCGCGCCGATCGGAACCTCTCGCGCCAGAAGCATATCGCCCGTATCCATCCCCCTATCCATCTTCATCGTGGTGACGCCGGTGACCGAATCGCCGCCGAAAATCGCCTGCTGAATCGGCGCCGCCCCGCGCAGATGGGGCAGGAGCGACGCGTGCGCATTGATGCAGCCCCAGCGCGGAATCTCCAGCACCCGCCGCTTGAGGATGCGGCCATAGGCCACGACCACGAAGAGCTCGGCGCTCAGGTCTCGAAGGCGGTCCCGAAACTCCGGGCCGGACACACGTTCGGGTTGGGCGACATCGAGCCCCAAGCGATCGGCGGCGGCGGCGGCATCGGTGCGGCGAACCCGGTGCCCCCGACCCCGGCGTCGATCCGGCTGGGTCACCACCAGCGCGAGATCGTGGCCGGCGGCCACCAGCGCCTCGATAGCCGGAACCGCGAAAACCGGCGTTCCCATGAAGACGATGCGCACGGTGGGGGGTCCTCAAAGACGGGCGCGATACTCCCGGAGCAGCGCGCCCCGTTCGTTCGGCGCGAGGTTATCGATGAAAAGCTTGCCCTCGAGATGCTCGATCTCGTGGCAGAAAGCCCTCGCAAGCAGGCCTTCGCCCTCGATCTCGTTCTCTTCGCCCTCCATACTCATGGCTCGAACCGTGACCTTCATCGGGCGCTCGATATCGGCCATCATGCCCGGAAGCGAAAGGCAGCCCTCCTCACCGATCTGGCTCCCCTCCCGCGCCACGATCCGGGGGTTGATCGTCACGAGAAGGTCCTCATCCTTCAAACCGTTCACGAAGGCGAGATCGAAAACGGCGAAGCGCCGCGATACGCCGACCTGGTTCGCCGCCAGCCCGACACCATCAGCGGCGTACATCGTGTCGATCATGTCCTCGATCAAGCGCTCCAGCTCGGCGTCGATCTCGTCCACCGGCTTGGTCGGAGCGAGGAGCACCGGGTCTCCGTATTTGCGGATATCCAGGATGGCCATGGCGATGCTCCTCTCTCCGAAGGGCACTCACGGCCCTCGCTCCCGGCTCCCAAGCTACTCGCCGTTCTGCTTCGCCTTGTAGAGCTGCGAGACGTTGCTCTTCATCACGTCGATCTTCAGTTTGTCGGACACCTTGAGCGCGACGACATCGCCTTTGACCGACGCGACCGTGCCGACGATTCCGCCGCTCGTAACGACCTTGCTCCCCTTCTCGAGCCCCGCGATCAGCTGATCGCGCGCCTTTTGACGCTTGCTCGCGGGGCGGATCAGCAAGAAGTAGAAGACAAGGAAGAGAAGCGCCAGGGGGGCGAACTGCACCAGGGGACTCTGTGCGGGCGCGTCGGGCGGCGCGAAGAGGAAGGGGTTCATCGGCTTTCGTCGGTTTTCGGGGTTGAAGGGGATCGCAGGGAAGCCCCGATAATAGACTGTGGTCGGGGAGCCCACAAGCGCGGAACCCGCGTCGGAGAGCACGGAGTCGATGAAACGAATTCACATCTTCGGCGCCTCAGGGACCGGCACAACCACCCTCGCGGGCGCATTCGCGGCCCACAGCTCCTGCCGACATTTCGATGTCGACGACTACTTTTGGATTCGCACCGATCCTCCCTTTCGATCGATCCGAGGAATCGAGGAGCGACGGAGACTCTTGAGCAAGGAAGATGGGGATGGACGGAGTATTGACTCGCTGATCTCCGCCCCTGCGGTGCGAGGCGCGCCCCCCGGCTCCGCGTCGCCGAACGCGGCGCCCTCGATGCCCCAAAAAGCGGCCGATCTTGGCGCGCCCCTCTCCGCGTCGCGGCACTCGCGCGCTCGAGGGCATATCGAAACGTCAGCGACTCTCCATAAACTTGTTGCCTATCTCCGCCGATTGTGCGCCCCGCAGAGCAACAGCAGATTCGATTCAGTGTTGTCGCCACCGCGCGCGAAAGGAGGATGCGGGCCAGATCCCCGTCGGGAAGCGAGTGGCTGAGCTGTGCACGGGCCTCTTCGAGCTTCTCCACGAGCTCTCTGCCGACGGTGAGGGAGAGACTGTAGAGCGCTTCGGCACCGGCCGCCGCTTGGTCTTCGGTGGGGGCCGGTGTTGGATTGTATGTGGCCGGCGATCGACCCGCGCCGCGGCCCGGATTGGGGACATTGGTGACTGGTGCATGCGTGCCTTTGCCGGGCCGTTCACCGTTCAACTTTGCGCCGGTGTGGACTCGCCCCGGGGCGAGTCGCGCCGCCACCCCTCGATCGGGTCCGCCGTCTTCCGTCCCTCCGCCGGCAACAGGCGACACCGGCCCGCGCCCACGCCCAACCGTGGCTCGCCGGCGCCGAAGCGTCCCCTTCCGGCGAGGAGGCGTCGCCGCCGGGAAACGGTCGGCCACCAGCGCCTCGATCTTTGGCATCCTGGAACGAGGGGATCGAGTTTCGGATACGGCGTTCGACCGATGGAGGACGCAGTTGGGAACAGACCCTTTCGAAGCCCATCACACGAGGATGGGGCGGTCGGTCTCTGGCCTTCGACGCTGTCGATCCGCTCCTGGCCTTCGCCGGTATGCTGAGGGTCGCTTCCCACGCCGCGCTCTACAGAAGCACTGACGGAGGTCGGACGTGGAGTGAGAGAATCGTGGCGGAGGCCGCGAGCGGAGGCTGGCTGGCGGTCGATCCGGAGGTCGGAGGACGTCTTTTCGTCGCCCTGCGCGACGGCCGCCTCTTTCGCTCCCTCGACGGCGCAGAAGAGCTCACCCAGGTCGAAGGGATCACGGTCGGAAGCGAGGGCGCGGTCTGGACCGATCCCGACGATCCGGATCTCCTGCTGCTGGTCTCCGGCCGGGTCTTCACGAGCGCCGACGGCGGGGCTTCCTTCACCGAGATCTCCGACGCCATCGACGGCCCCGCACGCCGGATCGGTGAAGTTGAGCGTTCACGATCCACGCGGGTCGCGGGTGCGCACTCTGGTCGATGGCGTTTTGGCCGCGGGTAGACATCGTGTCGCGTGGGACGGGATGGATGACCGCGGGCGCAGGGTCGCGTCGGGGCGGTATTTGGTGAGGTTCGAGGTTGGGGGGAATGCGGACGTGAGAGAGATCGCGATCGTCAAGTAGGGCATGGGCCGGCCCCCCGGGGGGCAGCCCATGCCGGCGGAATTGGAGCCGGCGGCCGGGGAGGTGCGCTCACGGCTCAACCCCGCCCGTGCTCACGCCCTGAGCCGGCGGTCGGGGAACGCCAGACCCCGGTCGGGACCGCGGCGAGGCAGAATCTCTGGAGAGAGACGCGCTGATCCGCGCTTGCGCGGCGTGAGAGGATCAGGCGGTCGGGAGCGGTCGGCGGAGGAGAGAACACAGTGGCCGCGGCATCGAAGAAGCGGAGCCGGGGAGGGATTGCCTGGCTTTCAGAGACGGCGAGCGGTAGCCGAGTGTCAGTCGTCCAAATCCTCTTTCGACTCGAATGCCCCTCTGCACCAGCGCTCGATTCTGAACTCGATCTCACCTTCGAGCTCGGGCGCCTTCGTTTCGATCCGGCGAAATCCGGCGGCGATCGGGTCGGGGAGATGGGTGTCGCAGCCGTGGTCTCCTCTCACGCGGGTCCAGTGGAGAATTCGGGAACGGGGATCGTCGAAGGCGGCGCGGTAGATCTCGCCCCCTCCGAGGACGAAGATGCGGAGGGGGCGGTGGCTGCGGAGTTGGAGGAGGGCGTCGTCGAAGGAGGGGGCGGAGAGGACGCCTTCGGGGAGGTCGATGTCGCGGCGGCGGGTCAAGACGTGATTGAGGCGGCCGGGGAGGGGACGGAAGCGGATCGGGATGCTCTCCCAGGTCTTCCTCCCCATCACCACGGCGTTCAAGGCGCCCTTGGGAGAATCGACGGGGACGGAGCAGGTCAGCCTCTTGAAATGGACCATGTCTCCTTTCAGATGCCAGGGGAGCGTGCCCCCGCGGCCGATGCCGAGGCGATCATCGGAGGCAACGATGATTTCGAGGATCGTGTCCGGGGACGGGGCGGAGGAGGAGCGGCTCATACGGCGATCGGGAAGCGGATGAAGGGGTCGTGGAGGTAGTCGATCAGCTCGATATCTTCGAAGGCGATCTCGTCGAGCGGCTTGGGGGCGATGCGGAGGGTCGGCGGTGGATGGGGGGTGCGGCGGAGCTGCTTCTTTACTCCCTCGATGTGGTTCAGATAGATGTGGGCGTCGCCGCATGTGTGGATGAAGAAGCCGGGCGTGAGATCGCATTCAGCGGCCATCAACATGGTGAGCAGGGCGTAGCTGGCGATGTTGAATGGGACGCCGACGGCGAGGTCGGCCGAGCGCTGGTAGAGCTGGCAGTCGAGACGGCGGTCGCCCGAGACGTAGAACTGGAAGAGCGCGTGGCACGGCGGAAGCGCCATCTTCGGGAGATCGGCGACGTTCCAGGCGCTGACGATGATGCGGCGGCTTTCCGGTTGTTCGCGGATCTGATCGACGGCCGATCGGATCTGATCGATTCCGCGACCGCCCCAGCTCCGCCATTGGGCGCCGTAGATCGGGCCGAGATCGCCCTCCTCGTTCGCCCAGGGGTCCCAGATAGCGGTGTGTTGGCTGAGGTCGTCGTGGATATTGGTCGAGCCGCGCAGGAACCATAGGAGCTCGCGAACGACCGAGGCGAAAATGACTTTCTTCGTGGTGACCAGGGGGAAGCCCTCACGCAGGTCGTAGCGACATTGGGCGCCGAAGACGGAGAGGGTGCCGGTGCCGGTGCGGTCGCCGCGCCGCTCGCCTTGATCGAGGACCTGTTGGAGGAGGTCGAGGTAGGGCTTCATCATTCGGTCTCCGGTGGATGGTTGGAAGAGTGCTGGGGCGGCGTCCTGGCGTCAAGTGTCGCGAGGGGGGACCGGCGTGCGCCACCGATTTGGAGCGGGTCGACTCATTCGGCACGATCCCTGCTCGAAGGGTGTCTCGCTCGTCTCGCGACAGCGGGTCGAAGCGCCAGGCAGATCCACTACACCGCTGGGAGATCATGATGCCGACGACTCGCTACAAGCTCTCCAAGTACAACTGGAGCTTCGACTCCGATGATGGGGAGGGTAGCTACGTTTTCAATGGCCTGAGCCGGGCGTTGGTCGCGCTGAGCTCGGGCGAGACGGCGCAACTGCGAGCGGTCAAGGATCGATCCGCTGTGGCGAGAATCGACCCGGAGCTGCGACGCCAGTTAGTGCGCGGTGGCTTCATGATTCCAGAGGACGAGGACGAGCAGGCACGATTGAAACTCCGATATGAGACGGCCCGCTTCCGGGCGGAAGCTCTGAGCCTGACCGTCGCGCCGACCCTCGACTGTAATATGCGTTGTTTCTACTGTTTCGAAGGGGAGAAGGGCCGGCAATCGATGTCGATCGAGACGGCGGACAAGCTCTTGGCCTTCGTCGACCGTTACCTTCGCGCACACGCCCTTCGAAAAGTGTCGCTGTGTTGGTTCGGAGGAGAGCCTTTGTTGGCTTTGCCGGTGATCGAGCGCGTCAACGATGGGATCCTGGGCATCTGCGATCGGGAAGGGTTCGAGTTCGAGAGCCGTGCGATCACGAACGGCGCGTTGCTCGATCCCGCGGCCGCGCGCGTTCTTCTTCGTGGCAACTTGAGCAGCTTGCAGATCACTTTCGATGGACCACGTTCCGCACACGACCGAACGCGCGCTCTCGAAGGGGGCGTGGGCTCGTTCGATCTGATTCTCGAAAGGCTCGCGGAGCTCCACAAGGCGGGTCTGCTGAAGAATGTCGGAATCGCTTTTCGCGTTAATGTGTGGCGAGAGACGGCCGATCCAGTGGAGCTCGATCTATTGCGGCGCGAGCTCATCGGCTTGCCCTGGTTCGATAGATCGAGGATGAACATCTACCTGGGGCATCTCAAAGCTTACGAAGAGAGGGCGGACGATTCGCGGTACTTGAGCCCGGCGGAGTATGTGCGTCTCTGTCAGTCATTCGCCGCGTCCGAGGGCGAGGAGCCGAAAGCGCGAAACCCTTACCCGAGGGGCGCATCGCTCTGCACCGCCGTGCGAGCCCACTCCTTCTCCATAGGCCCTCTCGGTGAGATCACGAAATGCTGGGTTTCCTTCGGCGAAGAGGAGGAAGTCGTCGGCAGCATCGACGATCTGCTGGATACAGAGGAGAGCATCCCGCTGTTACCGGAGTGGATTCGGTGGCTGACCTTCAATCCGGCGGACGACCCGCACTGTCGTGGCTGCAAGAAGCTCCCGCTCTGCATGGGAGGCTGCCCCTTCTTCGCGCGGGGATCGAGAGACACGCGACACATATGTCACGAGGGCGGTGTTGTAGCGCAACTCAAACGTTTCCTGCGATCTCGCGATGGCGTCGAAGCGATCGGCGCCGTTGAAGGAGTCGTCTAATGGAGTTCTCCGGGAGGCAAATTCGGGGACCTCCGCCGCTTCCGGCGATCGAATCGACCCCTCTCTCCGTCAGAATCATCACTCGAAACTCAAGGAACACCGAAATGAAATGGATCGTCACACCAAGCTCGACTCTTCCGGATGACACCTGCATCAACCAGGACTGCGCTCCGCAGGAGTGCGACTGCTTCGTGAAACTCCCCGACCCGGATGAGAAGGCCGATGGGGGCGGCTTGACCGTTACCTTCCAGGCGAAGAAGTAGGAGCGTGTTGCGCATGGTCTGATGCGCAATAGGTCCCTTGCCGGAACCGGTCGAGGGCTTCGTGATTCGGCCGGCGGCCGGTTCCGGCATCCTTCATGGCGCGCCGCGCCGATTGCGGAGTCGACTCCGTATCAAGAGCATTGGAGGCAGATTGTGTCCAGAGCACCCATCTTCGCCGCGTTCTTTTCGATCGTGTTGATCGCTCTCGTCTTGGTGACTGGAGCGAGCGGGGAAGAAAGCACCGGCGAGATTCCGGTCGTGAGGTTCAGCAAGGTCGACACCCCTCCGGTCATCGATGGTCGAGTGGATGATCGATGCTGGGGCTCGCTGCCGACCTACGGGTCGTTCACCGCCGCTTCCCCGCATCCCGGAACTCCCTCGTGCATGAGCACCAATGTGAGCGTGTGCTATGACGATTCGCTCATCTATGTCGGCTTCCGCTGCGCCGATCCGAATCCGGACGAGATCATCGTCCGCTCCGGAAATCGCGATGCGAGGCTGCAAGGCGATGCGGTCTTCGTCATCCTCGACACTTTCGACGACAACAGAACGGGATATCTATTCCAAGCGAATGCGGCCGGTGCCCAGACCGACGTTCATATCGAAGACGATGGCCGAGTGCGTGATGATACCTGGGATGCCACTTGGCGCTCCGGTGCTTGGATCGCTCCGGATGGCTGGGAAGCGGAATTCGCGATCCCGATTCGGGAGATGCGCTTCCCCCGGGGAGAGGTGATGACTTGGGGGATCAACTTCGGCCGCATCATCGCCCGCGAGCCGGAATACTCGTACCTGGCGCCGCTGGCGATCGATGACCAATGGCTGAAGATCTCTCGCTGCGCGAGGGGAATCGGCCTCGAGGGCGACTTCAGTCCCGCCAAAGGCCAGGTTGTTCCGACCTTCGCCGCACGGCTTCGCACCGATCACGGAGGGAGCGAGTTCGAGGGGCACACCACAACCGGGCTCAACGCGAAGATCAATCTCTCATCGAACTTCGCCGTAGATGTCACGACCAATCCGGACTTCGGCGAGATCAGCGCGGATCCGAACGTGGTCAGTCTCTCGCGCTACGAGATCCGCTACGCGGAACGTCGCCCCTTCTTCGTGGAAAGGAACGACGCATTCGCCACGCCGCTGGAGCTCTTCTACTCGAGGCGAGTCGGGCGGGCACTTGGCGACGGCACTGCGGTGCCGATCGACGCGGGGGCGAGGCTAACGGGCAAGCAGGGCGGCGTGACCGTGGCGGCCCTGGGTGTTCGCACCGGCGCGGCCTCATACCTCGACGCCGGGGGCTTCGATGCCGAAGAAGCCAGCGCGCTACACGGCGTCTTCAGAGCTTCTTACGAACGTGAGAATGAGCAGAAATGGGGTGTGCTCGCCACGTCGCGGAGAGAAGCCGGGGAAACACAATCGGTCGCCGGTCTCGATGGATCCGCCTCTCTGCCGTGGGGGTGGGAGGCGTTGGGGCAAACGGCGGTCAGCTTGTCGAGCGCGGCGAACGACCACGGAAACGGCGCGTTCAAGGGCAAGCTCTGGAGATACCGAGATTCCTACAATATTTCTTTTCGATACCGAGAGATCGGCCGCGGCTTCGATGCGAACGACCTCGGCTACGTGCCGTGGATAGGGCAGAAGAGGATCAAGGGTTACGCCGGTCTCACACCACGTCCGGATCGTTGGGGCGTACGTCGCGTCGCGATCGGAAGCTCGTTGTCGGCGTATCGGGTCGTCGGGGACCGGCAGTGGTCGCGCACAATCGCGCCTTCCGTATCGGTGTCGCTCGATGGTGGACACGGGTTCTTCATCGGTGGCGACCGCTTCTCCGAGTACTACGACGGACAGTCGTGGGAAGGAGGCAGCTGGAGCACGGGAGGCTACACAAATGGAAATCTGCCCTTCTGGATCTCCTCGACGATCGGCGGTGGCGACCTCCTCGACTACAGTCGAGTGGAGCTTGCGGACCACCTCTGGGGCTTCGTGGCAATGGGGTGGAAGATCGGTGAGACCGCGTCCTACTCCGCGAGCGCCTACCGGCTGTGGACGGAGTTCGCCGACGCATCCAGCGACTACGAGGTCTCTACGTTCATGAATCAATTCTCCTACTTCTTCACGAACGACCTGTACTTCCATTGCTTCCTGCAGGGGATCGATTACTCCCTCTGGGACGGTCCATGGGAGGATCGAGTCGATTTCGATCTGAATGCACTCGCCTCCGTGCGCGAAGGCGGCTTGACCCTCTACGTCGGGTGGAATATCTCGGGCAGTTGGAACTACAACGAGAAGGCGCGAGTGGTAAAAGTGTCTTATCTGAGTCGATTCTAGAGCGCATGGCTTTCATCGGATTGCGGCGTCGCGTCTCGGTCTCGGTGGAGACGCGGACGGGCTTTCGCCTCCTTCTCGACCATACGCGCGGTCATCGGAGACTCGCGCTCGGTGGTGGCTCACTGCTCGGTCTGTCGACCCTGCTCAAATTGCCGCTGCCCCTTGTGACCAGGTACGTGATCGACGACCTGCTCCTGGGCGGTCCGGACGGCGCGGGCGGATTTGATTCTGCGGTCGCGTTCCTGATTGCTGCGCTCGTGATCCAGGTGGCGATCGTGCTCGCTCAGGACTGGGTTTTCGCCGTCTTCGTCGAGCGTGTGGTCCGCGAGATACAGGTGGAGCTCTACGCACACGTGAGCCGTGCCGGCTCCGCGGAGCTGAGCTCGAAGCCCTCCGGCTACCTGCAGGCGAGAATCGTCTCGGACTGCGAGCGCCTCAGAGGCGTGATGGCGACGAACATTTTTCGCGCTCTGCGCGACCTGCTCACGCTGATCGTCGGCGTCAGCATGCTCTTCTACCTCTCCCCCACCTTGGCCACGATCTCCCTGGCTCTGGTCCTCCCCTATGGCGTCACGCAGTACGCGTTCGGACAGCAAGCGAGAACACGATCCGCGCGGGCGCAGGAGGAGAGTGCGCTATTCCGTGGCGTGCTTCAGGAGATGCTCGGAGCCGCCAAGGGGATCAAGATCCACATGCTGCATAGTTTCGCGCTCAAACGCGTCTCCGATGGCGCCGAGGCCGCTAAAGAAGCGAATCTCGATTGGGCTAGAGTGTCGCTGCTCGCATCCGCCGCAACCGGATTGATCATGGGAGCCGCGCCGCTCCTTGTGTTGTGGATCGCTGGAAGGGAGATCATCGCGGGGCGTATGACCATCGGCACTTGGCTCGCGTTCAACACCTTTCTGGCTTACGCCTTCGGTCCCGTGGGCTCCTTGCTGAACATGAACATCGTTGCGCAAAGCTCCATGGCGGCGCTCCATCGAATCGTGGCTTTGATTCGCATTCCCGGCGAAGGCGATCGCTTCGGCCGGCACCCCGCCGCCATCGGCAACGTGCCTGAAGTGCGTTTGCGAAATGTGTCGTTTGCGCACGAAGACGGGAAGCTCGCTTTGCAAGGGATTGACATCACAATTCGGCCCGGCGAGACGATCGCCATCGTGGGCCCATCCGGATGCGGCAAGTCGACCTTGGCGGATCTCTTGTTGGGATTGCATGTGCCTACGAGCGGTACGATCGAGCTCGATGGCGTGCCGATGACCGATCTTCCGCTCGACGAGATCCGCGCCCGCATCGGCCTGATCCTTCAGGCCTCTTTGGTATTCTCGGGCAGCATCGCCGAGAATGTGGTGGCGGGCACGATTGAGCAGGGTGGGAAGGACCCGGACGGCGCCCTACGAATGACCGGTGCCGACGCGATCGGGGAGGATCTGGCGCGCCGCGACGGAGGCGAAATCTCTGAGGGCGGGGCGAACCTCTCGGGTGGCGAACGCCAGAGGATCGCCCTCGCCCGGGCGTGCCATCGCGACAGGGGGGTTCTGATCCTGGACGAGGCGACTTCTCAGCTCGATTCGGTGTCGGAAGAGGCGATCAGGAATGAGCTCATCTCTAGGCGCCGCGGCTCCACGACCATCGTCATCGCGCATCGGCTATCGAACGTCGCGGGCTTGGATCGGATCGTTTTGATGCAGAATGGGCAAGTGAGGGCTACTGGAACGCACGCGGAACTCCGGGACTCGAACGCTCTCTACACCGAGCTCATGCGTGCCTACGCGGCCGCGTAGGGCGGTGTAAGATCCCCTCCTCGCCCTCCCAATCCCAGGAGTCGTGTCGATGCAGCCCCTGAACTCGCCCCTTCTCTTCGAACGGATTCCCGCCGGCCGTCGCGCCGAGGACGAAGAGCTGCTCGACCTCTTCTTCGACTGGACCGCGGAGCTGGGTCTTGAGCTCTATCCGGCCCAGGAGGAAGCGATTCTCGAGGTAATGTCGGGCAACCATGTGATCGTGAATACGCCGACCGGCTCGGGTAAGTCGCTCGTGGCGATCGCGGCACATTTCTGGTGCGCGGCCCGCAACCATCGCTCGTACTACACCGCCCCGATCAAAGCCTTGGTCAACGAGAAGTTCTTCGACCTCTGCCGGCATTTCGGTGGCGAGAATGTCGGCATGCTCACCGGTGACGCCAGCATCAATTCCGATGCGGCGATCATCTGCTGCACGGCCGAGATCGTCTCAAATATGGCTTTGCGGCAGGGAAGCCGCGCTCCGATCGATTACGTGGTGATGGACGAGTTTCACTACTACGGGGATGTGGACCGGGGTGTGGCGTGGCAGATCCCTTTGTTGGCATTGCCGGAAACGACATTCATGCTGATGTCGGCAACTCTGGGGGACACCGCGTCCATCACGTCGCATATCGAGAAGCGCAGCGGCAGATCGGTCTCGGTCGTGAAATCGGTTGGGCGACCGGTTCCTCTGAGCTTCTCCTACAGCGAGATTCCGATACATCACACGGTCAAAGGGCTGTTGGAGCAAGATCGGGCGCCGATCTATCTGGTGAACTTCAGCCAGAAGCAGGCGGCGGAACAGGCGCAGAATCTCACGAGCATCGACCTTTGCCCGAAGGCGGAGAAGCGGGCCCTCGCCGATGCGATGAGAGGATTCGCGTTCGACAGTTCATACGGAAAGACGTTGCGTCGCTTCTTGAGCCACGGTGTGGGGCTGCACCACGCCGGTATTCTCCCGAAATACCGGCTCTTGGTCGAAAAGCTCGCGCAGAAAGGGTTGCTCAAGATCGTTTCAGGGACCGATACGCTCGGGGTGGGCGTCAATATCCCGATCCGCACGGTTCTTTTCACGCGTCTCTGCAAGTACGACGGTTACAAGGTGAGAATCCTGTCCGTCAGGGATTTCCAGCAGATCGCCGGTCGGGCGGGTCGCAAGGGTTTCGACGATCAGGGGTGGGTCGTCTGCCAGGCGCCGGAGCATGTGATCGAAAACCGAATGGCCGAAGCGAAGGCTGTCGATTCCGGGGGCAAGAAACGGAAATTCAAGAAGAAACAGGCCCCCAAGCTCGGATTCGTGGGATGGGACGAGAACACATTCCGACGCCTGGAGCGCGGAACGCCGGAGACGCTTCGCTCACGCTTCAAGGTCGATCACGCGATGCTCCTGAATCTCTTGCAGCGAGACCAACATGACACGGCGCGAGGAGGAGGCTATCGCGCGCTCATCGAACTGATCGAGCGCTCCCACGAGCGGCCCGCCCACAAGCCCAGGCTCAGGCGCGAGGGCAAGACGCATTTCGAGGCGCTTCGGCGGGCGGAGCTGGTCGACCTGGTCTCCCGGCGCGATGAGCGAGGCCAAGACGTCATGGTGTCACAGGAGATCCAGGACGATTTCTCGATCTTCCACACCCTCTCGCTCTACCTGCTCGAGGCCGTGGCGGTGCTGGACGAGAGCGATACGGATTACGGGGTCGACCTGCTCACCCTCGTCGAATCGGTGATCGAGCACCCCGGCGCGATCCTGCGACAGCAGGTCTCGCGATTGAAAGGGGATCGCGTTGCTGAGCTGAAAGCGCAGGGAGTGGAGTACGAACGACGGATGGAGGAGCTCGAAAAGGTCACCTATCCCAAACCGAGCGAACAGTTCATCTACGCGACATTCAACGCATTCGCCGCCCATCACCCGTGGGTCGGCGCAGAGAACATCAAGCCGAAGTCGATCGCGCGGGAGATGTACGAGGGGTACTACTCTTTCCGCGACTACACGACGCACTACAAGCTCGAGCGGATGGAGGGCACGCTGCTCCGCTATTTGAGCCAGTGCTACAAGACACTCATCCAAAGCGTTCCCGATCGCGACAAGAACGAAGCGGTGAACGAAGTGATCGGCTTCTTGAGGGCGACGCTCGAGCGTGCGGATTCGAGCCTCTCACAGGAGTGGGAGCGGATGGTCGGGGGGGCTCCGAGCGCCGATGAGGGCGCCCCGACCGAGTTGCCACCCGATCTTTCGCGAGATCGCAAGCTCTTCGAGGCCAGGATCCGCGCGGAGCTGCACGGTATTGTACGCGCGCTATCTCTGAGAGACTATGAAGAAGCCGTTCGATGTTGCAGGCGGCGCGACGAGGGGGAAGAGACCTGGGCTCCCGCCGATTTCGAAGAAGCGTTGGCGCCCTTCTTCGAGGAGTTCGGGGAGCTGCGTTGCGATCACCAGGCACGCCTGGCCGACAAGACCCGCATTCGTGAGATCGGCGAACACCGCTGGGAAGTGCAGCAGGTGCTCGTCGATCCGCTGGACGAAAACGTCTGGCTTCTGGAGGGTTTCGTCGACCTCGCCGGCGACCATGCGCCCGAAGGGCCGATTATCGAGATCGATCGGATTCGGTAGACTCGGTACCCAGTACTCTTGTCTCGAGCTCGTCGCCCGAATCAGTTCCCCATTCCGCCACTCCGAACCCGCCGAAGCTCCAGCGTGATCACCTCGGGTTCGTGACCGCAACCGTTGTTCAAGCAGGTTCGCAGCAGATGCCTGCGCTCTCCGGGATCGAGCCGCACCTCGGCGAGCGCCCGCGGAGTTTCGGCGTCGTCAATATCCCATGCTCGAGTGATCACGAGGGTGACGATCACCGCGCTGCCTTGATTGCGATTCCAAAGCGAGTATTCGATCTGCTCGCAAGCTGTGGGTGGGTCGACTTCGGCCTCCAGAAGGTCGACCGAAGAGTCGAGAGAGAAGGAGAAGGCAGCACCCGCGAGTAAGAGCGCCGCCAGATTCGGCGCGAAGACAACCAACTTCTTCATGGAGTCCCCCTTTTCTGCCGTGCCCCACACTCTACGACCGTTTTCAGTGAGCGAGAATCCGTGATTTCACGTTCGCATCAACCGTGCCAGGTCTCCAACCACTTCCAAGCCCCCCCTTTGCGCGCGAGCATCCGCCCGATAGTCGGAATAGATGACGCTTGTCCCGTCAAATCGCAAACGAATCCGACTACTCCTCGTCCATATGATGCCGAATGTCCACTCCTTCCACTACATAGATCACCTCTTCGCAGACATTGGTGGAGTGATCGGCGATCCTCTCGAGCGATCGGGCCAAGGAGATCAGCGCCATCGCAGTGTGGATCGTGTCGGGGGATTCGATCATCCGTTCGACCAGATCGCTCTTGACGCTGTCGTAGAGAGCATCGACGTCGTCGTCCTGTTCGAGGGTCGTGCGAGCAAGGCTGGCATTCCCGTCACGAAACGAGATCAGCGATCCACGGACCATTCCGATCGCCAACTCGCCCATCCGCGGCAGATCGACGAGCGGCTTGATCCCGTCGGCCACACTCAGCTCTTCGACGTGGCTCCACATATTGATCGCCAGATCGCCGATCCGCTCCAGATCGCTGGTGATCCTCGCCACCATCATGAGGAAGCGCAGGTCCATCGCCGCCGGTCCATAGATCGTGATCAGTCGAATCGTTTCGCGGTCGATGTCGACCTGGGCCCGATTGACCCAATCCTCCTCCTCTCGAAGCCGATCCAGCTGAGCCGTGCTCCTCTCTTCCAGCGCCTGTAGAACGGTGGAGACCATCCCCAGGGCTCGCTCCCCCATCTCCAAGAGGTTCTGCTTCAGTGCGGTGATGTCTTGATCCAACTTCTGCATCGTCTCTCGCTCTCTCAGCGGCGTCCGGCGGACCTCAACCGTAGCGTCCTTCGACGTACATCTCCGTCTCTTTCCTTTTGGGGTTCAAGAAGAGATCCGCGGTAGTTCCGTGCTCGATCAGCTCCCCCAAGAGCATGTACAGGCACTCGTCGGTGGCGCGGCGGGCCTGCGCCATATTGTGGGTCACGATCACGATCGTGTAGGCGCCCTTGAGCCGGTCCATAAGCCGCTCGATCGCCATTGTACCTTCGCCGTCCAGCGCTGAACAGGGCTCGTCCATCAGGATGACGCGGGGCTTGAGCGGCAGGAGCCTGGCGATACAGAGTTTTTGCTGTTGCTCGAGGGTGAGTCCGGTCGCGCGGGCACGCAGCCGGTCCTTCACGTCGCCCCACAGATCGACTTCGCGCAAAGCACTCTCAACCGCGTCATCGACAATGCTCCTCCGCAGCTTCGTCCTGCGGTTATGAACTTGCGTACCGAAGGCGACGTTGTCGTAGATGGAAATCGGCAGGGGATTCGGCCGTTGGAAGACCATCCCGACCGATTTGCGCAGCTCTTCCAGGCAAACATCCGGGTCGTAGATGTTCTTGCCCAAGACCTGGATCTCTCCGGTGGTCCGTACATTGCCGTACCGTTCATTCAATCGATTGAAACAGCGCAGGAACGTCGACTTGCCACAGCCGCTCGGGCCGATCAGACCGGTGATGATGCCCTCGCGAACCTCGACGTCGATGTCGATCAACGCACGGAAATCGCCGTACCAGAGGTTCAGGTCTTTGGTGACGATGCTGCAGTCGCTCATCCGAACTGACCCCGGACGTAATCGGCGGTTAGCTGCTGCTCCGGTCCATCGGAAAAGATCTTCTCGGTTGGACCGACTTCGACGAGCTTGGAGGCGTTCACGAACGCCACCCGATCGGCCAGCCGCTGTGCCTGTTGCACCAGATTCGTCACCAGAATGATCGTGATCTCGCTCTTGAGGCCGAGCAGAACATCTTCGATCTTCATCGTGGTCACCGGATCGACGGCGATCGAGAACTCATCGAGACAGAGAATCTCGGGTTGATGCGAGAGAGCGCGCGCGATCGTCAAGCGCTGCTGCTGACCGCCCGAGAGCTTGGTGCCGAGCATGTCGAGCCGATCGGCGACCTCGTCCCAAAGGGCCGCCTGCTCGAGGCAACGCCTGACCAGGGCATCCAATCGCTTCCGATCGCTGATCCCCGCCATGCGTGGAGCGTACGCGACATTGTCGTAGACCGAAAGAGGAAGGCCGACCGGGAGCGGAAACACCATTCCGATTCGACGCCTGAGCTCGTAGACGTTCCTCATGCTCGCCACGTCGACGCCGTCGATCCTAACGCTTCCCACGACTCCGGCCGCCGCAACGAAATCGATCGTACGATTGATGCACTTTAGAAGTGTCGTTTTACCGGAGTTGGCCGGACCGATTATCGCGAAAATCTGATTGCGAGGGATCTCCAGATCGATCGATCGCAGCGCGATAGTGGCGCCGTAGCGCACTGTTACGTTCTCGAAGCACACTTTGGCCGGGCTGTTCCCTACCATTTCTTCTTCGACCTCAGATAGACGCGAAACGAGATCGAGACAGCATTCACGGCCAAGACCAAGCCGATCAAGACGGCGGCGGTGGCGTACTGCTGAGCTTCCGTCACACCGGTGACCTGGGTCGAGATCGTGAATAGATGGTACGATAGGGCCATGCAACGATCGCCCAACCCATAGGGGAAGTAGTAACCGAATCCCTGATCGGCGACCTTGACGTAGAAGACCGCGCCGGTGAAGAGGATCGGGGCGGTCTCTCCGGCGGCGCGGGAGACCTGTAAGATGATTCCAGTTAAGATCCCGCTGATCGAATTCGGCAGGACGATGGTGCGGATCGTCTGCCATCGCGAGGCACCCATATTCCAGCACGCCTCGCGAAACGACATCGGAACGGCGGCCAGAGCTTCGCGCGTGCTCGTGATGATGACCGGCAATGTCATGACGGCCAGGGTGAACGCCGCGGCCAAGACCGATCGTCCCATGCCCGCGAAATGGACGAAGGCCCCCACGCCGAAGAGGGCGTGAACGATGCTCGGCACTCCGGCGAGGTTGACCACGCAGAGGTTGATGAGGCGAGTGGCCCAGTTGTCGCGCGCGTACTCGTTGAGATAGACCCCGGCCAGGACTCCGATCGGTGTCGCGGCCAGTAGGGAGAAGAAGACCAGGTAGAAGGTGCCCACCAAGGGGGCCCAGACGCCCCCCTCCCGCATGTAGTTCCGAGGGTTCTGGAAGACGAAATCGAGGGAGAGAGCTGGCCAGGCCTGCCAGCTGATGTAGCCGAGGATACCGACCAGGGGGATGAGCAGCGAGAAGGTCAGTGCCAGCAGGAGCGCTCGCACGCGCCCCTCGGTCTTTCGTTTGCGCACCGCCATCTCGGTGAACTGGAATACGCCACCCGGAGGAGCGATCGGCGCACGAAGTGAGCTCACGACCGCTCCTCGGAGCGGATGCCCTTGACCACCAGATCCGCGGTGATGTTGACCGCCATCGCGATGAGCATCAGAACGGTGCCGATCACGAAGAGCGCCTGGTAGTGCGATTCGCCCTCGACCGTCTCACCGAGCTCCGCCGCGATCGTCGCGGTCAAGGTGCGAACGGGGTCGAGGATGCCGGAGGGGATCTGAACGGAGTGCCCGGTCGCCATGAGCACCGCCATCGTCTCGCCGATCGCCCGGCCGACGCCCAAGAGGACCGCGGCCAGCAGTCCGTTCCGAGCCGCAGGCAGGAGCACGCGATAGATCAGCTGCCAACGGGTCGCTCCGAGCGCGACCGCCGCCTCGCGAAAGGAATCGGGAACCGCTTTCAGCGCATCCTCACCCACCGATACGATGATCGGAACACTCATCAGCGCCAGAATGATACCCCCGTTGAGCACGTTGACGCCGACCGGAGCCCCGGTGGCCCAGATGATGATCGGATTCATCACCATATAGCCGATGAACCCCCACACGACCGAGGGGATGGCCGCGAGCAACTCGAGCACGATCTTGAGCGATTCCTTGGTCACTCCGTCGCAGAACTCCGATATGTAGATGGCCGCGCCGAGACCCAGAGGGACGGAAAGGAGCATGGCCAAGGCCGTGACCGAGAGCGTGCCGGCCAGAAGCGCGTAGATCCCGAACTGCTGGCGCACCTCGGAATCGGGCCGCCAATTCGGGCTCGAGAAGAACTCGCCGAGATCGAGCTCGTGAACCAGGAAGGGCGCACCTTCCCGGACAATGAAGAAGAAGATGCCGAACACGAACAGGATCGCGCTCCAGCCGCTCAGATAGACGAAGAGCTCCATCACGGACTCTGCCCGCAGGCCAACCCGACGTCGCACGCTGTTTTCCATCGACGGTCCGGGCGATTCCTTCGGTCTACTCGACAGCCTTGATCGGAACGTAGCCGATCTCGGCGACGATCCGCTGTCCCGCGGGGGAGTAGATCCAGTCCAGATAGTCTCGAATGGCGCCCGTGGGCTCACCGGCAGTGTAGATCAGCAAGGGACGAGAAATCGGATAGTCGCCCGATGCCGCGGTCTCGGTAGTTGGAGTGATGGCCTCCGCCCCCTTCTCGGCCGCGACCGGAAGGGACTTCACCTCCGGTGTCGCATAGGCCATGCCGCTGTAGCCGATGGCGCAGGGGGTCTTCGATACGAGCGCC
Source organism: Gemmatimonadota bacterium (assembly GCA_002686955.1). Lineage (GTDB taxonomy): Bacteria. The sequence continues at coordinate 21,579 of NYZA01000249.1, forward strand.
ACGACGTCTTTCGAACCGCTTTGGTCGATCGAGCCGAGCTTGTATTCCCGACCGGCACCCAGCACCGCTCTTCGGAAGTAGACATAGGTGCCCGAGTTGTTCTGGCGGCTGATCCGAACGATCTCGTCTCTCGAGCAAGCGGCGGAAGACCCACCGATCTGTGCCCAGAGCGTCGTCTCGCCGCCCTCCCCGTAGATCTCCGCGAGCTCTGGAATCGCAATCGATTCCAGTGGGTTGTCTTTGTGCACGTATACGGCGAGAGCGTCGAGACCGACGACGTGCTCCACCGCGGACATACCGAGCGCTTGCTCGGCACGCTTCAACTCGGTGCTCTTCATCTTGCGGCTGGCGTTCGCCATGTCGACGATGCCGTCGATCAGCCCCGCGATCCCCACTCCGGAACCGCCGCCCGCCACCTGGATCGAAATCTCGGGGTGGTCGCCCTGGTAATCCTCGGCCCATGCTTGAGCCAGGTTCACCATCGTGTCGGAGCCGGTGACCCGGATGATGTTGCTCTCGGCCGGGGACTCCGGTGCGTGCCCCCCTTCGTCGCCGGCGCCGCCGCAGCCGGAGGTCGACAAGCCTACGAGAACAGCGATCGGTGTGAGGTGCAGCCGATGCGGGGAGATCACGGTGAGCCCTCCTGAGATCCTGTGGATGATCGACAAAAGAAACGACTTTAGACGGCGGCATAGTAACGCGCGCGGAGGAGCTTGCAGAGAAAAAGCGCGCCCCACGATCTCGGAGATCTCATCGAGCGTTGATGCCTCGGCGCCGCACCCCGGCCATGGCAAGGGTTACGAAGAAAAGGGCGCCCACGGAGAGAACGATCGCTCCCCCGGTCGGCACGAGCAGATGGTTGGAGATGAAGAGCCCCCCGACACAGGCGAGCAGCGCGAGCCCAACACTCCAAAGCAGATAGGCGCGCATGCTTCGCGACAGGTTTCGCGCAGCGGCGGCCGGGACGACCACGAGCGCCTCGACGAGGAGCGCGCCGATAACCTTGAGGCTGACGACGATGGCACAGGTCAGAAGCACGACGAAGAGATACTCGTTGAACGCTGATCTGCCGCTTTCGAATCGACTCAGCGTAGGGCTCACACTGTCGAGCAGAAGTTCGTTGTACCGGCGACAGAGAACCAGGCCGACCGCGAGACCGACCCCCGCCAGTAGGACGAGATCGCGATCGGTGACCGTGAGCAGACTTCCGAACATCACCGCCTCGATCTGGTGGATATTGAATCGCTTGGTGACCGCAACGAGCAAGCAGATCCCCAAACCGAGAGAGAGAGCCAAAAAGACCCCGATGAGGGTGTCGGGGGGCAGCTTCGAACGACGGCGAACGAACACCATCGCAACCGCCGTCAGGAGGCAGAACCCGAAGATCCCTCCGTACGCTGAGTTGATCGGCTCGCCGAGAACCAGGCCGATCGTCAATCCCGTCAGGGCGGCGTGTCCCAATGCCGCACTGAAGAAGGCGAGACGCCGGCTCACGACGAGATGGCTCATTCCGCCCAACAGCGGCGCCACCAAGAGCACCGCGATCAGACCGCGAACGAAAAATGCGTATTCGAACGACGCGGGCAGGATGCCGGAACGGGCCTGCTCCGCGATCCAGGCGTAGAACACCTCCATCTAGCTTTGCCCCCTGAAATCGTAGACGCCCCCTCCCCCGATCCCCGCCAGCGCCTCGCCGGGGGCGCCTCGCTGAAGCACCTTCCGATCGAGCACCGTCACCTCGTCGGCCAGCCTGTGCACCTGAGCCAGATCGTGCGACACCATCAGAATCGAGGGCGCGGATGCATCGCGTAGATTCGCCAACACGGCCTCGAAGCGATCGCTCCCCTCGATATCGAGGCCGGCGGTCGGCTCGTCCATGATCAAGAGCTCAGGCATCGGATCGATCGCATTGGCGAGCAAAAGGCGTTGCAGTTCCCCTCCGGAGAGCCCGCTCAGTGGCAAATCGGCGTGCGATGGCAGCCCGACCCGCTCGAGCAGGTAGGCGATCTCCCGCCGGCGCCTCCTTCCGACGCCGGCGAAGACCGGTCGCCTCGAACGGCCCAGAGCGAGGAATTCGCACGCCGTAATCGGGACCGATGGTTCGATCTCGGTCCGTTGGGGGACGAATCCGATCCGCCCATCTCCGCGCCAATGAATCCTCGCACTGCCTCCGAACTCCACGCGCCCGAGGAGCGCCGCGAGCAAAGTGCTCTTGCCCGCTCCATTCGGTCCGACGATGCAATGACACGAACCCCTTTCCACGGTCAGCGACACGGAACGAAGAACTCTCTCGCTCCCGATCTCCACGCTCATCCCATCGACTTCAACGATCGGATCGGCACTCTTCATCGAGCGGCCGCCAGTGAGCGCACCAACACCCGCGCATTCTCGTGCATCTCAGTCTCGAACTTTTCGGCCGTGTATTCACCGGTGGCGATATGGCTCAGCCGATACACGCGGGCGGCGCTTGCATCGTCGAGCACGCGCAGGAGCGCATCGGGGAAGCGCTCCTCGGTATAGATCACCCGTACATCTTCGCCCCGGAGCAGGTCGATCACCGATTGCAGCTCCGCCGCCGACGGTACCAGACCATGTGCCGGTTCCACGACACCGGCGAGCTCGATGCCAAACTCCTGCAGCAAATAGCTGTAGCCGTCGTGAACCGTTACGACGCGGTGAGTCTTGGGCGCCACCAATTCCTGGGCTGCCTCGCCCTTGATCTTCCGCAGGCGGCGGGCGTATTCACGGGCGTTTGCACGGAATCGCTCGGAGTGTTCAGGCGCGATCGTCGCAAGCTCCCGAGCAATTGTGTAGCTCTGCTGAATCGCATTTGTAAACGATATGAAAGTATGAGAATTGGCGGATCCACCTCGCGCGCCCGCGATCAAAGGCGCGCCATCGTTCGGTCGAATGAACAAAACCCCCTTGTTCCCGGATGCCATGATCATGTCGAAGATGAAGTCGTCGTGGCCCAGTCCGTTGACGACGATCGCGTCGATATCAGCGAGTTTTCTGATGTCTTCCGGCGAAGGTTGATAGCTGCCGGCATCCACCTCGCCCGGGAGGATCGCGCGGACCTGCACATCGGTGCCGGCGACAATATTCTTTGTCCACGAGAAGTACGGATGCAGCGTGACACCAACGACTGTTTCGGCCGATGCACCCATCGAAAGAGCCCACGTGAAGCAGGCTATGATGACAGCTTCGGAATTGATTCTCATCTCATATCTCCTGCGAGCACGATCTGGCTCCACCCCTGAGTCATCGGTAGAGCCGAGATCGGTTCCGGCGGTGGTCCCGCGCGCATCCAGATACCAACATCGAGAATCGTACCGTCGTCGAGGCGCCGATGAAGGCTATCGATCGACCGCATCGCCCGATGGCTCGGGTCGGGTGCGCGGGGATCGGGTTCGGCGATGACGATCAGGAACGAGTTGCGGTTCAGCGTCGCCGCTCCATGGTAGCGGATCAGATTACCGTCTACGTCGAGGGTCCACCGGTACGCGCCATCGTCGAGCGGATGCGCGGCGAAGGGGGGCACGCCATCGCTCCGGAGCGTCTGCGCAGAGGGGAATTCGCCCTCGACCGATCGAAGCAGTAGCGCCTCCACCAACCCCTCGCCCACTTGCCGGAACATCCGTTGATCGGTCGGCGAGAGATCACGAAACCGCGTCTGGAATGGAAAGAGCGCGGCGGCGGTCCCGCCCTTCGCGCTCCGTCCCCACACGCCGAGGAAGAGCAGAGCATAAACGACCGCGAGGAAACGAAGGACCGCCAGCGCCTCGTCGCGAATCGAGAGAGGGCGTATCTCCACGGTGCAGGGGTTAGTGCGCATGCGTCGGGCTCGTCTCCGGTTGCAGTATCGTCGAAGGCTTCTTCCATGTCATCGGTGATAGGGTGGGGTCCACAATGATTGGTCCCGTTGCACTGTCCGCCCTATGCCTCCTCGCCGCCGTCGACACTCTACCCTCCCCTGCTCCCATCGATCCGCGGGAGCTCGACCGCCAGGAGCAAGCCACGGAGTCGCTCGCCAACGCGCTCCTCGATCTCTCGGTGGCTCTTCGCGACGGAGAGTTCGGACTGCTGGGCCGGGCCTTCCTGCCCGGCGCGAGTGTAGATCGCCTTCCCCTCCCGGAAGGGGAACTCGGCGAGGCCGATCCCTGGGCCGATCGGCGCATTTGGGCCGGAGGTTCCGAAGAGGCAGGCGGTGTCGAGCTCTTCATCCGGAGTGCACGAGACTGGCACCGCGACATGGGCGCGATCGACGATGTGAGATTCAAGGTGAAATCGTCTTCGCTGATCGAGGGTGGAACGAAACTGAAAGCTCGGATCCACTACTCCCTCATCGGGCGCTCCCCCGATTCCCGCCGCGAATGGCTCCGTGGCTGGGCCGACGGGTTGGCCGCCGCGAATGCTGAGGGCGATTGGCGGATCGATGAGTTGAGGATGGAATCGGCGTCCTCCTTGCGCGCGAACGCGGAGCTCTTCAGTGAGATCGGCGCGCCGGCCGGCGTAGCGGACGACCTCCCCCCCTTCCGGTGGACCGAGGGGGTGGAACACGGAGCGGCCGCGGGCGACCTCGACCGAAACGGCTGGATCGACATCGTCGCCACCGGTCCCGGTCGCCCGCATGTCTATCTGAATCAAGGGGACGGGACATTCGCCGACAAGGGAGCACTGCTCGGGCTTCAGGACCATCCGCGGGCCACCGCGCCGCTGCTGCTCGATTGGGACAACGACGGCGATCTCGATCTCTTTCTGAGTGCCCTCGGCCCGGTTCAGTTCTACGAAAACCGTCTCGTCCCGGAAGGCGCGCTCGCCTTTCGAAACACGAGCGATCGGTCGGACACGGCTGCTCCGATCGGCTATTCGGCGATCAGTACAGATGTAGATCGGGATGGATACGCGGATATTTATGTCGCATCGTACAATCGATACGCTCGCGTTTTCCCAGACGATTGGGCAAGAGCTGAAAACGGAACCCCCAATCTGCTCTTCGTCAACCGGGGGGATGGGACCTTCGCCGATAGATCGCGGGAATGGGGAGTCGACGATCGGCGCTGGACCTACGCGGGCGCCTTCGCCGATCTGAACGAGGACGGCGCGCCCGATCTGTATCTAGCCAACGATTTCGGTGAAAACGCGCTCTTTCTAAACCGTGGGAAGAGATACGAGGACGTCGCCGCGGACTGGGGCGTGATCGATCGGGGCAGCGGCATGGGCGCGGCGTTTGGAGACATCGACAACGACGGCGTACTCGATCTCCATGTCACGAATATGTCCTCCACCGCCGGCAAGCGGATCATAGCCCGCCTCTACGGCTCCGCGCCCCCGCCCCTGCTCGAGAAACTGGCGGCCGGCAACAGTCTTTATCGTCGAGTTCCTGGAGCGGGATTCGAGAACTGGACGAAGCGGAGCGGAGGACTGGCGGCGGGCTGGGCCTGGGGGGGCGGGTTCTTCGACTTCGACAACGACGGCTGGCAGGATCTATATACCCCAGCGGGCTTTGTATCGGGCGCATCGATGCATGACACCTGAAGCCAACACTGGCGCCACGTGTTGGCGGCTCAGGCGGGAGTGGAAAAGGCGGGGCGTTCGGCGCTGCTGAATGAGCAAGAGGAGCTGATGGGACTGGGCTTTTCGTTCAGCGGTTACGAGCGAAACCGCCTCTACCGGCACCGGGGCCGAGACTCGTCTCCTCTCTACATCGACCTCTCCGGTGTGTCGGGAGTCGACGACATAGGAGATGGTCGAGGGGTCCTCTTCGCCGATTTCGACAACGACGGCGACAGCGATCTCTTCGTCACCAATCTGCAGCGCAGAACCCATCTGCTCTACCGCAACAACGTCGGCCAGAGCGCGCACTGGATCCGCATCGATCTCGAGGGCCGACGGCGAGGGAGAGACGCCTTTGGCGCCGCCGTGCGGGTGTCGAGCTCGGCCGGCACCCAGACCCGCGTTCTGGCGGGCGGATCCGGCTTCCTTTCGCAGCACGATCCCCGGCTCCTCTTCGGTCTCGGGGTGGACGAAGAGGCGAGGGTGGAGATCACTTGGCCCTCCGGATCGGTCGCCAGTGTGGGTGTTCTGAAGGCGGACCGCACCTGGAGAATCGTCGAGGATGAGCCGGGCGCGGAGCTCCTCGATCTTCCGGCCGGAACCCTTCCCGATCCGGTGGCGGATCGCCTGCTGGCCATCAAAGTGGGAGATCGACTGCCGGGCGGCCGATTCCGCGGGGTCGCCGGCGGAAGCACCGACCTGTCGGAGCTGCTTCCCGCCGGATCACGCCATATCGTGAATCTCTGGGCGTCCTGGTGCCGGATCTGCCCCCGTGAAATGCGCTATCTGGCAACTCTGGCCCGCGGGCAGGGCAGGAACGCGATCGTCGGCATCAGCATCGACGACCCGAACGATCTCGACAAGGTCCGCTGGCGGCTGCATGAGGCGGGAGCCGACTACCCGGCCGTCGTCGCTAGCGAAGAATATATCGCCCGGCTTTTCGGATCCGTCGCGGTGCGGGTTCCGATCACTCTCCTCGTCGCGGCCGACGGGACGATCGCCGAGATCCACTCCGGTTGGAGGCCCTCCAAGGCGGCTCGACTCGAGCGCTTCCTTCAAGCCTCCGATCGCTGACCTCGCTCGCGAGATCGACCTCCCAGGCTACCGTGCCCCCGCCGCTCTGCGTGCACGGGCCCGCGGCGCGCGCGGCGGCTCCACGATCTTCCGCGCGGCCAGCGACGCGCCGACCAGGATCGGATCCCAGACCGGCGCCGCCGATGGAGTGTAGGCGACGTCTATCGTGGCGACATCTTCCGCCATCAGCTCGGCGTGGAGCGCCGTGGCATAGGTGTTGATTCGGAGCACCGCTCCGTCCTGCCCGCAGCAATGCGCACCGAGAAGACGCCCGTTCTTGCGACTCCGCGATGATCGCCATATTGATCGATCGGCTCTCCGGCCGTCCCGGCGCCCGCGAAGGTGCACTCGTGGCGGCCATGACGGGATCGAGCCCGGCAGCCTTCGCCTCCGCCATTGTGAGCCCGGTGCGGGCGACCTGCAGGCCGCACACCTCCGTCGCCATGGTACCGACGACCCCATGGAAGTAGCCCGACGATTCGGCGAGGCGCGGTGAGACTTTGCGTCACGCAAGGCTCTACGGCGCCCCGACGCGATCGAGAAGCAGGCGAATCGCGGACTGCACTTCGTTGGGAGCGGCAAGGAAGCGGATCGCCAGAGTCAAGGCGTCCATCGCTTCCTCCGCGACCGCTTTCGACTCTTCGACGTCGATCCGCGAATCGAACGATCCCTCGCCGACCGGCTGGGAGAAGGTGGGGGCCGCCTGAGCGGGGAGGGCCGAGAGCTTCGCCGTCGATCGACCGGCCTGCGGCGGTTTCGCGCTCACGGGCTGCCGAGAGTTCGACTCGACCGGCTTCGGTCCACTGACCCGTTGCTGATCCCTGAGCTGCTTGAAGAGGTCGGCGGCATCGCTCGGGTACTGGGTTCTGCCCCCGACCTTGCGACTCGGAATGCGGGTTGCGTAGGCCCTGGAGATCTTGTGCAACTGCACACGGTTGATCCCTGTGATTCGCGCCATCTCCGCCAAACTGTGGTACTGCTTCGAGACGAGCGTCGACGGCGCCGCCGCGGGGCGCCCCGGCTTTCTCTTCACGTCCGAAGGATCCACCTTCGCGCGGCTGGTGACCGGCTTGCCGACCCTTCTGAGCCCCTCTTCTCTGATCTGCTCGAAAGCCTCGATCGCGGATTCATGGAACTTCGTTCGGGCACCGAACTGCCGGGCGAGAACTCGGTCTGGATGCGATTTCACATACTTGTGTAGCTGAGCGCGGTTGATCCCGGTCAATCGGGACATCTCGGACAGATTGTACCATTTGTCGTCGTCAGCGACGGTCATGAGACACTCCAATATCGTCATCATCACGCGTGTCGTCGAATCCGAGGCGTCGAGCCTGGTCGGCCACACACGCGACTCCGCTGTCGAAGCGGAGCATTCAAAACCCTGCGGGAAGCAACCCGTATCGGGAATGGGCAGAGTGCATCCCACCGATGCAGATTTGACCGAGACCATGGTAACGCCGATCAGGGGGCGCTTTTCAACCCCGGGTTGAGGAATTTCTGCGGATTGGCCTATTTTTCCTTGGCCGCAGCCGTCACCAAGCGGCACGCTCTCGTTTGCACCTTACGGTGGGACCCCGATCGGTCCTCCCGGCGCTGGAACCGGAAACCGGTGTGAACTACAATGGATTACGTGCTTTTCAACCGGGTCGACAGGAGACGCAACCATGGCCGGTATCCACCGCATTCTCGTGCCGATCGACTTCTCGCCCTGCTCCAAGAGCGCCGCCGAGTACGCGCTCTTCCTCGCGGAAAAGACCGGAGCTACCATCGACCTCGTCTATGTCTGGGAGCCGCCGGTCTTCCTGGGACCGGAGTTCTTCGAGGGCGTTCACAAAGAGCGGAATCTCTCACTCTCCGAGGTCGCACACGGAAACGCCTTGCAGACACTGAACGAGTTCGCCCAGGAGATTCCGATCCCCGATGACGCGAAAGTGCGGCCGAAGGTCGTGAGCGGGAGGGTCCACGAAGAGATCCTCGCGCTCGCCGCGTCGGAAGGCTACGACCTCGTCGTAATGGGGACGCACGGAAGGAAAGGGCTTGCGCATCTTCTGCTCGGAAGCGAGACCGAGAAGGTCATCAGAGAGGCCTCCTGCCCCGTGGTCGTCGTGCACGAAGGCGTGAATTAGGGGGGGTCGACTCGCGGTGCGCCCCTCGATGGGCGCCAGGACAAACGAGATGTTCTCCGCCGATTTCGCCGCTCCGATCGGAGCGCTGCGCCGGGCCCTCGTCGAAGGGGGTGGAAAAGGGGTGAGTCTGCTCGATCCCCTGGGGTGCATTCTCCGGGCTGGCCCCGGACTGGCCGAGACCCTGGGGACGACGGACGTGCAAGTTGTCGGCGCGCCCCTGACCCGCTTTCTGCCTGGCTTGACCGGCCGACTTCCGGCCCTGCTGGAGGAATCTCGCCGATCGGGCTGGGCCGCCAGTTGGGGAGAGATCTCTGCGGCCGGCAAGCGACTGGCCGTCTCGATCGCGCCGGTGGCGAGCTCGTCCACGGAGCAGCTCTCTCCGCCAGTAGGAGAACAAGACTCCGAGAGCCTCTGGGTGCACACCTGCGGACGCAGCGAAACCGATGGACGCCGGACCTGTGGGCCGTGCAGCTTCGCCCTTTTCGTCCGTGACGAATCGACGGTGACCGAGCCGCTCGACCAAGTTGTTCACCAGTTCGAGCTCTTGCGCTCTTTCCTCTCCGGTTCCGGCGACGCCGTGATTCTGCTCGATCCGGACCTACGTGTTTTTGGCTGGAATCGAGCCGCCCAACACGTCTACGGCTACACCGAAGAGGAGGTGCAAGGAATGTCGCTGGAGGAGCTGCTTCCCGAGCGGCTCAGGAAGGCCGGTGAGCTCGACGTTCTGCAACGGCAGCTCATGCGCCTCGGAACGGTGCAAAGCTACGAGACCACCCGAGTCACGAAGCAAGGCGAGGAACGCGAAATCGAGCTCACGCTCTCCTGCCTGAAAAACGCGGAAGGTGAGTGTGTCGGCTTCTCCGCGATCCACCGAGATGTCACGGTGCGCGCGCAACTTCAGGAGCGGGTCGTGCGCGATGGCCAGCTCGCCGCTATCGGGCGGATGGCTACGCAGGTTGCGCACGAACTGCGCAATCCGCTCGGCGCCATCCAGCTCAATGTAGAGATGGCCCGTGACGAGTTGATCGATCTGCCCGGTGCGAATGCCCATGAGGCGGGCAAGCTGCTCGATTCGGTGCTTAGCGAAGTCGATCTTCTCGCTCGGATCGTCAATGAGTATTTGCAATTCAGCCGGATGCCGCCCGCTCATCCTCAGGCGCTGCCCCTGGCGGAGCTGGCCTCGGAAGCGGCGGATCTTCTGCGCGGTGAATTCTCGAACCTGGGCGTGTCGTTGCGATTGCGCGGACCCGATGCGCAGATCGTCTGCAGGGGTGACCGCGACCAGCTTTACCGAGTTGTCGTCAATCTGTTGCGCAACGCAATGGAAGCGTCGCCGCGCGGTAGTTTCGTCGACATCGAAGTAGTGGAAGACGAAGGGGAAGCGGCCCTACGCGTGATCGACGAAGGCTGCGCTTTGACCGCCGATAAGCTCGATTGGATTTTCGAGCCCTTTCATACGACCAAGCTCAGCGGGACCGGCCTCGGACTCCCCTTGGCACGCAAGATCATCGAAGAACATGGCGGTACTCTCTCAGCTCGACTTCGCAAGGGTCGAGGCATGCAATTCGAGATCAGGCTGCCGATCCAAGAGGAGGACGAAGCGCGGTGACGACGGAACCAAGAACAGTACTGGTCGTCGAAGATGACGAGGCACATCGTTCGGCGATCTGTCGCGTCCTCGAACGAGAAGGCTATGTCGTTCTGCAAGCGGACAGTGGAGATGATGCCCTTGCCGAGATCGGGGAGAAGGTCCCAGGGGTCATCGTCTCCGATCTGCGCATGCCGGGCATGGACGGGCGCGAGCTTCACAGAAAGGTACAGAGTAGACGCCCAGACGCGGTGTTCGTGATGGTCAGTGGCGAAGGGACGGTTGAGGAGGCGGTCGCGAGCCTGAAGGAGGGTGCGTACGATTACCTCACAAAGCCCGCGGGCAAGAACGAGCTGATTCGCGCGGTGAGCCATGCGTATGACCGCCACCGATTGCTGAGGGAAAATGTGCTGCTCCGAGAGCGTCTCGAGGAGCACGAAAGGAAGCAACATATCGTCGGCACCAGCCGCCAGATGAGATCGGTAATCGAGCTGGTGGAGCAAGTGGCCCCGAGCTCCGCTACGGTCATGGTCAAGGGCGAGAGCGGCACCGGCAAGGAGCTTCTCGCCAATCTGCTCCACAGCCTTTCGCCCCGCCGCGAGAAACCCTTCGTCAAATTGAATTGTGGAGCGCTGCCCGAGACGCTGCTCGAAGCCGAGCTATTCGGTCATGAGAGGGGATCGTTCACCGGCGCGGTCGGGGCGCGACGAGGCCGATTCGAAATCGCGGATGGCGGGACTCTACTGCTCGACGAGATCGGTGATATGCCGGCTTCGATGCAGATCAAGCTCCTGCGAGTGCTGCAGGAGGGGGAGTTCGAACGGGTTGGAGGAGCCAGAACTCTGCGAACCGATGTGAGAATCGTCGGCGCGACACACCGCGATCTGGCTGTCGAGGTAAAGGAGGGCAGGTTCCGGGAAGATCTATACTTCCGGCTCAACGTGATCTCCGTCGTTGTCCCGCCGCTCCGGGAGCGCCCCGACGATGTTCCCCTCTTCGTGAACCACTTCCTGGCGCTCTACAATCGGAAGAACTCGAAGGCGATCAGAGGGATGACCCGCTCCGCGATGGAGGCGATGGTCCGCTACGATTGGCCGGGAAACGTGCGAGAGCTCGAAAACGTCATCGAGCGCGCGGTCGTTCTGTGCAAGGACGAGTTCATCGATTCGTCCCAGCTTCCGGCTCCCGTAAACGACGCCGACGGATCGGCCGATGTGCTGCATTTTCCCGTCGGGACCGAGCTGGCGGTGGTCGAGCGGGAGATGATCTTGAGGACCTTGAATCGTAGCGGCGGAGACAAGAGAAAGACCGCCCGGGTTCTCGGCATCGCCCCCCGTACGATCTACCGGCGCCTGGCGGAGTGGGGAATCGGTTGAGCTACTCGCGCGGCGGGGTGCCCACCAGCGCTCTGGCGACTCCGAGCAGCTCGGAGCCCTGAACCGGCTTCGAGAGCACATCGAGAGCGCGATAGCGCCTCGCCTCCGAGATGATCCACCCGCTCAGATGGCCGGTCACGACCGATGCCGTCACGCTCGGGTATTCGGTGGCGAGCTTGCGAAGAAAGGCAAGGCCGTCGCTGCCGCGCAAGACCGGATCGAGCAGCACACCGTCGACCTGAGAGCTCTCGAGGATCTCGGTTGCGTGTCGAGTCGTCGTGGCCACCTTGACGATCATCCCATCATCCGCGAGCACCCTGCTCGCCGAGCGCAGAAATCCCGGGGAATCGTCGATCAGCAGAAGGACCGGGGGGCGTGCGCTGCCGAAGGGCGATGCGTGGATCGAATCCGAGCTCTGCTTCTCCACTGAGGTGCAGCATCCGAAAGGGTGTGATCGATGGGACCACCCGGCCGAGGCCGGTTCTTGAAAGTCTCCATTCCTCGAATGAGCTCGCAAGTTGTGGGCCGGATCGAAAACGGCTTCCATGCACCCATAAGGGGTTGCACGGCATCGCCGGAAGCCATCGTCCCGGCTGTCACCGTGACAACCCTCGTCGGGCATCGGTGCCTCATCTGCGCCAGATCGGCAATCCTCGTCAAAGAAGGGATCGCCGATCGGCCGGACACGATTCCGAGGACGGGCAGCCAAACCCAACCCGTTGACCGCCTTCTAGCCTCTGGCGACGCCCACCTGCCCGCGGCGATCGAAATGGCACATCGCTTGCGGTAAGGCATGAACACACCAAGCCCCGCATAGCGTCTCCCCCGACGCGCACCCGGATTGGTTATGCCGACCGCCTCCTTGGGGCTTGGTGCACAATGGGCCGGCGTCCCGCTTTTGGCGAGGGCGTCGGCCCTTTTTTTTCTCTCTGTCCCTAGCCCGGATTTCTCACCAACTTCCGTCACGAGGCGGCGCAGATTCATGCCCCGGTGGTACTTCGCGCCGCTTCCCGCGGACTCGGCTCCTTGATCTCGAAACGAGCTCGAATACCGGGCTCGAAAGTCTATGCGCAACAGGCTCCTAGTGGGGGATCTTCAACTCGGTGAGATGGATCGCGTTGGAGAAGATCCACGGGTGGAGAGTCCGTTCTCCTGAGTTCTTCTCATCCCGAACCTGCCGCACCTCGACTCGCCAAATACCCGGATCCGGCTCGAGCACGACGATCCTTGGAGTGGAATCGGGACCCAAGTGCGCGTGCACCTTCCCGTTGTGGATCAAGCTCAAATCGGTCCCCACCCCACTCGCGGCGAGCTCGATGCTGAGCTTCGTGACCACATCGGCCGGCAATCGAGCGCCGGCGACCTCGAGCCTGCCTTCGACCGTCTCGGCAACAAAGGCCAGGGGTGGAACCGCGCCGAACGCGGGAACGACGGCATCGGAACGCCCGGATTCGAGCGATTGGCGCGCCAGATCGATTCTCGCTGAAGCGCTCGATGGCCAGGGAAGCGGCACATAGACCCGAGTGGACAGGACGCGAAAGAGATCTTGATACCTCGGGAATCGAAGCATCGAGTCGCCGATCAGGTCGAGGCGGGAATGAGCATCGACCGAAGCGATCAGCGGTGGAGGCGAGTCGAAAGTTGCCAAGAGCTCCAGCTCGTCGACCGGCTCCCGGATGATCGACGCAAACGCGGCGCGGCGTTCGAAGGGGATCGCCAATACCGCCGCCGCCAGCTCGATCGGGGAGCGAATTCGCCAAGACGAGTTGAAGCTCATCAGCTCCATCCCCCCCCCGGCCGGCCAAACATCGGCTGCCCAGGGATGGCGCTTGTTGGTCGGGTGCGCGACGAAAGGCACACGCGAAGGCGAAAGAGCATCATAGAAACGCCGTCCGCCGTGCCCGACCTCTTCATCTCTCAAGCCCGAGGAGCCGAGAAACAGCGCGTGACCATCACTGCCAAGCGAGCACTCGATCCCGGAAAGCACCAGGACCCCCAAGCGCTCTCCCTCCTCCGCGGCCGTGCGAAGTGTGTTGTGGTCACATAGCACGACAAAATCCAGCTCCGCTGCGGCCGCTTCACGAACCACTTCGTGAACCGTTCCCCCTCCGTCGGAAGCTAGGGTATGAACGTGTATGGCGCCGGTGAGCGTCTTCCAGCCCCTGGGGGCGGCATCGGGATCGGCCAGTGCTACTTCCAACGGAGCCCAAGGACGTACCCAAAGCACTGACAACGCTGTCGCGATCGCCCAAAAAACCACCAGCACGGTCAACAACCAGCGTACGGTTCTCATGCTTCCCCTTTCTCCGCGGAGAGTCGAATTCGACGTACCAATTCGCTGGTCGACACTCCCTCGATCATCGGTACCAGCTTCACGACTCCGCCCCACGACCGCACTTCGTCGGCGCCGACGACCTCTCGATTCAAATAGTCGTGGCCTTTGACCAATACGTCGGGCCGTAACGCCAGTACGGTATCGAGCGGGGTGTCTTCGGAGAATGGAACAACCAGATCGACCGATTCGAAAGCGGCCAGGATCCGTGTCCGCCCCTCGAGCGGAAGCAGCGGCCGGGTTGCTCCCTTGATTCGCCTGACCGATTCATCGTCATTGACCGCCACTACGAGGAGATCGCCAAACGATGCCGCTGTTTCGAGTACGGCCACGTGACCGTGGTGAAGCAGATCGAAACAACCGTTGGTGAAGACGATCCGCTTGCCCGACTGTCGCGCGACCTCGCATACACGGCACCCCTCGGCCCGCTCTACTACACGCCCCATGTCCGCTCGCCTTCTCCGATCGCCGCCAGTATCTCCTCGGTCTCGACCGCGGAAACCCCCATACGTCCGACCTCGATCCCGGCCGCGATGCTCGAGAGCACCGTCGCGACTCGCAGCGACACTCCGGCCGCTACGGCAAGGGTGAGGGTCGCGATTACCGTGTCTCCCGCCCCCGACACATCGAACACCTCCCTGGCGCTCGGTCGCAACGAAAAAGGAGCTTCCCGGTCGCTGTCGAAGAGAGTCATGCCGCGATGCCCACGGGTCAGCAAAACCGCCTCGCACCGGAGCCGCCGACGCATCTCAGCCCCCGCATCAAAGGTCTCGTCATCGCCGTCGAGCTCCGTCCCCAAGCTCTTCTCGACCTCCTGCAGATTCGGCTTGAAAAGCGTCACACCCTCGTATCGGAAGAAGTTTCGAAACTTCGGATCCACCGTGACCGGCTTCCCCGCGTCGCGCGCGAATGCCACGAGTCGTTCGATCGACCGAGCGGTCAGAACGCCTTTGTCGTAGTCCTCGAGAAGAAGAGCATCGCTGCGTTCGATCGCCTCGAGCCCGGCTTCGATCAACGCATCCTCGTATTCGGGCAAAGCCGGATCCGCCCGCTCCCGATCGACCCTGACGATCTGTTGCCCCCGCGCCCTCACCCGTGTCTTGACGGTCGTCGGACGGGTAGCGTCCTCCACCAAACCGGTGGCCCGCACACCCTGATCCCGCAGAAGTCGCCCGAGATCCCTGCCGGCGGGATCGGCCCCGATCAGCCCCACCACGCTCACATCACCACCGAGGACGCGTACGTTGCGCGCCACATTGGCCGCCCCCCCGGGCTGATGATGAACCTCGTCGACCTCGACCACCGGCACGGGTGCTTCGGGCGAAATGCGCAGTGTATCTCCGTCGAGATACTGGTCGACCATCAGGTCGCCGATGACGGCGACCCGTCCGGAAGCCACCCGATCGAGGGCTTCGCGCAGATCCTGGCTGGTTACACTCACGCTTTTTTCTCTCGCCGCATGAAGCTGGCCACCATCGTATCCCATCCCCTCTTCTCCTTTCCCGGCTCGGATCGTTCGGAGAGCAGCTCGAAACGGGCCTCGCGATCGGCCAAGGCGGCCGTCATTTCGTCGCGCAGGCGCCGCTCCGTGAACTCGTCGAAGAGGTGGTGCCTGATCCTCGCGGGGAGATTGTTTATGCCGTCGTTGTCGAGAATCGGGCCGAGGATGCGGGTCAAGACGCTCGCTCCATAGGGGTAGCTCTCGCAAACGACGATCCGCGGAATCTTCAAGCGGCCGATGCCCCGAAGAAAATCCCCCACATTCGGGATCAGGTGGTGAAGCAGATCGCCCGCCACGAGCACGTCCACATCGGTCGGGTAGCGATCGAAATCGAAAACGTTCAGCTCTATCGTCTCGATCCCCCGGGCCTCGGCGTGTGCCCTGAAGGTCGGATTCAGCTCGGCGCCGATGTAGCGGCAGCTCGGATGCAGAAAGGCGGCGAGCCGGCAGGTGCCGGCCCCGAGATCCAGCACCCGTTGGCCCTCACCCACGATCGACGCGATCAGGCCGAATCTCCGGCCGACGGTATCGCCGTGCAGCCAGCTCAGCATCTTGTCGTATCGCTCCGCCTTGCGATAGAGCCAGGATCTCATGAGGTCTCGCTGTCCGTAGGGGTGCGCTGTTTCGCTCTCCTGTGATCTCTATCTTAGATACCCGAGGGCCTCGAGTCGCTTGCGAAACTCTTCGTCGGCCCGCCCACGGTAGACGCCTCCACCGGTCTCTCGCTCGCCCCAAGAGGCGATCGATCGCGGTGGATTCTCATCGAGCCACTCCGGATCGAGGAGTTCCCTCAGAACACGCCCCTCGGTGTCATCAGGGACCGGCAACCCGAGAAGTGTCGCCACGGTGGGCGCCACGTCGAGAGCGCTCACTCCGAGGATCGTAGCTCCGTCCTCCCGGAGGCCCGGGCCGGCCGCGGCGATGATCCCCCCCATGCGGTGGTTCCCCGAAAACGAGCTCACCTTCGATTCCGGAGCGAAGTCGGCGGCGTCCAACCGCTCTCCGCGGGGAATGATGACCGCCATGCCGGTGTCCAGTCCCCCATTGAAACGAAGGCTCAAGTCGGCCGCCAGCGGGTCGGCGGCGTGGAAATCAAGGATGTCGATATCGGAAAAGAGGGGGCGGCGATCGGATCGGCGAAGCTGACTGAGCAAGGCGACGGCTTCATCACGGGCCTGCTCGGCCCGCGAGGGGTCGAGGAGCCCTTCGCGATCCCTTCCGGCGATGGAGAGGTGGAGGAATCGGCAAGGACTCCAAAAGGGGACTTCATCCCTTCGCTCATAAAGAATCGATCGCGAGAGATCGATTTCGCCCTCCCGATCGACCTCCTGTAGCCCGAGCCTCCGAAGCAAGGGGTTCAGGTCGTAGCTGCGTGTCGTCCCGAGGCGGGCCCCCGCCCCATGATCCGATACGACAAAGACCGCGGTCTCCTCCCCCGCAAGATCGATCAGACGTCCGATCCTCCGGTCGGTCCAGGCGTAGATCGAATCGACGACAGCCGCGCGTCGCTCCAGCGTTCCCGGGTCCACGTCCCAGAGCCGGCCGGCCAGGGTCGGGTTCGCAACCGCTGTCCTATACTTCCAGAGCAGATGCTGCGCCGAATCGGTGGCGCGCACATAGACGCACGCGAGACGCCACTCCTCTTTGGACAGCAGAGTGTCGGCCACATCGAGAATCAGGCGATCCTCGACGAGCTCTTCGCGCAGGAGGTCCAACGCTGATCGCTCCTCTTCGGTCGCCGGCTCGGATGGTCCCAGAATCGGCTCGAACCAGTCCGCGTCGGAGCGGATTCGCCTCAGGATCCCGTCCACGTCATCGCAGAGCGTTTCCGGGGCGCATCTCCCCTCGAGCTCCGCGGCAGCCCGGTCGCTCACCATCGCGCCCGACAATGGTGTCGCTGGGAAAGACGCGTACCATCCCGCGCAAAGCACGGGAAGGCCGGCCGTCGAGGCCACATCCCACAGGGCCGGCACGCGGCGATGGACCGAGCCGACGAGCTCTGATCGGTAGTCTCCGGGAATCGGAATCGCGAAACGATCGATCCCGTGGCGCCATGGACGTACGCCGGTGGCGATCGTCGTCCAGACCGGCGGCGAGAAGGGAGGCATGACCGCCCGCAGACGGCCACCCGCTCCGCGTTCGAGAAGCCCCGCGAGGTTCGGCACGAGGCCCACATCGATCAGTCGATCGATCACCGGAAAGCAGGCCCCGTCGACGCCGATCAGAAGAACACGCTCCGGGGAATCGATCGGAGCTGCGCTCGCGGTCTCGATCCGCTCCGCGCCCCTTCCCGCCGGAGGAGAGAGGGCACCGATGAGGAGCAGAAGGAGCGCACCGATCGGCAACGCACCGGCAAGCCGTTCGAATCGACGGGACCGGTTTGGACCCAAGCCCCCCAAAACGGGGCGAAAAAGAGCCTGAACCGTAAGCGATACGACGAAACCCACCAGCGGCGCCGTCAAGATGCCGAAGAGCAGCAACTTCACCACGGCGGGGCTAGCGACCAGAGAGGCCTCGAAGGCCAGGCTCTTCGCTTCGATCGCCAACCATGCCGCCCCGGAGATGGCAACCTGGAGCCCGGCGTGCCGCCCAAGCCGCCGTGCTTCCCGCTCGGGGTGCTTCCACGGCCCTCCGCGCGCCCTCGCCCAAAAATAGGTGAGCGGCGCCAGGGCCGCCCCCACCGTCGCCGCGATCAGCCCCGCCGTGGCCGCGAGAGCGCCGGCCCCTCCGAGTCGGAGTGCGGCTGAAGCTCCCATGAGATGCAGGGCCTGAAAGACCAGCGCCTCGAGCCCGAAATCGACGATGTGGGCCGACTCCGACCAGAGACGCGATCCCCACCAGAGCGTCCATCCAACCACGAACCCAACGCCCGAAGCCACGGCGAGCTCTCCACAGGGTCGGCTCCCCGCGCCGCCGGGATCTTCGAATCGCACTACTGTATGTACCCCAGTGATCGAAGCTGCTCCTTGATCACTTCGTCCACCCGCGCGTCGGAACGCACCCCTCCCGCCTCGACCAATCTTGTGGAATCGTAGCTTTCCAAATAGACCGGAGCACGCGCCGCCGGCTCATCGGCCAGCAGCTCCGTGAGAACTCGACCATCCATGTCGCGGGCAATCGGCTGACCGAGCAGGTGCAGCACCGTCGGAGCGATGTCGAGTACGCCGGCCCCCCGCACCTTTCTCCCACCATCCACGCCGCGGCCGCACATCAATAGTGTCGCGTCCATACGGTGCATACCCGAGATCCGAAAGTTGACCGCCATCTCGGAAACAGGAAAGTGCCGCCCATCCGGCAACAGAATCGATCCGTCGAGTGGAAGATGACGATTAATCTGAACTACCAGGTCGATGCCACCGGACAGCTCCGAAGAACGGACATCGGTGAAGACCGCCAGTCCATTCGTTGTACGCAAGTTCTTCAGATCCGCCTGGAGCTCACTCACAAGCCTCCGATTGGCCTCGCGCGACTGCGTTCCTTGCGGCTCACGTCCAGCAAGATTGGCGGATACGCGGCGCTTCGCCGCAATTCGAAGGTTGTTGGGATTGTCGAAAAACCCGGTACGGGACCAGTCGATCTCTTCGGTGCCCTCGTTGAAATGCAGAAAACCCAAGGCCTGCAGCAAACGATCTACTTTGACCGCGCGCCCACCCGCGAGATTGAAGCCAAAACCATGATCCGAGGCGATGACGAGAGTGGTCGATTCGTCCATCAGATCCATGATCTCGCCGAGAAGATCGTCGACAGTTCCGTAGTAGCCGCGAACCGCTTCGCCGAACGACTCGATATCTTCTCTCTCCACACCCCATAGACGGCGAGCAATCCCGGGATTGCTGCTGGCGACATGGTGCTTCCAGTGAATATGCGATACGGCGTCGCTTGCACGAATGTACACCGCGAGCAGATCGGATGAGTCGTCGGACGCGCTCTCGATGGCGACGGCGGACCGAATCGATGCGACATCTCGCGCGATCGAGCGCTCCAGTACCATGTAGAAATGGTGCCGCTCGTAATCGAGTGTATTCTTCGGGAAGCGCTTGTATTCCTCATCGAATTCGAGATCGACATATCGATCCATCGGATACGCATTCCACCCGCTCGATACTTCGTGCTGAACGATCGGCGCGAGCGAATCGGGCGCGACATTCAGCGGCAGATCGGTATATGCCAGGCGGTCGGAAACCATGTATCCATCGCCCGGGCGTACGGCTGGCCATGTATAGTACCAGTTGACGAATCCGCCACGCAGATTTCGTGCGGCGGCGATATCCCAGAGTGCCGCCGACCCGATATCGCGACGATCGAGCAGATCGGCGTCATGGGTCTCGGCGTCGACGAAGCCGGTGACACCGTGCTTGTGAGGGCGCTTGCCGGTCGCGACCGAGGTCCAAACGACCGGCGAATAGTAGGGGATGATGGTGCGCAAAGGGCCGATGACGCCGCCGGCGATGGCGCGTGCGAAGTTCGGCAGCCGTCCCTCGGCGGCCAGCTCGTAGATGAGCGAACGTTCCAGACCATCGATTCCGAGCAGGATGACGCGGCCTGGAGGAGAGAGCGTGTTGGGCGTGGCATCGAGCGCGCGCCGGCTGCGCTCCTGGAGAGCGCCGGCCAGCCCTGGGCCTAGCACGACGAAGGCCAAAACGACGAGAACGATCCCGCGTCCCGGCACACGGCTGCAGCGATCGATGGCCGGCCCGGCGACTCGTCCCGCAGCCCAGCCCAACAAGACCGCCACCAAGAAGATCACCCCTATGATCCGCCGGGCCATGGAGGTCACCTCGGCGTGGCTGAACGCCACGTCGAATGTGCCGACCAGTCCGTATGAGAAGAGGAGCAGGAACACCGCGAGGCCGAAGTGGGCGCCGGCCAGCCGACTCCTCGCACCAAGGCGACGGCCGAAAGGCGCCAGCAAGATCGCTTGCAGAGCTCCCGTCGCCAGTCCGGCCACGCCGAAGAGCGTGAAGGCCCCGGCGAGCGAGCCGAGCCCGGCGTAGAGCCACTCCGGGGCGGGGCCGGCCGCCAGGCGAAGCCCGTACTCCCACACGAAGTACCAACTTCCGAGCAAGGGGTTTTCGGTCCACGAAGCGGCGGTCGCGGCGAGTACGCCGTTGGCCAGACCGATGAAGAGTCCGAGCCAGAGCGACTTGCGCCAATCGTAGCTCTGGTATCGAACCCCGGGCCTGTTCATTGGAGCTCCTCGGGATTGCTCGGAGGGAGGTCCGCGAGCGGCAGATCGGCGGGGAGAACCCGCTCGGCGCCGTCCGGCGAGCAGAGGAAAACCCGGTTTCGTGGCGAATCGAGTCCACCCTCCAGGTCGAAGGCCATCGAGCGCACGCCCCCTCTTGCGCCTCGAGCGCCCACCTCGACCGAGAGCCCCCCGCTTCTAACGAGACTGCCTTCGCGCGGCACCGTCTCGCCCCAGAGAAAGAAGCGTTCGATGAAAGTGGCGAAATACTCGCCGCCCGGGCGGTCCACGATCAGACGATCGGCACGATCTCGCCGCAGTCTCACCGATCCCGCCGCATCCGCGGTGGCGGCTGAGGAAGAGCCGATCCAGCGGGCGACGCTCGGAGGCAGCTCCGGCGAGAGGGTCAAGGCGGTCACTTCGATATGGGGCATCGACAAGATGTGGCGGATTGCCGCTCCGAATCCCATGCACACGAGGGGCGGCAGATCGATAAAGTAGAGATGGTCCCCCGGCCGAATGGCCTCGCGCCGGTCGGCGAGGGCGTGAAGCGGAGCCATTGTGTCGCGAACGAGTCCGTCCCGGAAGGCGGTCTTCACCCAGGAAGCCGAGATGAAGAGGCCGCACAAGGCGGCGAGAACCCAGCGGCGACGGTCTTTCCACGCCGCCAGAGCGGCCCCGAGGGCAAGAGCGTATCCGGCCGAGGGCAGATAGAGGAAGCGCTGACCTTCCACCACCGGAATGGCCGGCAGGAGCGTGACGAGAACGAAGAGAAGGCCCACGATGACCGCGCGGCTCGGGCGGACGAGGCGATGGGCACCCCAAGTGAGCAGCACCAAGGTCGACGATAGGGCGATGACCACGGCGGGCCGCGCGGCGAGTGCCGGGCCGACCACGACTGGTTCCACGGGGATCAGGAAGACGAGGTTCGCGAGGTAGAGGAAGTAGCGCCAGAAGGCGACCAGCACGAAATCGGCCGAGGTGGGCGAGCTCAGATACGCGGATCCGGGACTGCCGAAGCCGCCCGTTGCCATGCGCAGGGCGATATAAGCCGTGGTGACGAGGATGGAAGGCCAAGCGGCGGCGAAACTCGCGGCGATCCGGCGGCGCCATGGAGAGGGGGAGGCATCGAGCCAGGCGAGGAGGGCCACGAGCAAGGGAAAGGCGGCGGCGCTCTCTTTCGCGAGGAAGGCGAGAGAGAGGAGAAGGACCGCCGTGAGGCCCCAAGCCCGCCGCTTCGAGCCCTCGCGCCAGCGAAGATGGGCGAGCAGGGCGGCGAGGAAGGGGATCGCCGCGATCAGATCGGTTCGCCCGGTGATCCAGGCGACACTGTCTTGGTGAGAGGGGTGGACGGCGAAGATCGCGCCGGCGATCAGTCCGGTGCGCGCGTCGCGCGAAAACCTGGCGGCGACCGCGGCGACGAGGAGCGTGGCGATGGCGTGGAGGAGCGAATTGGTGAGGTGGTAGCCGGCGGGCAGGTCCCCCCAGATTCCCCAGTCCAGAGCGAAGAAAGCCTGAACCAGCGGCCGGAAATAGTAGACGGACCAGTCCGCGTTCGCGAGCCATAGCGGTGTGACGTCGGCCGGACCGAAACGAAAACCGGTGAAGAGCGCGCCCAGGTCTTTCCACACGGCCTCGGCGCGTTCGAGCTGCAGGAAATCGTCCAGCCAGAAGGGGGACGCCAGCGCGGGCGCCCAGGCCAAAAGCGCGAGCAGCGCGAGAATCGCTTGAGAACGCGAGGGAAGGCGCAAGGGGTTCCTGGCGCGTGGGGTTCGAGGTTGGTAGTGACTCGTTGCAGTGTAGGAAGTTGCGGGTGGATAGTTCAACGGGGGCGGTGCCGCGC
>NYZA01000250.1 GCA_002686955.1 Gemmatimonadota bacterium
GCCGCGCCGGCATCGCCCCCGGCGCCCGCCGCGCCTAGAGAGAGGCCGCCGAACAGACACACCGCCTGAACCTTGTCCAGCCCAACCTCGAGCCACGCGCCGTGCAGGGAGCATTGATTGCGCAGACGCGCCACTTCGCCATCGACATAGTCGAGCAGCATCGATGCGTGAAGGAGAACGAGGGCGGGAACGTTGATCCCGAGAACCAGAAGGGCCGAAGCGGCGATTCCGCAGCCGAAACCGATGACGCTCACGGTGTCGGCCGTCATGACGGCGAATGCCGGCGCGAGTCGTATGGCCGGCACGCGGTAGAGCGCCTTGAGCACCGGATAGTGGTTGCGCGGGAAGTTCCGGATGTCGACTTGAAAGTGGCTCATCGGCACTCTTTCGGGGGTGGTTCGGATCGGCGCGAAGTCCACGCGCAACAGGCTCCTACCCCCTGTGTCGACCGACTGAGCCGGATCACCAGAAAGATCGTCGTCGCGGCTACTTCAGCGCGGCTCGATACGCTCTTCCATCGGTCGGGGACGCCGACACCACCTCCACCGAGAACATATCGGTGTCGTAGTCCGCGACGGGGAAGTCCCCCACGAGTACCTTGAGATCCCACCGGCCAGCGGCGGTACCGATCGGGACGAGCCGTTCCAATCTAAGGATCGAGCTCTCGCCCGGATTCAACGTGATCCGCCGCTTCGAAAGCAGCCCGGAGCGGCCCCGGTCGCCGCTGTATTCGATCCACGCATCCACGGTGCCCGGCCATGAGGTCCAGTTCCCTACCTCGAAGTCGAATCGGATCGAATCACCCTCGACCAGAGTGGAGACCAGCGTGGAGTCGACCAGGCTGACACCGTAGTCGAGCTCATTGCTCGGATCGGAAAGAGCAAAGGCCAGATCGGCTGACACGCCGGGCTGTAGACGGTCATCGCTCCAGGTCGCTCCGATCGCGCCATCGGAGAGAACGCCCATGCCGCCGTAATGCGCGAGGACCCTTTTCCAAGCGTTGTTGAGGCGGGCCGGAGAAGTCCAGGTCCACTCGTCCCAAACCTGGTAGTAGATGTTCTCGGCCTGCCGATAGCTGGCCAAGATCGGCCACCCGGCGATCGCGGTTGCCAAATGGACGTCCGCCACTACGCTCTGTGTGTTTTCCAGAATGGCCGACTCGACCTCCCAATCCTCTCCGGAACGTGAGGCGTGGTTCACCGAGGAGCGGTCGCCGAAGCGCGTGGAGAAGGCCGCGTGGAGCTGTTCGTTCGCTACGATCAGGTCGCCGGATTCGCTTTGCTCTCCCGAGATCGGCTCGTAGAGAGAGACTGGCGAGGTCCATGTCTGTCCGTTGTCCCACGAGGATGCCACGTAGAAGGTCTGCGTCGACGGGTTGTCCACCGCATCGGAAAAGAGGGCAGCCAGCTCTCCGTCGGCCAAGAAGGCGAGCTTCCACAGCCGCAGGCTCGAGGTGTCGCCCACCCGAATCACCGAGGGCGCCGACCAGTTCTCGCCGGAGTCGGCGCTGAAGCGGGAGTAAGCCACCCCATCGGCGCCATAGGCCAAGACCAACGCTCCATCGTGAGGGTTCTCACCAAGGCACAAACCCCGAGCGGAATCGGCCGCGGTCGTGATCTCGGACGAGTTCCAAGTTGTTCCACCATCGGTTGTTCGCGCGAACTTGAGAGCAGGATCGTCGACCCGGTAGAAGGAGTAGAGATGGTCGGCCTCGACGTCGCCGGCAAGAACCGCCAGCCGATTCCCGCCCCCGAGCACCCCTGTGTCGATGGCGACCTCTGCCCAGCTTACCCCTCGATCGAGCGAGCTCTGCGCCGCCAGGTCACCGCCGCAAACGTAGATCAGGTGGATCCGATCGGCCAGATCCACCACGATTCGGCTCTCTTCGACAGCGGCCCCCGAGCTCAGAATCTGGGTCTTGCCGAAATTCTCGTAGCAGCCGGAGCAAGCCCCAGCGATGACCAGAGTGACCACAGGCGCGGTCGCGTGCATAGAGGTTCTCCCTCGGCCACCTCACCGAGACTGAGCCCGCATCATTCACCGAAACGCGTCGCGAGCCGGCGGAGATCCGTGCGTGGCAGGTGCTTCGTGCCCTTGCCGCGCGGAGGCGTGGTAGCACCCACGTCGCACAGGCGGCGAGGGTGGGAAGTGCCGGCCACGTGCGGATATGCGCCGGCGTAGTAGCGTTTCGGTGAAAAATGCGGGCTGAGGGGATCGGCGGCCCGCATCTGTGATCCTGGTTCATATTCCCGCGGAGGGAAACTCGCAAGGAGCCTGAATCAGCCGACCATCCTCACCCCCGCTCGCTCCGATTCGTCTTCGAAAAGCTGAGCGATGTAACGGGTTTCGGGCCCGACCTTTCCGTCGCCGATCGGCCTGCCGTCCACCGCGGTAACCGCGACGAGTCCGCCCATCGTGCCGGTACAGAACATCTCGTCGGCGCGGTAGACATCCGTCAGGGTGATTTCGCGGACCTCGCAAGGGATCTCATTCGTCGCGCAGAGCTCGAGAACGGTCGCCCGCGTGATCCCCTCGGGGCAAGCCCGCGCCGGTGGCGTTACCAACTTCCCCTCTTCGACGAGAAAAACATGCGTAGCGTTGGTCTCGGCCACCGACCCGTTCAGGTCCAGCATGAGCGCATCGTCGGCGCCCGCAGCGTTCGCCTGGATCTTGGCGAGGATCGACGGGAGCATGTTGGCATGGTGGATCTTGGGATCTAGGCAGTCGGGCGAAGCACGCCGGATCGTGCTCGTGATCAGCTCGATCCCGTCGCTGTCGTAGACTGGGGGCTTGTGCTCGGCGACGATGATGAGCGTGGGGCCGGAGCGATTGAGACGGGGATCCAGTCCAGAGGTGATCTTCTCGCCTCGCGTGAGCGTCAAACGGATGTAGACGCCGTCGGTCATGTCGTTTTCCTCGAGTGTGCGCCTGATCTCTTCGGTGATGCGCTCTCGGGAGGGAAGATCGGTGTAGGCGAGCGCGAGGGCCGATGAGCGAAGTCTGTCGAGGTGCTCGGTCAGCTTGAACACGCGGCCCTTGCATAGACGCAGACCCTCCCAGATGGCGTCGCCTCCCTGAACGGCACTGTCGAATGGACTGATCCTGGCCTGATCGCGGTGGACCAGCTCGCCGTTGATGTTGACGATGATGTCGCGGTTCTTTTCATTGAAGGTCTGCAGCATCGGGGGCCTCCTTTGCGGTTCGCGAACGGACGTGCTCCAAGAATCCGCCTTCGGCGCCTCGCTGGGAAGGTCTTTTCGGACCGGTCAGCGAGAGCCGAATGAGCCCCAGTCCGCAACGAATGCGTTCGCTGGCCGCCGCCGCCCCCATGAACAGCGCGACCGGCAAGGACTCGACGACCCGAATCGCCCCCGCAAGCGCCGTCAGGGCGACGATGGGGGCACCGGGGAGCCCGCGAAGCCCCCAGTAGATGCGCCAGCTGCGCCAGTGCTCGACATGGCGTCTCGCCGACCAGGGCGGTCCCGTTCCACCCCCGCGATGGTGCGCCCTCGCGCTCGGCTCGTACGCAACCTCGGATCCGCTCGCTCGAACCCGCTCGCAAAGATATACATCTTCGCAGTACATGAAGAAGCGTTCGTCGAAGCCCGCCACACGGCGAAAGATCGTGGCGGGGATCAGCAGAAGGGCCCCACTCACCCAGTGGGGGGCCGCGGGCGCGGAGCGGTCGGCGGCGGCCATCCGGAAGCTCCCGAGCCAGGGGAAGAGCCGCGCGAACCCATCGAGGCGAAGCGCGATCACGAGCAGATCCCAGGGCCGGGGTCGCCTTCCGAACGAAAGCTCGTCGCTCCCATCGGGGCGGAGCAGCCTGCCCCCTACGACGCCGATCGCTTCGTCCCTCTCTATCCGGGCGACCAGCGTCTCGACGGCGCCGGGCTCGAGCTCGGCGTCGGGATTGAGAAGAAGCAGCAGCTCTCCCCCGGCAAGTCGCGCACCTTCGTTGCAGCCCGCGCCAAAACCGCGGTTCCGATCCGCCCTCACGAGCCGAGCGCCGCGCGGCAGATCGCCCTCGACCACCGGGCGGCCGAGCGGGTGGCCGTGGTCCACGACGATCACCTCGCAGCCCTCTGGGATCGAAGCGAGTGCTCTCTTCAGCGAAGCTCGCGCGCCGAGGGCAACAACGATCACGGTGACTGTCGGAGGCATGAAGCAGGTCTTTCCGGCTATGCTCGAAGCGTGAAAATCGTCCGTCTATCCGAGCCTTCGCTCGGCGCGCTGGAGCGCCGCTACATCGAGGAGTGTATCGATTCAGGCCAGCTCACGGCCGGTGGTCCCTTCGGAGCGCGTCTCGAAGAGATCGTCGCGCGCCATCTGGGCCTTCAGCCGGCGCTGGTCGTGGCCACCACATCGGGCACGTCGGCACTGACCCTCGCCCTGCTCGAGCTCGGCGTCGGTCCGGAGGATGAAGTCGTCGTTCCGCAGCTCAGCTATGTCGCCCCCGCGAACGCGGCCGCTTGTCTGGGAGCGAGGCTGCTCTTCGCGGCGGTCGAGCCCGAGACCGGCCTGATCTGCGCTGCCGAGCTGGCCTCATTGCTGGAAGACCGAGTTCGGCATCGAGACCGCCCGCCGAAGGCGGTCATCGGTGTCGACCTCTTGGGGCGCGTGGCGAGCTGGTCGTCTCTACTCGATATTACCGATCGCCACGGATGCGCGCTGGTGGAAGACGCCTGCGAGGCGCTCGGCGCCACCGGCGAGAACGATCTTCCGGCGGGTCGGTGGGGCCACATCTCCTGCTTGAGCTTCAACGGCACCAAGACTGTGACGGGAGGAGCGGGCGGCGCGATCCGCCTGCCCGATCGGGCGGCAGCGAATCGAACCCGCATGCGCGCGAATCATGGCCGCCGCCCTGGGCGCGATTTCGTCCACGAGCGGATCGGGGACAACTGCCGCATCTCGAATCTGCACGCGGCCATTGCAACCGCGCAGATGGAGCGCCTCGGCGAGCTCGTCGCGGGTCGGCGGAGGGGCGAACTCCAGTATCGAAAAGCCCTTGAGCAGCATCGCCTTCCGCTCGCCTGGCTGGGCGTGCCCCCAGACACCCTCCACCTCGATTGGCTCCCCCCCTGCCTGGCATCCGATCTCGATACCCGGGAGCGCGTGCTCGATGCGCTCGGGGGCGAGGGCGTCGAAGCCCGTCCCTTCTTCGAACCCTTGCATCGGCTCCCCCCCTTCACGACCTGCCCGCGGGGTTCGACCGAGGCCGCCGAAGACCTGGCTTCTCGCGGCTTTCTTCTACCCTCCTCCTCGGACATGTCCGACCATCAGATCGAGTCCATCGTCCAGATCCTCTCCCGCTGCTTCCCGTGACCGATCGATTCCCACTCTCCAGCGGCCCTGCCCTCGCCTTGGCGTGCACCGTCGCGCTCGGGGTCCTGCCCGGCTGCAAAGAGCCCTGCTGTGCCTCCCCGTCCACTCCAGCGGAGCTGGTGCTTCGAGACATCGCGCTGGAAAACGAATCGCTGGCTGGAGTTGTAACCGATCCCTCGGGCAGCGCATGGACCTCCCGTTTCCGCGGCGAGGGCTACAAGGTCACCCCCGAGGGCTCGACCGAGCTCCTCGCCGCCCCGATTCGGCTCGGCGCGGATCGTGTCGACATCGACCTCGACGCGACGGGCGATCCGATCTTCGCGGTTTGGTATCGGGGCGTGGCCATCGTGCACGCGGACGACTCCCCCCCCACCTACACCGTGTTCGACGGGACGACCGATTGCCTGCCCTCGGTGCGCGCAACCGTGATCCGCGGCGAGCCGGGTGGATCGATCCTGGTCGGAATCGCACGCAGCGATGGCATCACGCGAATCTTCCCATACAACTCCGCCGGCCCTTGCCCTCGCTGGACCTCGGAGAACACACCGATGTCGCTCGGCCCAGGAATCGAGGATGGAGACGGGTGGATCGGCGGGATCAGCGAAGAGCTCTCGGGTGAACACTGGGTCGGCGTCAGCGACGATGCCCTCTACCGCTGGCGCGACGGCGGCACCCCCAACGACCCCGATGACGATGAATGG
Source organism: Gemmatimonadota bacterium (assembly GCA_002686955.1). Taxonomy (GTDB): domain Bacteria. The sequence continues at coordinate 6,027 of NYZA01000250.1, forward strand.
ACCGCCTTCAGGCCAGCAGATCGCCCAGAGCTGACAACTCTTCGGTTCCCCCATATCGCCCGCGGCCCCGATGGGGGCGTGTGGGTCGCGACACCCGACGGCCTGATCGTGATCCGCGGCGACACATGGATCCGCGCATCCGAGCTCATGAGCCCAAATGTGTCTCATGTCGATTTCGGGCCGCGAGGATTCGCCTGGGTGTCGACCGGTTCAGGAATCTCCGTGCTATCGACCGACACTTTGCGGGAGATGGCCCAATACAGCACATTCTCCGGGCTCCCAAGCGCGTCGGTCACAGGTGTGGCTTTCGCCCCTTCGGGCGAGATCGCTTATGTCGCGACGGCTTCCGGCCTGGCGATCATGGATCGGATCGACTAGCCCCCTGCGCCACGAGATTGCTGGCGCGCAGAAGCGATTCGAAGGTACCTGCGTCGGTCCACCAGCCATCCAGGATCGAGAACTTCATCTCACCACGTTCTACGTAGTGATTGTTCACGTCGGTGATCTCGAGCTCACCGCGTTCAGAAGGCTCGAGTCCGCGCACGATATCGAACACTGAGGCATCGTACATGTAGACACCGATGACCGCGAATCGGCTCGGCGGAGTGCTCGGCTTCTCGATGATGCGAATAATACTGTCCCCATCGATCTCCGGAACACCGAAACGCTCCGGGTCGGGCACCTCTTTGAGCATGATCCGGGCGCCTTTCGGGTTCTCACGAAACGCATCGACCGCCGCGGCGATCCCTTTTTCTAGAATATTGTCGCCAAGAATCACCGCAATCGGCTCGCCGTCGGCGAAATCCTCAGCCAATGAGAGCGCGTCGGCTATTCCGCCTTCCCCTTCCTGATATGCGTAGTGCATCCGCTTCAGACCGAAGTCGCGGCCATTGCGCAACAGTTTGAGAAAGTCCCCGGCCGAATCTCCACCGGTGACGATCAGTATCTCCTCGATGCCGGCGGCCACGAGTGTCTCGATCGGGTAGAAGATCATCGGCTTCTCGTGCACCGGCAGCAGATGCTTGTTGGTCACGCGGGTCAGGGGGTTCAGCCGCGTACCCAATCCGCCCGCTAGGATGACACCTTTCACGATGCAGCGCTCCCCCGCCCGAACCCGTCGTAGTGGAATCCCGCCTCGGCCACGACGGTCGGATCGTAGATGTTGCGACCATCAATGAGCACTGGGCTCAGCATCGATTCCCGGATCCTTACCAGATCGAGCTCCTTGAATGCGTCCCATTCCGTGACGACCACCATCGCATCGCAGCCGGCCACCGTAGCGTACGCCGAGCGACAAAGCTCGATCGGCCATTTGCGCTTCGCGGCCTCTTCTCCGGCAACCGGATCGTAGGCCTTGATCTTGGCGCCCGCCGCATGAAGACTCTCGATGATCCGCTCCGAAGGAGCCGCGCGCAGATCGTCGGTATTCGGTTTGAAAGAGAGTCCCAAGAGACCGACAGTGCGGCCGCCCAAGTCGGGAAAAACCCGTTGCAGCTTCTCGATGACGCGCAATGGCTGAACGTCGTTCACCTTCATCACCGCGTCGACGATCCGTAGATCGTAGCCGGCGTCTCTCGCGATCTCGAGAAGCCCCTCGGTGTCCTTGGGAAAGCACGAGCCGCCGTACCCGATCCCGGCGTGAAGGAACCTCGGCCCGATGCGGGAGTCCATCCCCATCCCCTTGGCCACCGTATCGATGTCGGCGCCGACCCGCTCGCAGACGTTGGCGATCTCGTTGATGAAGCTGATCTTCGTCGCCAGGAACGCGTTCGACGCATATTTGATCATCTCGGCCGACTCGACATTGGTCGCGATGATCGGCGTCTCCAGGGGCGGGATCGAGAGCGGATCGTAGAGGGCACGCATGGCATCGAGAGCGCGCTCGGACGTGCAGCCGAGCACGATCCGATCTGGTCGCTTGAAGTCGTTGATCGCCGAGCCTTCGCGCAGAAACTCCGGATTCGACACGATATCGAAATCGAAGTCGCCGTTTCGCTGGGCACGAATGAGATCCTGCATTCGCGCGCCGGTCCCCGCCGGCACGGTGCTCTTGTTGACAATGATCTTGTAGCTGTTCATATGGGTGGCGATCTCGGCCGCCACAGCCTCGACGAACTTCAGATCGACCCCTCCGCCCTCTCTCGGCGGCGTCCCCACCGCGACGAAGATGACCTCTGACGCTCGAACCCCCTCCTCCATGGACAGAGAGAACCTGAGCCTTTCTTGCTGGCAGTTCTGCTCGACCAGCTCTGCCAGGCCGGGCTCGAAGATCGGCATGATCCCCTTCTTCAGCCCCTCGATCCTATCTTCGTCGACGTCGATGCAGATGACTTCGTTGCCGAGGTCCGCCAGGCATGTGGCCGTGACCAGACCGACGTAGCCAGCGCCTACGACACAGATCTTCTTCATGAGAGGTGGCTCCCAGAGAGGCGAGGTGCGCGGATGGATCGAGCCCCTTCAAGGCTCATTCGGAGGTTTCGGCCGCTTTTGCTCGCCCTTTGGGTTCGCACAAGAATAACTTGTCATTCGGCATCCCATCCGCACCACGTCTCCGGCCGATCGCCGACCTCCGAAATCCTCGAAATAGCTCTGCTATTCCTCCGGTTTCGAAGATCGGCGATCGACCAGATCCGCGGCACATCTGGGCGCCAAGATGGCAAGTTACTCTTGCGCGAACCCTTTGTTCGTTACTCGATAAAGTGCGGGATTTTAGCAAAGAGCGGGGGGGTCAACCAGCGCTTTCGGCCCGGATTTCGTCGAGAATCGCCTCGGCCGCGGCTCGCGGATCGGCTGCCTGGTAGATCGGTCTGCCCACGACCAGCAGGTCGGCCCCGGCCGCGATCGCTCGCGCCGGCGTCGCCACACGCTTCTGGTCACCCGCATCACCTCCGGCGGGACGGATTCCCGGCGTCACGATCAATGGACGATCGCCCAGCTCTCGACGCAGTGCCGGCAGCTCCCTCGCCGAAGCGACGACCCCGCGCAGTCCCGCATCGCGCCCGGCTCGAGCCAGATCGGTGACTTCGCGCGTGTTGGCCACCGCCCGACTCGTCAAAACGGTGATCCCGAGTACGGCCGGCTCTGTCCCCCCGCCCTCTCGCGCCCCTTCGACCGCGGCCCGCATCATCGCCTCGCCCCCCGCGATATGGACCGTCAGGTAGCGCACCCCGAGGCGCGAGGCGGCTCTGCACGCTCCACCGACCGTGGCCGGAATGTCGTGGAACTTCATATCGAGAAACACCTCGAATCCGAGCGCCCGCACTTCGGCGATCGCTGCCGCGCCATGTCCTACGAAGAGGCGGGGACCGATCTTGAGGGTGCGCACCAACCCCTTCAGCCGCCTGGTCAGGTCGAGCGCGGGGTCCAGCTCCTCGAAGTCGAGCGCGACCGCGAGGCGCTCCTCCGGTGATCTAGCCCGCATTTCTCACCAACTTTCTGCTGTGGCGGCGCATCTCCGCACCCTGGCAGCACTTCCCCCCGTTTCGCTTTGTGCGACGTGCAA